>AP017424.1:6418012-6740942 GCA_002355495.1 Streptomyces laurentii
CCGCCGGCGGTGAGGACGCGCAGCCCGTGCGACTCCAGGACCTGGGCGAGGGCGAAGACGTTACGGGTGTCGTCGTCGACGACGAGCACGGTGGCGGCGCCGGCGGCGGGCGGGACGGTCCGGCGCCGGCCGCCCTCGGCGGTCGTCGTCTCCGTCGTCTCCGCCCCGGCCCGTGTGCGGGCCGTCTCGGGCTCGGCACCGGCCTCGGTCTCGGTCGTGGTCTCCGACGTGCTCGCCTCGTCCGTCCCGCCGGTCTCCGTTTTTCGGTCGGCCTCCGTTCCGCCCTCCGCCGTCCCGCTGTCCGTCGCCCCGCCCTCCACCACCCGTTCGGGCAGGTGGAAGGTGAAGACGCTGCCCTCGCCCGGGGTGCTCTCGACCTCGATGACCCCGCCGAGCAGCGCGGCCAGCTCCCGGCTGATCGACAGGCCGAGACCGGTCCCGCCGTACTCGCGCGCCGTGGTCCCGTCCCCCTGGTGGAAGGCGTCGAAGATGTGCCGCAGCCGGTCGCCCGGGATACCGATGCCGGTGTCCGCCACCCGGAAGGCGAGCACCGGCCGGCCCTCGCCCTCCGCCGCCTCGCGCAGGGCCGCCGGGATCTCGTCCGGCGGCGTGTGCTCGACGGTCAGCGACACCCGGCCCCGTTCGGTGAACTTCAGCGCGTTGGACAGCAGATTGCGCAGCACCTGCCGCAACCGTGCCTCGTCGCTGGTCAGATGGGCCGGTACGTCCGGGGCGACGGTGACGGTGAAGTCGAGCCCCCGCTCGTCGGCGACCGGGCCGAACGCCGCCTCCAGGTACTCCAGGAGCTGGGTCAGCGCGAACGGCTCGCGCCGCACCTCCAGTTTGCCCGCCTCCACCTTCGACAGGTCGAGGATGTCGTTGATGAGCTGGAGCAGATCGGAGCCGGCCGAGTGGATGACCTCCGCGTAGTCGGTCTGCTTCGCCGTCAGGTTCCCCTCCGGGTTCTGGGCGAGCAACCTGGCCAGGATCAGCAGACTGTTGAGCGGGGTGCGCAGCTCGTGGCTCATGTTGGCGAGGAACTCGGACTTGTACATCGACGTCCGCGACAGCTGCTGCGCCCGCGTCTCCAGTTCCTGCCGGGCCTGTTCGATGACCCGGTTCTTCGACTCGATGTCCTTGTTGCGGTCGGCGAGCAGCTCCGCCTGTTCCTGCAACTCGGCGTTGGAGCGTTGCAGTTCCCGCTGTCGGGCCTGCAACTCCTGGGTGCGGGATCGTAGTTCGTCGGCCAGGCTGCGGGACTGGGCGAGCAGCTCGTCGGTGCGCAGATTGGCCACCAGGGAACTGAGGACGGCCCCCGCGCTCACCACGAACCGGTCCAGGAAGTCGCGTTGGAGCGCGCCGAAGGGCTGGAGCGAGGCCAGCTCGACGGCGCCGAGCACCTGCTCCTCGACCACGATCGGCAGCACGACGAGGGCCGCGGGGCCGCTCGAACCGACGGCGGAGGAGATCGTGGCGTACCCCTCGGGCAGCGGGTCGACGAGCAGCGCGCGCCGGTCCCGGGCCGCCTGCCCGACCAGACCCTCGCCGATCTTGAAGCGGCGCGCGTGCCGGCCGGGGCCCGGGGTGGGCAGCCCGTACGAGGCGGACATCGTCAGGACCGGACCGTACGCGCTCTCCTCCACGATGAAGAACGCCCCGTACTGCGCCGACACCAGCGGCGGCACCTCCGTCATGATCAGCTCGGCGATCTCGGACACCCCGCGGGTGCCCTGGAGCAGGGCGGTGACCCGGGCGAGATTCGTCTGCAGCCAGTCCTGTTCCTCGTTCGCGCGGGTGGTGGCGCGCAGCGACTCGACCATCGCGTTGATGTTGTCGCGCAGCTCGCCGACCTCGCCGGGCGCGTCCATGGTGATGGAGCGGGTCAGATCGCCCTCGGCGACCGCGCTGGTCACCTCGGCGATCGCCCGGACCTGGCGGGTCAGGTTCCCGGCCAGCTCGTTGACGTTCTCGGTGAGCCGCATCCACGTCCCGGACACGCCCTCGACCTCCGCCTGGCCGCCGAGCTTGCCCTCCGTGCCGACCTCGCGGGCCACCCGGGTGACCTCGGCCGCGAACGACGACAGCTGGTCGACCATCGTGTTGATGGTGGTCTTGAGCTCCAGGATCTCGCCGCGCGCCGACACGTCGATCCGGCTGGTCAGATCGCCCTGGGCCACGGACGTGGTGACCTGGGCGATGTTGCGGACCTGGTTGGTGAGGTTGTCCGCCATCGAGTTGACGTTGTCGGTGAGGTCCTTCCAGGTGCCGGACACCCCGCGGACCCGGGCCTGGCCGCCGAGTTTGCCCTCGGTGCCGACCTCGTGGGCCACCCGGGTGACCTCCTCGGCGAACGACGACAGCCGGTCGACCATCGTGTTGATGGTCTCCTTCAGCTCCAGGATCTCGCCCCGCGCCTCCACCCGGATCTTCTGTGTGAGGTCGCCGCGCGCGACGGCGGTGGCGACCTGCGCGATCGAGCGGACCTGCGAGGTGAGGTTGTCGGCCATGGTGTTCACGCCGGTGGTCAGCTCCTGCCACGCCCCGCGCGCCCGCGGCTCGTGCACCCGCCCGCCCAGCAGACCCTGCCCGCCGACCTCGCCCGCCACCCGGGTGACCTCGGAGGTGAGCAGCGACAGCCGGTCGACCATGTCGTTGTAGACGGCCGCGATCTCGGGCAGGACGCCGTCCGCGCCCTCCGGCAGGCGTACGGACAGATCCCCGTCCCGTACGGCGGTGAGCCCGGCGAGCAGTCGCCGCAGCGCCCGCTCGTCCGGCGCGCCGGAGGAACCGGAGGAGGCAGAGGAAGCGGAGGAACGGGCCGTGTCGGTCGTGTCGGCGGTGTTGGCCGCGGCGGCGGTGTCACGCGGGTCGGGTGCGGGCCGTGCGGTGCCCTGTCCGTCGCGGGACGATGCTTCGCGCTCTGCCATGAAGGACCTCGTACACCGGGGACGCCGGGGGCCGGGACACCGGGAAGGGACGCGTACGCGGAGGGCCGGTGCCCTCCGTCCACTCTAGGACCGGGCCCACCGCGGGGCCTCCGGGAAGGCGCGGTCGCACGCCGGCCAGGGAACCACCGGTCAGGGACCGTCCACCGGCCCCGTACCGGCCTCCAGCGGCTCCTCGACCACCTCCGCCGACGCCGGCGGCACCTCCACCTCGAACCACACCGTCTTGCCGGCGGGACCCCGGGGCACCGATCCCCACCGGGTCGCCAGCCGCTGGAGCAGGAAGAGCCCGTGCCCCGAGGGGTGGTCGGGCCGGTGCGGGCCGCGCGCCCGGGGCGGGACGGGGCTGGTGTCGCCGACCCGGACCCGCAGCGTCCGCCCGACGCGGTCCAGCCGGATCTCGTACGGGGCCCCGCCGTGCGTGCGGGCGTTGGTCACGACCTCGGACACCAGCAGCAGGGCGTCCGCGGCCGGCGTCCGCGCGGGGTCCCCGTCCGGGCCGAACCAGGCGCGCAGCGCCCACCGGGTGAGATCGCGGCACTCCGCGACCACCCCGGGCCCGTCCGTCAGCGCATGGCGCAGGGAGGACCGGCCCCCGGACCCCGGCAGGCGCCCCGCCGGGTCCGGAGTCCGCGCCCCGCGTTCCGTCCGTATCGCCATACGCTGCGGCTTTCCGCTCCGGGGCGGATCAAACCGTGTCAAAGACCGGCCGGGCGGGAATCCTCTCCTTCGAGACGTTCCTCGGGGTGTTCCTCGGGATGTTCCTTGAGGGACGACCGACCGACGGACCCCGCCGCACGTCCCTTCGGCCGTCGGCGCCGCGGGCCCACCGCCCTCACCTCCGCAGAAGGCACCTCCGGAGAAGGCACCTCCGGAGAAGGCACCTCCGCAGAAGGAGCGACGCAGGAGCGCACAAGGAGCCACATGGCCACCCCGACGGCCGCCGGCGCGTCCGCCACCACCCGGCGCGCGGCGCTGGCCGGCCTTCCCGAGATCGCCCGTCCGACCAGGGTCTCCACCCGCCAGGCGCAGATCCTGTCCGTCGCGCTGCTCGTCCGGCTGCGGGACCTCGAGCCGGGCACACCCGAGCACGCCTATGTCCGCAACGTCCTCGTGGAGCTCAACCTGAGCCTGGTCCGGTTCGCCGCCCGACGTTTCCGGCACCGGCCCGAGGAGGTGGAGGACATCGTCCAGGTCGGCACCATCGGCCTGATCAAGGCGATCGACCGCTTCGACCCGGGCCGGGGCATCGAGTTCTCGGCGTTCGCGCTGCCGACCGTCGTCGGCGAGATGAAACGCTTCTTCCGGGACACGAGCTGGGCCGTCCGGGTGCCACGCCGGCTCCAGGAACTGCGCATCGACCTCGCCAGGACCGCCGACCTGCTCGAACAGCGGCTCGGCCACCGCCCGACCCGCGCCGAACTCGCCGCGTACCTGCACCTCAGCGAGGAACGCGTCGCCGAGGGCGAGCTGGCGGCCCGCGGCTACACCGCCCGTTCTCTTGAAGGCGCCCTCGACGAGGAGGCGGAGACCCCGCGCACGTATCTGCGGCTGCTGGCCGCGCCGGACTCCGCGTACGAACTGATCGAGGACCTGGCGTCGCTGCGGCCGCTCATCGCGGGCCTCGATGAGCGGGACCGGCGGATCCTGTCGCTCCGGTTCGGCCAGGAACTCACCCAGGCGGAGATCGGCGCGCGGCTCGGACTGTCCCAGATGCACGTCTCCCGGCTGCTCGCCCGCATCCTCGGCGAACTCAGAGCGGGGCTCCTCGCCGACCGGGACGGCCGGGTGGACCGCTGCCGCGCTCCCCGTCGCTCCCCGGCTTCCCCTCGTTCCCCGGCCTCCCTCCGTTCCCAGGCTCGTTCCCGGGCTTCCCGTCGGGGGACGGGTTCCACGCGGGCGGAACCGGCGGACGGCTGATCTCCAGCCACACCACCTTCCCGGGGCCGCCGTCCGCCCGGGCCGCCGAGCCCCAGGCGCCCGCCAGCCGGTCGAGCACCATCAGACCGTGCCCGCCGGGCAGAGCGGGGGAGCGCGGGGCGCGCGGACGCGGGGGTACGGGGCTGGCGTCGGCCACCTCGATCCGCAGCCGGCCGCGGGGGTCCGCCCGGCCCGCGCCGCCGCGGTGACGCAGCACGAGTTCCTCCGGCCCGCCCGCGTGCAGACAGGCGTTGGTCACCACCTCGGAGACCAGGAGCAGCACGTCCTCCGCGCGCTCGCGCCCCTCCGGGGTCGCCGCCGGGAGCCAGCCCCACTCGGCGAGCGCCGCCGCCGTGAAGTCGCGGCACCGGGTCACGGCGCCACCGGCCCCGTCCAGGACGAGCCGGCGGACCTGCTCCCGCGCCGGCTCCGGCGGGGGCGGCACGGGGGCCGGGTCCCCCGTGCCGAAGCGGTCGGCGCCGGACGCGGTCATGACCCCTCCGGCGTGGTCGCGGGGACGTCGGCCGCCGGCGCGTCCGCGAGCGCGGCGGCCGTGTCCGCGTACACACGGAAGACGGACAGCGCGCCCGTGATCTCGAACATCCGGTCCACCGGCGGCCCGAGCCCGGAGAGGTCCAGCCGGCCCCCGTCGGCCAGCATCCGCAGCCGTGCCCGGAGCAGGACGTTCAGGCCGGTCGAGTCGCAGAAGCGCAGCCCGGCGCAGTCCACGACGATCCGCCGACCGGGGCCGGTGTGCGTGGTCAGGGCCTCCTTGAGCGGGGCCGCGGTGTCATGGTCGAGTTCGCCGGTCACGGCGAGGACGACGGTCTCGTCCCCGGGCCCGGTTCCCTCGGCCGGTGGCGGGGTCAGGGTGCGTACGGCCAGGCGTTCCGTGCGGCCGGGTGCCGCCCTCACGCGGTCCGGCCGGCTTGTGCCGCCGGTGCCGCTCGCGCCGGTCGTGCCGCCGCTGCCGTACGTACCGTTCATGGCGCCCATGCGGTCGCGGCCTCCCTTCCGTACCTCCCCCCTGCCTCCCCCCTGCCTTCCCCCTGTCTTCCGGCGCCCCGGGCCTCGCCCGGTGCGTCCGGGTCAGCCGAACCCGAGGGCGGCGCGGTCCTTGACGATCGTGAACATGCGCTGGGTCCCGCTCAGCGAGAACAGCTGGCGCAGCTGCCGCGGGACCGGGCCGGCCAGGACGAAGCCGGGGTCGGCCGACCGTGCCGCCACCAGCACGTGCAGGAACGACGAGTCGCCGAAGCACACCTGCGAGATGTCGAGCACGGTGCGCCCGCCGTCCTCGTGCCGGGCCTCGGCGAGCGCCTGCCGCAGACATCTGACGGTGTGCAGGTCGAACTCCCCGGTCGCGGACAGGACGACCGTGCCGGGTACCGGCGACGGCTCGCGGACGACCCACGCCGTGCCGCTCGGCGTCCGGTACGTCCGCGGCCCGGGCGCCGCGGCGGGAGCGCTGTGGCCGCACTCCACGGGATCCATGTCCGCACCTCCGCGACCGACACGTACCGACACGTTCCTTCACGAGGCGGCTGCCCCGTCCGGCGCCGGCCATGCGCGCCCGGCCGGGGGAGGGGTTTCAGGCCAGGGCGTCGAGCGCGGCGAGGATGTCGGACGGTTCCGCGCGTGCGGTGTAGTCGGTGTCGACGAAGGCCCGGCGGATGGTCCCGGCGCGGTCGACGACGTACGTCGCGGGCATCGGGAGGGTGCGCGGATGCCCGCCGTTGACCCGCTGGAGGTCGAAGCCGAGCCGGTCGTAGGCGGCGGCGAGGTCCTCGGGAAGGTCGAAGGCGAGACCGTACCGCCGCGCGGTGCCGGAGCCGACGTCGCTCAGTACGTCGAAGGCGAGGGCGTGCCGCTCGGACAGCGAGAGCGACTCGTCCGGCACCTGCGGAGAGACGGCGACGAGGCGCGCGCCGCGCGCGGCGATGTCCGCGTGGCTCTGCCGGAGGGCGCGCAGGGCGAGGTTGCAGTACGGGCACCAGGCGCCCCGGTAGAAGGTGAGCACGGCGGGGCCGTCCGCGAGCAGTTCGTCCAGTCCGACCGTGCCGCCGGCCGCCGACGGCAGCCGGAACGCGGGCGCCCGGTCGCCGGGGCGCCGGTCGGCCGGACGTCCGACGCTCGGGCACCCGGGCAGCCCGCCGGTGAAGACCCACGCAGCGAGAGGGCCCCGACGATGGCCGACACCAAGCACTTCGACCCGGACACGGCCCTGGAGACGGTCGTCCGGCTCTTCTAGCGGCACCTTCGGCGGCAAGCAGGACCTCTACCTCGCCGCCCTCGGCCGGTACCGCGACCGGTTCTCCCGCCCAGCCTTCCGCGCACTCGCCGAGGACCCCCGCGGCCTGCCCGCCGTCGCCGCCTTCTTCGCCGCCCTCGTCGACGCGCGCTGTACGGGCGAGTACGCCGGCTGGGGCTGCCTCGTCGCCCACGCCCACGCCGGCGCCGAACACGCCACCCCCGAGGTCCGCGCCCTCCTCGACCACCACCACGACGAGCTGCGCGACGCCCTCCACGCCGCCTTGCGTACCGCCCGCGACCTCGGCCGGCTCGCTCCCGCCGCCGACCCCGGCACCACCGCCGACGTCCTCGCCCTCCTCGCCTACGGCGTCAACCTCCGTTCCCGCGCGGGCGCCGACGCGGCCACCCTCCGGACGACGACCGACGCCACACTGGCCGCGATCACGGCATGACGTGCGGGGCGACGCTGTCGCGGACCGGCGGGGGAGTCACGGGCGGGCGCTGAGCTCGATCGCGCGGAGCGCGGCCGAGAACGCCGGGCCGTCGCCGACGTCCAGCGCCGTGTCCGTGAGCTTGATGACGTGCTCGTCGCCGTGGTCGAGGGCGAGCGCGACGAGGTCTCCGGCGGTGAGCGAGCCGGGGTCGGTCGCGGGCAGCGGGGATGCCGGGCCGTACATCGCGGTGACGGCCGCCGAAGCGGTCCACGCGGCGGTCAGGCTCGGTGCCCACTGGGCGCGGGGGAGGGCCGGGAGGACCCGGAGGACGGCGTTGGGCGCCGTGGCCGCGTGGACCAGCATCGTCTCCTCGCCGTGGCCGTGGGTCGCGTACCGGTGGGTGGCGGCGCGGACGAGTTCGGTCAGGCGCGCGTGCGCCGTGTCGGGGTCGGTGACCCCGTCCGCCCACACCGGCAGACCGGCGACCCGGGCCAGCCGGTCCGGGAAGATGCCGCTCTGCTCGGCGAGCAGCGGTACGGCGTCGAGCGCGGCGGCGGCGCTCGGCACGGCTCCGGGCAGCGGGCGGACGCCGGTGACGGCGAGGTGGCGGGCGGCCCAGTAGCCCAGCGCCTGGCCGAGTTCCGCCAGCCGCGGCGCGGTGACGTCCTCGCCGGCGGCCAGCAGGGTGCGGACGGCGTGACCGACCCGGATCACCGGGTGCGTCGCCGCGCCGTACAGCCCCGGAAGCAGTCGCGGCCACCACGCGGCGAGCACGTCGCGCCAGGGCCGGCCGGCGAGTTCGCGGCCGAAGAAGTCGATCCAGTCGGCGGCCCGGCGGATGTCGCCGAGCGCGTCCGCCCAGCCGTCGGCCGTGACCGGTGCGACGCGGGACGGGAACTCCTCCAGCTTCGGGGCGTAGTGATCCAGCCAGCGGTGTACCGCGCCCGCCTGGCCGTGCGCGGCGAGGGCCTCGACGGCCATCGGGGCGTGATTGCTGAGCCGGCCGTGGTGCTCGGGGCCGTGGGCGTGCAGTCGCTGGAGGGCTTCGTCGAGGACGCCGGTCGTGTCGGCGTGATACGTGGTCATGCCGGGGACGGTAGGCGCGGCTCCGCTCCGCGCGGAACGGCCGATGGCCCTAGGACCGCGGGCCCGGGCCCGGAGTCCCCGGTCCGGGGCCCTGGTCCGCCAAGAAGCCCCTCACCCGCGGTGTCCGAAGAACTCGACCTCGGCCACCGCGAGTCGACGGTCGTGCCCGGCCCCGTACCAGGTCTCCGGAACGAGCCGGGCCCGGACCACGTCCGTACCGCGTACGTCGAAGGTCTGCTGACCCGCTTGATCCTTGAGGGTGACGCGCTGGGTCTTCGTCTCGCCGTCCGCCGTGAGCAGTTCCACCCGCAGCCGGGCCGGGCGGGCCTGGGTCAGGAACTCGTCCTGCTTCGCCGAGATCCCGCCGAACACCACCAGCTTCGTGACCCGCACCCCGGGCTTCTCGAAGTCGGCCTCCAGTGTCGCGTCCGGGGTGGCGGGCGCCCAGTAGCGGTTGTTGAAGCCGTCGAAGGCCGCGCCCGCCGGATGGTCCTTCAGCGCGCTGGACGCCCGGAAGGCGGTGGGCGGCAGCGATTCGGGCGTCCCCGTCTCGTCGCGCGCGAGGCCCAGCCAGCCACCCACGCGCGGCAGGGCGAACCAGACGCCGACGGCGAGCAGCAGCAGGATCAGCGGCAGCGCGACCCGGGGGCGGCGCCAGGCGGGGCGCGGGCGGGTGCCCGCGACCGGAGCCGGCCGCCGTTCGCGGTGCAGCAGCCGGCGCCACCACGGAGGCCGGACGGCGGGCGGCGGCCCGGGGTCGAGGAGCAGCGCGCACCGGACGCACAGGGTGCGGTCGGCCGCGTTCTCGGTGCCGCAGTTGGGACACCGTACGGTCGCGGCCGGCGCCTGCCGTACGGGACGGGGCGGCGCCTCCTCCCGGTCCGGCGGCGGCCCCGGCACGGCCGGCCCGGTCTCGGCCCCCGGCCGCCGCGGCCCGACCTCGGGGGGCAGCGGGGACGAGGGGACGGGGGGTGAGGGAGGTGCGGGAGGCCCGGGTGGTGCGGGTGGGGCAGGTCGGGTGGGGCGTACGGACGCCACGGGAGGTACGGAAGGTGTCGGCGGGACGGGGGGTGCCGGGGCGACCGGAGCCACCGGCGGCGCGGGAGCCACATGCGGCGGAGGGGGCGCGGGTGCCGGCGCCGCCACCGGGGGAGCCTCCCGACCGGCGCTTCCGGTCCCTCTCGCGCCCCCGCCTCCTCCCTCGTCCCCGTCGGCTTCCTCGTCCCAGTCCAGGAACGTCCCGCACGACGCGCAGAACGGCGTCCCCGGCTCGTTCCGCCGCCCGCACACCGGGCAGATCATTCCGCCGCCCGGCCGTCCCGGACCGTCCGTACCGCTCATCCCGCGCCCCCCGGCAGCAGTTCCAGCGTGAACCCCACATGCGCCGGGATCTCGCCCCGGATCAGTTCCTCCAGACGGGCCCGGCGCACCCGTCCGGGATCCGGCATCGCGAGCCGCACCGTCACCCACGGCCGGCCGCCGCCCGGCAGCGGCGTGCCCGGGGTGGTCGACCACACCGTCCCGCCGCTCTCCGTGATCCGCGGCTCCACCCCGCCCGTCTCCAGGCGCAGCGCCTCCGTGAGCCCGGCCGTCGTGCCGCGCGCCCGGTGCCGGGCGACCGCGCCCCGTACCTCGGCGCGCCGTCGTTCCACCGGGACCGCGCCGGGTTCGCCGGGCGGCTCCACCGCCACCCAGCCCGCCAGCCACTCCAGGAAGTCCTCGGGCGCGTGCCGCGGGTCGAGGTACGCGGGCAGGTTGTCGACGCTCAGCAGCACCGGCGCCAGCACCTCGTCGAGGGCCTCCAGGAACCGTGCCAGGAAGTCGTGTTCGAGATAGACCGCGGGCAGCAGGTCGATCAGCGGATGCGGGCTCGGCAGCCCGGGGACGTCGGTGCGCACGGCGGTTCAGACCTCCCGGACCCGCAGCTGGTGCTCGTACGAGAAGACGAGCGCGTGCCGGTCGAGGGCGATCCGCCCGTCGGGCACCTCGGTGCGCTGCCCGGTCACCGGGTCGGCCCGGTAGAGCCGTACGTCGTCGACCAGGTCGACGCCCGCGACCCGCTGGAGCACCGCGTACGCCTCGCCCGTCTGCACCGGCCGCCCGAACGGCCAGCCATCCCCCGACGGCCCGCCGGTGAGCGCGTTGAAGTAGCCGTTCAGCGCGGTCAGGGCGTCCTCGTGGACCCGCTCGGCCGAGGCGCCGCGCCCCGCCTGCACCGTCGCCACGAAGGTGACGCCCATGTAGTACGGCGGCTCGACGGCGAGCCGCGCGCCGATCGGGCGGCGGGCGTCGAGATGGCGGGCGATCCGCTCCAGGGTGCCCGGCGGCGGGATCAGTTCGTCGAAGGCGATCCGCCCGTGCGCGTCGCCGCGCCCCGAGGGCACGACGAGCAGCCGCACCCCGGCCTCGCCGTCCTCGGGGACGCAGTGCACGCGGGCCGCGTCCGGCGCGACCTCGCGGGCGAGCAGTTCGTAGTCCTGGGGGACGACGGCGCGTTGGAGGGTACGGAGGGTCAGCGGGCCCCGGATCCGGGCGCTGTCCACGGTCTCGCCGTCGACCCCGCCGACGGCCGGCCGCCGGTTCTCCACCCGGGCCACGAACGGCGCCGTGCCGCGCAGCACCCGCAGGGTCCCGCGGGCCACGTTGCCCTGCGCCCCGCCGCCCGTCCGGTACGAACGGACTCGTACCGAAGCTCCCTTGACCGGGACCGCGCCGAAGTGACGTATCGAGCCGTCCCGTTCGCGGACCGCCGGACCGAACTCGACCCGGCCCGTACCCTCGTCGAGCGTGAAGTGCCGGTCGTCCGGGGCGGAATGGGCGAAGTCGTCGACCCGCGTCCACACGTCGGCCGGCGCACTCCCACCGGCCGATCCTGCTCCGGCGCCCACCGCGCGCGCCGGCTCCGGCGGTGTCACCTCCAGCGCGAACTCGTCCGGCACGACCGGCGGCCGGGAGACCGTGAACGATTGCCCCGGCACCCCCTCGGCCGTGCCCAGAACCTCGTCCGTGATCCGTTCCGCGTGCTCCGCGCCGACGGTCGCGCCGATCGTGAACGCGGTGACGCCTCGTACCACCGGCGGTGCCACATACGTCGGCTGGTCGGCCGCCGCCTCGACGAGCCGGCAGCGCAGCCAGCCGCCGGTGCGCCGGACGACCCGGCCCGGGGTGTGGGTGGCGGGCAGATGCAGGATCAGTTCGCCGGACCGGTTGAAGCCGCCCGTGTCGTCCTTCTCCACCTCGCACGCCGACCAGCGGTCCCCGTCCCACGCCTCCCACACCAGCGGCGGCCGCAGCGGGTCGACGCCCACGCCCTGGACGTCGCAGTCGAGGCGCAGGACGACGACGCCCGCCGGGACGGCCGCCGTGAGACCCACGTACAGCGCGTCGCCGGGGGTGGGGGTGGGGGAGAAGCAGGGCACGTCGCGGCCGAGCGCCAGTTCCTCGGTCCGGTCCACGGCGCTGCGGGCGCCGCCCTTCACCATCCGCGGATCGACCCCGGCCGGTCCCGCGCCCTGCCCGGACTGTCCGCCCTGCCCGGACTGCGCTCCCTGACCGGACCCGGCCGCCGGCCAGGTCGCGAGGGCCGCGTACGCGCAGGGCGGGATCGTCAGCTCGCGCGTGGTGGTGAACACCACGGCCGGCTCGGTCTCGGTACGGACCGTCGCCACCTCCGTCCCGGC
Organism: Streptomyces laurentii; assembly: GCA_002355495.1. GTDB lineage: Bacteria > Actinomycetota > Actinomycetes > Streptomycetales > Streptomycetaceae > Streptomyces > Streptomyces laurentii. The sequence goes on from AP017424.1 coordinate 6,430,331, forward strand.
CCGCACCACCACCGGCTCCGGCTGCGGCGCCGACAGCCGGAACGTCACGTCCGTACCGGCCGCCGTCGGCGGGTGCAGCCGCACCCCGATGAGGTCGAGGAACGTCAGATAGCTCTTCTCCGGCACCCGGTTCACCCGGTAGACGAGCCCGTCCACCATGGTCGCGAACGCCTCGATGAGCGTGACCCCGGGATCCGACACATTGTGGTCGGTCCACTCCGGGCAGCGCCGCTGGACGTACCGCTTGGCCTCGTCCACCAGGCCCTGGAAGCGCCGGTCGTCCAGATTCGGGCTCGGCAGCGTCATGCCCGGTCCTCCTCCGGGATCACATAGAACGGGAAGACGAGATTGCGCGGATCGTTCGCGCCGCGCACGGTGTAGCCGATGTCGATGTACAGCACGCCGTTGTCGGCCTCGTCGAACCGGACCACGACCTCGGTCACCTCGATCCGCGGCTCCCACCGCTCCAGCGCGAGCCGTACCTCGTAGGCGAGTTGGCCCGCCGTCCCGGCGTCGGCCGGCGCGAACACGTAGTCGTTGACGGCGCAGCCGAACTCGGGCCGCATCGGCCGCTCCCCGGGCGACGTCGCCAGGATCAGCCGGATCGACTCCTCCAGCTCGCGCTCGCCCCGGACGAGGGCGATCGACCCGGTGGCGTCGGTACGCGGCGGGAACGCCCAGCCCGCGCCGATGAACTCCTGTCCCATCCGCTCCTCAGCCTCCGATCAGCACCGACGCGCAGCCCGACACGACCGCCGAACCGCAGCCCGACAGATCCCCGACCCGGGCCGCCGGGCGGCCCACGATCAGCACCGTCGTCGAGCCGGGCGGCGCGAGCGCGGACGGCGGGTGAGCGGCGGGCGACGCGCACTGGTGCGCGGTGCCGACCGTCGCGGCCGGCCGGCCGCCGATCAGGACCGACGGCACGCCCGGCGGGCCGATCACCCCCGGATGCGCGGTCGGGTCGCCGACCCGAGCCGCCGCTGCCGACATCTGTGCCATGTCCGCTCCGTCCCCGTTCCTGTTCGCGTTCCGGTTTCCTGTTTCCGCTCGGATGAACGGTGGTGGCCGTCCGCCGCTCAGTTGATCTTGACCAGGGGCGCGTTGACCGACAGCGTCGTCCCGCCCTTGAGTTCCGTGCGCTGAGTGCCGTCCACCGTGACCGAGGCCCCCTGCACGTCCACCGCGCCCCCGGTCGCCAGCCGGACCGCGCCCTGTCCGCCGTCGACCTTCACGCCCTGACGAGCCGTCAAGGTCACACTGTCACCCCGTAGTTCAAGGGCGCCGCGCTCAGCGTCGACGCTCACCCCGCCCGAGGCCGTGATCGACACCTTCTCCTTCGCGCTGATCTTCACCGCGCCGTCGCTGGCGATGGTGACCGTCGTCCCCGACTGGTCCAGGTCGATCGTCAGCTTCCCGTCGCCGGTCCGCAGCTTCACCCCCTGCGCCCCGCCCGCCGCGTCGAGCAGTTCGAGTTTGTGCCCGCCCTTGGACGCGAACGCGCGCCGGTCCACCGACCCCGAGGTCGGATCCACCTGCCCGCCGCCGGACGGCCGGTCCTGCCCGTTGTACAGCCCGCCCAGGACGTACGGACGGTCGAGCCGTCCCTGCTCGAAGCCGACCACGACCTCGTCGCCGACCTCCGGGATGTACGGCTCGCCGCCCCCGGTGCCGGCCGCCTGCGCCGTCCGAGCCCAGTCGCTCGCGTACTCGTCCGACAGCCACGGGAACGACACCTTCACCCGGCCCGAGCCCTCCGGGTCCTGGGTGTCGGTCACCGTCGCGTTGACCAACCCGCCGCCCCCGCCCCCGCCTTGGGCGCGGCCGGCCGCGCCGCCTCCGGTCAGCCCGTACAGCGAACGCTCCTGCTGCCCCGACACCGTCAGCCAGGTCTCGTACCCGCGCAGCGCGTCGAAGACATGCCGGGACGACGTCACCGTGTACCGGCCCTCGAACGGTGCGCCGACCGCGTTGAGCGCCACCGCCACGCCCGCCCGTACCTCCGGGTTCCCCCGGATCACCGCCTCCAGTTCCGCGAACGCGCCCGCGATCCGCTCGGCCAGCGCCTTCGCCGCCCGGTCGACCCGCTCCTGCGTCCCGTAACCGGCGTCCGTCACCACGTGCCGGGCCTCGCCGAAGGGGGCCGTCACCTCGGCCGCGGTCACCCCGAGCGCGAGCGTCGGCGAACTGCCCGCCGGGGCCCGGCCCACCAGCGCCCGCTTGCCCCGCACGTCCCAGCCGCGCACCTCCACCTCGGAGACCTGCTCGGCCGCCGACACCGACGCCCGGCAGCGCAGCAGGTTCGCGCCCAACTCCAGGACCAGCGGGTCGCGTTCGGCACGCGCTGAGGCGTCCGGCGCACCGCCCGCCTCGGGCGGCTTCGCCACGTGCAGCCGCCCGTCCCGTACGTACGCCTGGGCACCCGCCTCCTCGGCGAGCCCGCGCACGAACTCCCAGTCCGTGATGTTGGGTTGGACGACGTGGTCGAGCACCGGGCCCGCCACGTCCACCGTGCCCGGCTTCAGCCCGGCGCGCTGCGCGACCTGGGCGACGATGTCGGAGACCGTCATGTTCTGGTAGCCCGCCACCCGCGCCCCGCGCAGCAGCCGGCAGGTCTCGTCGAGGCCGCGGACCACCGTGTACGTGCCCGACTCGTCCAGCTCCAGTTCGAGCGCCGTCACCATCCCGGTGAGCAGCGGGCGCGGCTCCGTACCGCCGCCGCCCCGCGCGAGCAGCCGGACTTCGGCGCCGACCGTGATCCCGCCCTGCGTGAGCAGGGTCCGGTCCGGGTCGCGGAACCGCAGCAGGAACAGGTCGGGCAGCGTCCGGCTGTCGTCGACGTACCCCTCGACCAGCGTGTTCAGGAGCCGGGCCGGCAGCGGTCGGCCCGCCACCTCCACGACGAGCGCCGACGCGACGCCGGGCGGCGCCATCAGCGCTCCCTCCGGCCGTCGGCCGACGGCCCACCGTCGCCCCGCAGCCGGCCCAGTTCGTCGGGCGCGGGCAGCAGCAACTGCCGTCCGGGCGCGAGCCGCAGCGGATCGTCGATGCCGTTCGCCTCCGCGATCACCCGCCAGGCCGCCGGATCCCCGTACTCGCGCTGCGCGAGCGACGGCAGCGAATCCCCGGCCGCCACCCGGTGCGTCCGCCGCGCCGTGAGCGCGCCCGAGGTCGGGTTCTGGCCCGGCGTCTCGCCGCTGATCTCCTCCATGGTGACCTGGCAGACCGCCCGGATCGGCACCCCGGAAGTGGTGAACAGCGTGTATTTGGCCTGCACTTGGCTGACATATCCGGGGAAGCCGGTGAGCCCGCCCCAGTGGAACACCACCCACGGCGGCGACGAACGCTGCTGCTGCCGGGTCTCGCTCGTCGGCACACAGCAGGCGAAGAGCTGCTCGACGGCCGTCACCACCCGGTTGTCCTGGGTGTCGCCCGCGTCGAAGAACATCTCCACCGTCAACTTGCTGGGCTGAGGCCCCTGGTACTCCGGCGGTCCGGCGCTCTTCGCGCCCTTGGCGGGGGTGCGTTTCCACGCCGCCGCCTTCGTCAGGCTCAACTCCTTGGGATTGAACTGGAAGTCGATCCGTCCGCACGGCCCGCCCGGGGTGAGCCCGCCGCCCGACGGCGGCGTGCGCAGCTCCAGATACGCGTGCTCCAGCTTCGGCCGCGCGGACGCGCCCTTCTTGGCCGACGCCGCGACCCCGGACGTGCCGGCCGCGCTGAAGGCGACGGGAGCGCTGGAGGGTGGGGTCATGGGCTCAGCCCTCCATCACATAGCCGTGATGGGCGATCTCGATCGTCTCGACCGCCACCTTGGGCGACTCGGGCGTGAACGACGGCCCCGTCCACCGCACCGGCACCACTTCGAGCAGCCCCCACTGGGCGACCGTCCGGCCGTCGCCGGTCCGCGCCTCGATGTGCGCGGTCTTGCGGGTGAACCCGGTCGTCATGCTGGCGAACCAGCGCGCGACCTTCTCGGTGTCGCGGGTGAGCGGCCGCGACAGCTTGACGTTGGAGTACTTCAGCCGGGTCGGCAGCTGCCACACGTGCCCGTTGTTGCCGCCCTCCTCCCGCGTCTCCAGGACGACCTCGCAGCCCAGGCCCTCGCAGGTGTTGAACGACCCGAGTTCGATGTCGTCGACGGTGACGACGAAGCAGACGCTGACGGCGGGCTCGTCGTTCTTGGCGGCTGTGGCCATGGGAGCTCACTCCTCTCGGATACGAGTCAGGGTGCGGAGTCCGGAGTCCGGAGTCCGGGGTGCGGGGTGCTTGGTCCGGGGCTCGCGGTTCAGGTTTCAGGGGCGGGTGTCGAGGAGCCGGCCCGCGCGTTCGCGGTCGAGGCGCAGATCGGCCTTGAGGAGGCGGGCGAGCGGGGGGTAGAGGGCGCGGACGAACTCGTCGGTGACGGCGGGAGTGCCGGGCGCGCCAGGTGTGCCCGCAGCGCCGGGTGCCCCTGTGGCGGGCGCGCCTGGCGGCGCGGACGCCTCGGGTCCAGGCTCCGGCTCGGGGGCCGGTTCCGGGGCGGCGGTGGTCGGTTCGGGTGCGGGATCGGGCGGCGGGGGTTCTTCGGTGACGGTCTCGCGCTGGACGAAGGGGCCCGACGCGGGTGAGACGGCCCGCTGGACCGGTGGCGGGGGCGGCAGGAACACCACGCTCCCGTCGGACATTCGCTGCGCGATCCCGGCGGCCACGGCCACGTCCCCGGCATCACGCGGCGCGCGGGGCGGGGGCGGGGAGTTCAAGGCTGCGGGAGACACGGACCGGGCGACGACTGGCTCGGCGGCGGAGGTGGGTCGCTGCTGCTGTCGCTGCGTGGTCGCGGCGGCCCGGGCGGGTGCCCCGGTCGCGCGCTGCACGGGGGCGGGTGCGGGTGCCGGCTCCCAGCGCACGGGCTGGACGGCAGGCGGGACGGGCACGCCCGGCGCGGCCTGCTCCTCGGCGACGGTACGCAACTGCAGCGGCCGGTCGGCGAGCAGCGGCGCCACGGGCTCGGGGGCGGGCTCGGGCGGGGGAAGGGGCGCCGCATCAGGAAGGGACGCGGGCTCCTCGCGTACGGCCGTGGGTGTCTCCATGTGCGTGCTGTCCGGCGTTGTCGGGGTGGTCGACGCGGTGGCCGCAGCCTTCCGCTGGGCCGTCGGCGGCAGCTCCGGCAGCGGTGCCCCGAGCCCGGGGGCACGACGGGGTGTGGCGGGGGGTGGTGGAGTCGGGGCTGGCGTCGGTGTGCCGGGGGAACGCTGGACGCCGGGCGACGGCGAGGTGGGCTCGGGCGCGTCGAGCGGGGCCCGGTCGCCGACCAACGGCCGTACAGGAGCGTCGGGTTCGGTATGCGACTCCTCGCCGGGCGCGGACACCTGCTCCGGCTCGGTGGGCTGATCGGCTACGGACTCGGCCTCGGGCTCAGGCTCGGGTGCCGCAGGTGGCGTCACGCGCTGCACCGCCGGACGCCCGGCGGCGGTCGCCTCAGGCCGCTTGGGCCGAGGTGCGACTGGCTGTACGACGGTCGGCGCGGCGTCCGTTCCCGCGAGGGCCCGGCTGACGACCGGGCCGGCATCCGGCTCCGGGATCACGTCACCGTCGCGTGCGCGGTCCGGGTGCGCCCCGGTCGCCGTCTCCCGGAGAGAGGGCGCCGGAAGCGCCCGTACCGGAAAATCGACCACCGACCGCTGGACCGGCGCCGTGACACCCCCGGCGACCCCGCTCGGCGCGTCGGCGCTCACGAGGTGACCCAGCGACGACGTCAGGGCGGTCGGCCGCCGGGTGGACAGCCCGCTCTCGAAGCCGGACGGATCGGTGACCAGAGAGGGTGCTTCCAACACCCTCTGGATCGGAGGAAGTTCGGCCACGTCGAAGCGGTCCTCGCGAGCCTCCGGCGCCGCCGGGGTCGCCGCGTCCGTCGTGTCGGGGGCGGGCCCGGACCGGGGAGCCGCCGCCTCGGACGTCGTGGCACCGCCCCTTGAGCCGCGCAGCCAGGACAGCAGTCCCATCGTTCCGGTCCCTCCCCCTCATCCTCCGTTGAGACGGGCCACCTGGGCGACGAACCTCAGACGTTCCGCGTGCTCCAGGTCGAGGAGCTGATCCAGTGGCCAGTGGAAGTGGTAGGCGAGGTACGCGACCTCCTCGTACAGCTGGTCGGCCGCGTACGTCACGATTCCCCCAGGCGGCCACCGGCGAGGTCCACCGCGAACTCCTCCTGGCAGGACGGACAGGTGACGGCGGCCCGCGTGTGGCCCTCGGCGTTGACGCGCCGGTAGAAGTCCTGGAGGAAGGCCAGGTCCGACGCGAACAGGTCCTCGATGACCCCCGGATGGATGTCGTCGACCCCGCCGATCCGGGTGACGACGCGGGAGATGAGGACCACCGAGAGGTACGCGGGGTTCTCGCGGACCCGGTCGTCCCGCAGCGGCACCAGCTCGTCGCGGGCGGTGGCGAGCCGCATGACCCCGTCACGGTGGACGGCGCCCCGCTCGTCCACGTACCCGCGCGGCAGCCGGAACGGGAACTCGGTGCGCATCCCCACGCCGGAGTCCGCGCCGTGTCCCGCACCCGGGCCGGCCCCCGGAACCGAGGGCGATTCGGGGCCGAAGCCCTCCGCCTGGTGCGGCGCGGCCGCCGCAGTGCGCCGCATCAGTCGACTTCCATGCTCTCGTAGGTGATCACCAGCTTCTCCGTGAGGACGGAGGTGTCACCGGCCTTCAGGGTGCCGATCTCCAGGGACTTCGGCCAGGCGTTGATGAGCTTGTAGCGCTTGATGGGCAGGCCCTCGTAGTCGTACACGATGATGGCGCCGTTGCGGCGGGCGCTCGTCATCTGGCCGAAGCGCGATTCCTTGACCCACCGCTCGAAGCTGTTGTCCTCGGTGAGACCGCGGCTGACCGTCACCTCGCCCGCCTTGGGCCGGCCGGGCAGCTTCTTGATGGCGTACTTGCCGTCGGCGGTGTTCTGCTTGAGTTCGATGACGTCCTGTTCCATCTTCAGACCGCTGACCTCGGTGATCTGCCTGATGAGTACGCTGTCGAACTCCAGGCCGAAGGAGTGTCCGACGGAACTGTCGAGATCGGGCAGGGGCACGTGCTACTCCTCACTCGTCCACGGCACCGGTGCCGCTGGTCAGCTGTGACAGGCGGAAGACCACGAACTCGGCCGGCCGGACCGGCGCGACACCGATCTCGCAGATCACCTGGCCCGCGTCGACGCTCTCCGCGGGGTTCGTCTCGCGGTCGCACTTCACGTAGAACGCCTCGTCGGGCGTGAGCCCGAACAGCGCCCCCTTGCGCCACTCGTTGACCAGGAAGGCGGCCACGGTGCGGCGGATGCGCGCCCACAGCGCGTCGTCGTTCGGTTCGAACACCACCCACTGGGTGCCCGCGAGAATCGACTCTTCCAGGTAGTTGAAGAGCCGGCGGACGTTGAGGTAGCGCCAGGCCGGGTCAGAGGCGAGCGTCCGCGCGCCCCACACCCGGATGCCGCGGCCCGGGAAGGCGCGGATGCAGTTGACGCCGGCCGGGTTGAGCCGGTCGTGCTCGCCCTTCGTCAGCTGGGTCTGGAGCGCCACCGCACCCCGCACGACCTCGTTGGCCGGGGCCTTGTGCACCCCGCGCTGGTCGTCGTTGCGGGCCCAGATGCCGGCGACGTGGCCGCTGGGCGGGACGAGGGAGACGCGGCTGGTGGACGGGTCGGCGACGCCGATCCAGGGGTAGTAGAGCGCCGCGTACTTCGAGTCGTAACCCGCCCTGTCCGTACGCCAGTCGCCGACCTCCTGCGGACTGAGACCGGGCGGCGGGTCGAGCACGGCTATCCGGTCGCCCATCAGCTCGCAGTGGGTGATGAGAGCCTGCTGGACCGCGATCACCCCGTCGAGGTCGAGCAGCCCGCGCTCGAACGCGCTCATCAGGTCCGGGACGGCGACCGTGGTGATCTCCTCGACCGCCTCCAGGCCGCCGATGCCGGAGCGGCGGTCGGCGTCCCCGACGTACACCTCGGGGCTGAGAGCCGCACCGGTGCCGGTGCCGGTGGGCGCGGGCAGCGGCGGGGCGAGGGTGACGGTCTGCGGCTCGGGGCGGGCGGGCGCGGCGCCGGTGCCGGGCTCGGTGATCTCGATCAGCGCGGAGGCGGCGTTGACGCGGGTGGCGACGTTCTCCTTGCTCCGCTTGGTGGTGACGGAGGGGTACTCCTCGGCCTGCTTGCCGTTGCGCCGGACGATCAGCCGGAAGGCGTCGGACGGCGGGTCGTCGCCCTCGACGTCGGCGACCTCGACGGTGATCGCGCCGGTGACGCCGGGCCGGGCGACGACGGAGTACGCGCCGATGGCGGTGGGCCCGACCGCGTCCGGCTCACCGGCACCCGCTTCCGCATCACCGCGCGGCGCGGTGCCGTCGTCGACGCGGACGACATAACAGGTCCCGCCTCCGTTGGAGAAGAACCCGTACACCGAGGCGGCGAGGTACGTCCCCTCGACGAAGTCGCCGAACCGGCTCGTGAACTGGCTCCAGTTCGTGACGAGCGTCGGTTCGTCGAAGGGCCCCTTCTGGGCGAAGCCGATGAAAGCGGCGACGGAGGTGCCCACCCCTTCGATGGGGCGCGAGCCGGACTCCACCTCTTCGACGTAGACGCCAGGGGACAGATACGACGGCATACGGTGCTCTCTCTCCTCGACGCCATACTTCGAGATTCTTCGAGCGGGGGACCGGCGTCATTCTCGTCAGCCTGGCGATCACCTGGAACGGATGATCGGCCGCCCGCCTGGGCAGCGTGGGCTGCCCGATGGGGCAAGACGCGTGGTGCCCGGCTTGGCCTCCGTTCCTCTCGGGACGGGCGGCGGGCACGGGCAGTCTGGGCGCGCGGCCCCGTCCGACGGCTGCCCGTGTTCCGTTCTCGTGCGCTGCCGTTCCGGGAGGCGACGGATGAAGGAGTCCCCGGAGAAGGCGACGGACCGTTCCGACGCTGTCGCGTCCACCCGGGGCCGGGCTGATCGGATCTCGCCCCACAGTGTGCAGCGTTTGCAGGGGGCGGTGGGTAACGCGGCGGTGGCCCGTCTGGTGGCCCAGCGTTATACGGCTCCGGTGAAGCCTTCGGCGGCCCAGGCACCGGGATTCCGCCGGGTGAAGGCGGATGTGGCGTCGAAGAAGACCCGCCTGTCCGTGCACGCCCCCGCGGCGGCGGAGTCGAAGTCGGCGCAGGACGCGGCGGTGGCGCCCCCGGATGACAAGGAGGCGCAGGGGAAGGCCGCGAACGCGGAGAAGATGAACGCGGCGAGGCCGGGGGAGTTCGACAAGGCGGCGTTCATCGCGGCGGTGGACAAGGCGATCGAGGCGCAGGCGCCGAAGAACCTGGACGAGGCGGACAAGTTCTCGAAGTCGGGGAAGGCCGACAAGGTCAAGGCGGAGGTCGAGGGGAAGGTCTCGGACGGGAAGGACTCGTCGGCCAAGGACATCGATGCGGCGACGAAGGCGGCGCCGGACACGTCGGCGGCGAAGGACAAGCCGGTCACCCCGATGACCCCGGATTCCCCGCCCGGAAACCCCGGTGCACCCTCCGCCGCGGATGCGGTCCCGGACAAGCAGCCGGCGGCGGTGACGGACTTCTCTCAGGGGCCGGCGGCCAATGACAAGGCGTTGGCGGACGCGGAGGTCACCGAGGAGCAGCTGGCGAAGGGCAACGAGCCGGAGTTCGACCAGGCGCTGAAGTCGAAGAAGACCGCGGAGACGGATGCGGCGAAGGCCCCCGTCAAGGGGCGTGCGGCGGAGAGTCAGCAGCTGTCGACGGCGAAGGCGGGGGCGGCGGCGTCGGGGGCGCAGGCGATGAACGCGCTGACCGCCACCCGGGCTTCGGCGGGGAAGTCCGTGGACGGCGGCAAGGGCGAAACCAAGAGCAAGGACGAGAAGAAGCGGGCCGAGGTCACCGCGAAGCTGCAGAAGGTCTTCGACGGGACGAAGAAGGACGTCGAAGACATCCTGGGCGGTTTGGACAAGAAGGTCGACGACGCGTTCACGGCGGGGGAGAAGGGCGCGCGGGACGTGTTCATGGCGGACCAGGCGGCCCGCATGAAGAAGTACAAGGACAAACGGTATTCGGGGTTCTGGGGCAAGGGCCGGTGGGTGAAGGACAAGTTCGCCGGGCTGCCCGAGGAGGCGAACCAGCTCTACCAGGAGTCACGCAAGCTCTACGTCGCCCGCATGCGCACCGTCATCTCCTCCGTCGCCGATCTGATCGGTACCGAGCTGGGCAAGGCCAAGGCGAGGATCGCGAAGGGCCGCGGCGAGTTGAAGGCGGAGGTCGACAAACTCCCCGCCGATCTGAAGGAGTTCGGCGAGGAGGCGGCGAAGGACTTCGCGGGGAAGTTCGAGGACCTCGAAGCGTCCGTGAACGAGAAGTCCGAGCAGCTGGTGCAGGACCTGGCCAACAAGTACACGGCCGCGTTGAAGAAGATCGACGAGGAGATCACCAAGCTCCAGGAAGCCAACAAGGGGCTGATCGACAAGGCGAAGGACGCGATCGTCGGCGTCATCAAGACGATCAACGAGCTGAAGAACCTCCTGCTCGGCATCCTCGCCAAGGCCGCCTCGGCGATCATGAAGATCATCAAGGACCCCATCGGGTTCCTCGGCAACCTCGTCAAAGCCGTCGGCGCCGGCCTGAAACTCTTCGTCACCAACATCGCCGACCACCTCAAGACCGGCCTGGTCTCCTGGCTCCTGGGCACGGCGGTCAAGGCCGGTCTCGAACTCCCCGCGAAGTTCGACCTCAAGGGCATCATCCAGCTCATCGCCTCCCTCCTCGGCCTGACCTGGGACAATATCCGGGCCCGCATCACCCGCAAGGGCGTCCCCGACGAGGCCCTCGCCACCGTCGAAACCAGCGTCCCGGTCGCGAAGAAACTCGCCACCGAAGGCCCCACCGGCGCCTTCGAGGAAATCAAAGCCGAGACCGGCGACCTCAAGTCCACGATCCTGTCGAAACTATCCGAGTACCTGATCCCCACCGTCATCATCGCGGGCATCACCTGGATCCTGTCCCTCCTCAACCCCGCCTCCGCCTTCGTCCGCGCGGTCAAGGGCATCATCGACATCGTCACGTTCATCGTGAACCAGGGCGCCCAGATCGTCGAATTCGTGGGCGCCGTCCTCGACGCCGTCATCCAGATCGCGGGCGGCGGCCAAGCCGGCGTCCCGAAGATGGTCGAAACGGCCCTCGCCGCGAGCATCCCCCTCCTCATCGGCTTCCTCGCCTCCCTCCTCGGCATCGGCAACCTCGCCAGCAAAGTCAAATCCGTCTTCCACTCCGTCTCCCGCCCCGTCAACCGCGCCATCGACAAACTCGTCGACCTCATCGCCAAAAAGGGCAAAGCCCTCTGGAGGAAACTCAAGAGCGGGAGGGACGGGAAGGGGCGGAAGGGCGCGAAAGGTGGAGAGCGCGAGACGGACTCCCCGCAAGCAAAGAATGAACGCCTCGGAAAGGCGATGGCTGCGGCGGTCCGAGCCATGGAGAAGTATTCCAGCAAGCCGGTTGCATCTACAGTTCTGCGCCCCGTTCTTTCGGCAATTCGCACACGGTACAGGCTGAAAGAGTTGGTGCCTGTTCCGGACGGAGAGCGTTGGGCCGTTCGGGGGCGGATCAATCCCGAAAGAACAGAGAGTACAGCAGCCCTTCACCCTCGACACGAGATGGTTAAGCGGTACCTTCCCCTGTACGGAAATCGATTCATTATCGAACCGTCCCACGCGCGTTGGCTCTCTCGGCAGATCAATAGGACGAAGCTGTACGAGGGCGACGTCCTGAGGGAGACCGTGGGTTCGGCGCGCGGATTTCTGAGAAACCCGCAAACTGTCAGGGCCGTGTACGAGGCTCATTTCGATGGGGCGCAGAATTTCCCAAACAAGGGGAACGCCTACAAGGAAAAGGTGTTCAGTAAAGGATCCGTATTCCGGGAGGATCTCCTCAAGGCGCTTGGTGAAGGGCGAGCGGTCGAAGTTCTGCGTGCGAAAGGGTTGGAGAAAGCAGGGCAAGACCAGGAGGCCAGGAGTCGACTGGAGGCGATGAACTTCCTGTGGGATGGTGACCTCTACGGGGCGTTCAAGCCTTTCCCGGACGGGAAGACCGACCCGGATCCCGACCTGAAGGCTGCCGTTCTCGCGTCGAAACGGGGTGCCCTTCGCCCGTTGCTCGCGTTTCTTCACAATATGGTCGAGTTTGGGGAATCGGGTGATAGGTCCAACCCTGACGGCCCGGTGATCACTTGGTCTCGGTTCAACGAGCTGTGGAGAACCCATAGTGATTCGGTCAACTGGCTCAAGGACCGTTTTCGGGATCTTGACTCGGGGCAGCATGAATGGATCCCGACGAACTATCTGAGAGAAGTGCTCGAGGCGGCGATCGATGAAAAGAACCGCGGCAATCTAGATGAAGGTCTCAAGTGGGTGTACCTGCACCACACTCTCCGGTCGTCTACGAGCACGGTGCTGTGGAGGATTGTGGATCCCGGGGGTGGAAAGGTGGACCCCGGTGGGCATGTCGGTTCGTTCTATGAGGCATATAAGAACAAGAAAGGGGAGACGAAGTACAAGTCCACGCTCACCAATGGAACTGGCGATTTCCATAATGGGCTTCGGTCCATATTTGATGCCAATAAGAGTCTTGGGCCGGAACGGTTCCTTTCCGTGCTTCACGGGAGGTTGCCGGATCTCGTCTGGGACGGGGATGTTAGCGGCCTGCCGATGGTGATTCAGGAATCCTCCATCGGCGCCCTCTATCAAATCCCAGGTGGGGAGAAAAAGGAAATGACCGTAGCGGAGTTGGGGCGTCGTCAGCGAGTGAACTATGGAACTATCCTGAATGATTTCCGGGATGGCTCCCGCAGTGTCGGATCCTGAAAGGTGATGGAATTGCTTGACTCGGCGATCGAATCGGCGGTATCGCTCCAGATTGGCGACCCATCCAGGTGGAATGAGGGTCTGCTCTCCACAATTGATGTGTTGCATGTCGTGCATGCCACGGATCTTCAGGGTCTTAGTATTCTCCCGCAGTTGAGGTCGCTCATCCTTGTGGGGTGTGAGATTGCGACCATCTCTTCACTCCCCTTTCTGGAAAGGCTTGGTTCTCTGGAGATTGAGGACAGTTCACTAGAGAGCCTGGACGGGGTCGGGAAGTTCTCCCTGCATACGCTGGGGGTGCGAAGGAATTTCCTCCAGGAGATCAGTCCTGTGACTCGCATCGAGAATCTCGAGCAGCTTGATGTGACGGGAAACCCGCTGAATGTCGAGGCGGTTCGGGTGGCGCTTCCCGAGTTGCGGGCTCGTGGCGTTCATGTGAAGAGCTCAAGCGAGATGGAAATCAGCCTCATGCGTAGAATGCACGCAAGCGGTCTCCCGTTCTCCTATTATCGGTCCAGTATGGGATATCAGCTCAGCCGCCCAGGGCTGGCGTTGACGGCGAACCCGGAAGGGGACCATCCATTCGTCCAACCGGAGGAGCTGGAATCCCTGATCGCACGCTCCCCGGACGAGGTGGCAGCGCTGTTCGAGGACGAGGACCGTCTGTGGCCGCCGCAGACCTGACTAAGAGGTTGTCTCGATTGGTACATGTGGCCTGGGGTGATGGCCCTGCGGGCCTGGTCCGCCGACCTGTCATGATCATCTCGACGTGTTCCATGGTGGGAGGCAAGAGATGGCGATACCGCTGCCGGACGGGCTGGCGACGCCGGTGCTCGTGGTCGATCCGGATGTGCTGGACAACAACATCTCGCGGATGGCTGAGACTTCGCGGTCCCAAGGGTTCGCCCTGCGGCCGCATGCCAAGAGCCACAAGTGCGGGCAGATCGCCGACCGTCAGCTTCGGTTCGGAGCGCGCGGGCTGTCGGTGGCCACGATCAGCGAGGCCGAGGCATTCGCCCGGGTCGGCGTGGATGACCTGTTCATCGCGTACCCCGTCTGGCTCGATGCCGACAAGGCGCAGCGGCTGCGCCGGTTGGCGGACGATGTTGCCCTGAGAGTCGGCGTCGAGTCGGTCGAAGGCGCGCAGCGGCTGGGGAATGCCGTGCACGGCAGTGCCCGGCCGGTCGAGGTGCTCGTCGAGGTCGACAGCGGGAGCCATCGGACCGGGGTGCAGCCTCACGCTGCTGGTGAGGTCGGGAAGGCGGCTGCTGACGCGGGGCTGGATGTCGTCGGCGTGTTCACGTTCCCGGGACACGGATACGGTCACGACGCGCAGGCACGCGAGCGCGCCGCACGGGACGAGGAACGCACTCTGGGCGAGGCCGCACAGGCGCTGCGGGACCTTGGGCTCGACATCCGCGTGGTCAGCGGCGGATCGACTCCGACGGTGGGGCAGTGGCAGCCGGGCGCGGTGAACGAGTTGCGGCCCGGTGTCTATGTCTTCAACGACGCCACCCAGCTGGCCATCGGCACCTGTGGGGTGGAGGATCTGGCGTTGGTTGCCGCGGCGACGGTGATCAGTGTGCCCGCCCCGGACCGCTTTGTGCTGGATGTCGGTAGCAAGGTCTTCGGCTCCGACCGATCGTCCTGGGTCACGGGCCACGGCTATCTGCCCCAGTTCCCGCAGGGAAGCATCACTGGGTTGTGGGAGCACCACGCCGTTGTCCGGCTTCCGGAGGGGGTGCGGGGACCGAGCCTTGGGTCGGTGGTTGCCGTCGTCCCCAACCACATCTGCACGCCGGTGAATCTCGCCGATGAGCTGCTGGTCGTCCGAGACGGCGAGGTGATCGACCGCTGGCAGGTAACGGCGCGAGGCGCCAATACCTGAGCGTTGTTTCAGGGCGAGAGGCGGCGGTAGCAGATCAGAGTTGCGGCTATCCCGGCGAAGGCAAGGAAGTGTTCGGCCTTGCGCTCGTAACGACGGTGAAGACGTCGGCACCCGGCCAGCCAGGCCACCGTCCGCTCCACGGTCCAGCGGTGGCGGCCCAGCCGCTGCGAGGACTCGATCCCCTTGCGTGCGATACGCGGGACGATGTTCCGGCCGCGGAGCCACCGTCGCAGGTAGTCGTAGTCGTACCCCTTGTCGGCGTGGAGCTTGGCGGGCCGGCGCCGACGCGGTCCACGGCGAGAGCGAATCGGCGGGATCCCCCGCACCAAGGGTTCCAGTCCCTGGCTGTCGTGGGTGTTGGCAGCTGAGATGCCGATCGAGAGGGGCAGACCCGACCGCTCGGTGATCAAGTGGATCTTTGAGCCCTTCTTGCCGCGATCTACGGGATTCGGACCCGTCAGGTCCCCCCTTTCGCCGCCCGCATGTTCACCGAGTCAATGGCACACCGCGACCAGTCCAACTCGCCCAGGGCGCCGAGCTCATCCAGCACCAGGCGGTGAAGCTTGCCCCACACCCGGGCCCGGGTCCACTCCGTGAACCGCCGGTGCGCGGTCGGTCCGGACGGGCCGAAGCCCGATGGCAGTTGGCGCCACGTGCATCCCGTCGTGGCCACGAACACGATGGCCGCCAGCACCTGCCGGTCCCCATACCGACGGCGGCCACCGCCCTGTGGCCGCACCGGAGCGGCCGGCACCACCCGCTGAAACAACTCCCACAACCCGTCCGGCACCAGACGCTCCACCATCGCCATCACGGCCGCCAGCCTAGTGATCACGCCAGTTGAGACGATCTCTAAGAACGCCTAGCACAATGAGTTGGATCGGTCCAGGTACCCGGGCCGCATGCCGGTCCCGGACCGGCATGTGCTGTGCGGAATCCTGTTCGTGCTGCACACCGGCATCCAGTGGGAACACCTGCCCCAGGAGCTCGGCTTCGGGTCCGGCATGACGTGCTGGCGCCGACTGCGGGACTGGAACGAGGCCGGGGTGTGGCAGCGGCTGCACGAGGTGCTGCTGGCCGAGCTGAATGCCCCACCCGCCTCGACTGGTCGCGGGCTGTGGTCGACTCCAGCCACGTCAGGGCGCCAAAAGGGGGCTCCAGACAGGCCCGTCGCCGCCAGTCGACCGGGGACGGGCTGGCTCCAAGCACCACCTGATCACCGACGGCCACGGCGCCCCGCTCGCGATCATCCTCACCGGCGGCAACCGCAACGACATCGCCCAGCTCGTGCCCCTGCTCGACGCCGTCCCACCCGTCCGGGGCTGACCCGGACGGCCCCGCCGCAGGCCCCAGTTCGCATACTGTCTGATTACCCACTGCCAGGTGTTGTCCTTGATCTGACCGGCACTCTCCCCCATGTCTGGGCCTGCAGGCAGGTTTGACGTTCGGCAGCCCAAAGAGCAGATGTCGTACCCAGGTGGCAGGGTTGCCGACCATGGACATGCACGAGTTCTGGGGCGTCATCGAAGCGGCACGCTCGGCCGCCACGGCGGACAAGCCCTTCGCCGACGCCCTGGGCGATGAGTTGGCCGGCCGCACCAAGGGCGACATCCTCAGCTACCAGGAACGCTTCGACGAGGTACATGAGGCGGTGTACCGATGGGACGTATGGGCCGCCGCCTACCTCATAGGTGGCGGATGCTCGGATGACAGCTTCATGGACTTCCGGGCTGGCCTGATTGCCCTGGGCCGCGACTGGTACGAGAAAGCAGCAGCCTGCCCGGACAGCCTCGCCAGGCACCCTGCAGTGATCGACGCAGCCCGTGCGCTTCACGACGAGGCCGTCTTCGACGAGGACGCCAACTACGCGGCCAGCTATGCCTTCGAGCGTCTTACCGGCGACGACCACGCCTTCTACGAAGCATGGGACGCGTACAAGAGCCCTCTCGAAAGGCACGGACAGGACGCCGACAACATGGGTGAAGACTTCGACTTCGACGACCCCGAAGAGATGCGCCGCCGCCTCCCGCAGCTCTCTGCCCTCTACCTGCGCGACACCGGTCACTGAGCAGCCAGCAGTACGTCGCTGGGGGGAAACGATCATCCTGAGCGTGGGATGTGCTGCCGATGAGCACCCTCGTGTGCGTTGGTCAGCAAGTTTCATCGGTGCCACATGTCGATCGACCGGCCCGGCAAGCTGATCGCATGAACCGAGAGGCCCAACAATCCGCGCTGTCCCAGGACGGCAGCATCTCAGCACGTACAGCCCTGGCTGAAGCTGGAGGCAGGCGCGGACTTCCAGGTCTTCCTGAACCAAACGGCTTCCGCACGACAGCTCTGGGACACTTGGTCCTGGCGGCACGAGGTCATGCTCGACGCGGGCGTCACGCCCGGGCTCGGACTTGCAGAGGCCATCGCCGGGCCCCAAGGGGCAGGAGCAGCCCGGGTCTACATGGCGACGGTATCGGATCACAGAGACGTTTCACGATCTTCCTGTCGGAAGACCTCACCCAGTGCGTCCCCTGTTGGTAACACCACCTCATTCTGTTAGGCGTTCTAAGGGCAGGTGAAGGGCCCGTCGCTATCTCGCGCCAGCATCTTGACGTACGGGCCGAACTCCGACGCCAGTGTCAGGCGGCCCAGTTTTTGGTACTCGCGCTGGATGGCGTGGATCAGCATCGGCATCGTCAGCGGGGAATCGGCCTCCGCCGCCAGGTAGGCGGAGGTCACCGCGATCGAGCGGATGTTGCCTCCCGACAGTTCGAAGGCCTCGGCGCAGAAGGCCAGGTCCAGGTCGCCGGCGCGGGGGACGCGTGGGCCCAGGGTGCGGTCCCAGAGGAGGAGGCGCTGGGCCGGGTCCGGGACCGGGAAGTCGATGATCAGGTCGAGGCGGCGGGTGAAGGCGTCGTCCAGGTTGGCGCGGAGGTTGGTGGCCAGGATGGCGAGGCCGTCGAAGGACTCCATCCGCTGGAGCAGGTAGGCCGACTCGACGTTCGCGTAGCGGTCGTGGGCGTCCTTCACGTCGGAGCGTTTGCCGAAGATGGCGTCCGCCTCGTCGAAGAGGAGGACGCCGTTCACGCCGGCTGCCTCCGAGAAGATGCGTTCCAGGTTCTTCTCGGTCTCACCCACGTACTTGTCGATGACCGTCGCCAGGTCGACCGTGTACAGGTCCAGCCCGAGGTCCGACGCGATGACCTCCGCCGACATCGTCTTGCCCGTGCCGGAGTCGCCCGCGAACAGCGCGGCGACGCCGCGGCCCCGGCCACCGCCCGGGCGCATCGACCAGGTGCCGAGGACGTGGTCGCGGTGCCGGGCGCGGGCGGTCAGTTCGCGGAGCTGGGCCTCGGTGTCCGGTGGGAGGACCAGGTCGTCCCAGCCGACGGTAGGTTCGATGCGTCGGGCGAGGCGGTCCAGCCCTGCCGCGTTCTGGGCCCGGGCCCCCTGCCGTACGTGCTCCGCCGTCACCGGGCCCGCCTCCAGGCGCGCCGACTGCACCGCCGCCCGCGCCGACCGCACGATCTGCTCCGGGGTGAGGAGGAACGGGGAGAGGAGTGAAGGGAGATCCAGGTCGATCGGGGCCCCCGCGCTCTCGCGCCACAACTCCGCCCGCGTCTCCGGGTTCACCCGCGGCGCCCGCACCAGGAGCGGGGGCCGGGCCGACCAGGCCGCGTCCCACGGCACCCGGCCCACCAACGCCACCGGCACCGGCAGGTCCGTGACCATCCGCAGCAGGCCCGCCCGCTCCCGCGCCACCGCGTCGACCTGGGCGCACACCAGCCCCGAGCCCGTCAGCCGCGCCTCGCGCAGCAGGCATCGCACCGCCTCCGCCGGCGCCGGATCCTCCGCGAGCCGGGCCAGGTCGACGCCCAGCACCGCCCGCCCCGCCGCCTCCAGCGCCGACGCGGCCAGCGCCGTCCCCGCGCCGCCCTGTTCCTCCCGTAGATAGACGAGGCCCGTGCCATCGGCGAGGAGCCGGGCCAGCGGCGCCGGGTCGCCGACACCCCGAACGGGCTCCCACGGCGCGCGTACGTCCACCAGTCGCGCGTCCGGGGTGTCGTCGCCGAGCAGGAACGCGGTCACCCGGTCCGGCACCCGGAGCGCCCGCCCCAGGAACGGCCGTTCGCGGTCCTCCACCAGGAGCAGGCCGCCCGCCCGCAACGGCGCCCGCTCGCCCAGCCGCACCCGTGACTCGCGGTCCGCGTGCGCCACCCCGCACAGCCCGAGCGCCAGGCCGATCGACGGCCGGCGCCGCGTGACGTCGTCGTTGAGGTAGCCGTAGAACGCCTCGAACCGGTCGTCCAGATCCGGCAGCAGCGCGACCAGCAGGATCTCCACGTCCAGCGCCGAGAGGCCGAACTCCCGGGCCAGTTTGCCGAGTCGGGAGTCGGCAGCTGGCGCGGGGAGCGGGTGTACGCCGGGGAAGGAGCGGTGCTCCTCCAGCAGCCGCTCCACCGCCTCCTCCGTCAGGTACAGGCCGCGGAAGCCGTCGTCCGGATCCGGGTCCACCTCCCGTCGCGCCTCGACGGCATGCCGTACCCGACGTTCCATCTCCCGTGCCAGCGACAGAAGTTCCGCCGTCAACGCCCGACCTCGCCGATCCGCACGTCGATACCCTCCTCGCCGACCGGCGGCCCGACCACGTACCGCGGCGAGGCCGTCACCGGCACACTCACCACCAGGTCGAGCGACGGCTTCAGCTCGCCGCCCAGCGCGCTCCACACATCGGCGAACGACCGGTCCTCCGGCGGCGGCAGGGCGATCGACATCGGCACGGCCGTACCGATCTCCGCGAGGGTGCCGGTGAGCCGCGCCGGAGGCAGCGCCTCGTACCGCAGCAGACACGCCAACAGCGAGGAGAGCAGCCGGTGTTCGTCCTCCGGGCGCTTGGTCCAGGCGGTGATCAGATACGACAGTTTGAAGTAGCGCGGCGGCCGGAGCCGGGCCACGACCACGCCCCGCTCGTCGTACTCGTTGTGCAGTCCGCGCTCCCGGCGCCGCATGTCCTCGCGGATGTCGTACAGATACAGGTTCACCATCGGCGCGTTGACCTTCGCCGCCCATTCCCTCGTCGGCGCGTCGAAGACCACCGCCACCTGCCCGCCCTCCAGGACCTCGGCACGGATCAGGGCCCGCAGGACGTCGTCCACCTCGTGGATCACGACCCCGTCACCCCCGTCCCGCGAAGTCCGGCGGCTGCAAGGAGCGTTGGATGACGAGAACGGGCTTCTCCAGTCGCTCCAGTCCGCGCACCTCGGCGCGCAGGTCGCGCGGTCCGAGCCGGTCCCTGCGCAGGATGAGGACCTGGGACTCGAAGCGGCCGTCCCGGCCCGCCGACAGAGGCGAGCTGTCCGCCGTCAGGCCCGCCGACCAGCTGAGGCGCACCCGTTCACCCGGCGGGAAGTCCGTGCCCCGGACGATCACCGGTTCGCCCGGCCGTGCCACCTGCGGCGTGACCTCCAGCCGGGGCTGGAGCACCCGCAGCGACGCCGTGGCCGTGTTGTCGCCGGTGTCCGGGTCGGCGGGGAAGCCGCGTACGGTCACCCGGACCGTGCCCGACATCGCCGCCCGGTACGTCGCCTTCTGCGTCACGACCACCCGGCCGCCCGGCGGGATCACACAGGGCGCGGCGGCGGTGCACCGGTCGGTCCGGGACAGGGTGCGGCGCGCGGAGTCCGTCGGCCCCGGCCAGGCCGCGGCGGTGACCACCGCGCGCGCCGGATCCGGGCCCGCGTTGGTGAGCGTGTAGCGGGCGACGACCTCGCGGCCCACGTACGTACGGGACGGGGCGACGCTCATGGACACGGCCACGTCGGCGGAGGGCGGCACCGGCGGCGGCAGCACCCGGAACACCGCCGTGTCCGTACCGGTGTTGCCTGACGAGTCCGTCGCCGTACACGTCACCGTCGTCGTGCCGACCGGGAAGAGCGTGCCGGACGCGGGCGTGCACGCCGGCGTCAGCGGACCGTCCTTGGCGTCCACGGCCGTCGCCGTGTAGTCGACCCGGACCCCGTCCTTGTCGATGCCGCGGGCCGTACGGTCGTCGACGGTGACGATCGGCGCGGACACGTCGTTGACCGTGATCGCGATCTGCTGCCGGTACGCGGGGTCGTCGGCCGCCGTCGCCGAGACGCCCGGTGTGTCCGGCGCGAGCGTCCCGAGCAGGAACTGCACCGTGCACGTCAGCGTCGCGCCCTGCGGCGCGTCCGGGGCGACGGCGATGGTCTCGTCGAAGCCGGCGGTCTGGCCGCTGGTCACGTCGCGCGTGGGCGGGGCGAGGGTCACCGAGAGCCCGGGGTCGCAGGCGTCCAGCCGGTAGCCGACCCGGGTGGGGAGGTTGCTCAGGCCGTCGACGATCGCCTCGGCGACGCCGCTCGGGTCGATCGAGGGGAGCATCTTGCCGCCGGTTGCCCTGATGATCCGGGTGGCCTGCCCGGCCTCGGTCCGCGGATTCTCGATCTGGCCCGGAATGTTCGCGTATCCGGTGCCGTCCAGGCCGTCGCCGACCGTGGTGGCGACATCGACGCCGACGACACGGACGTTCTTCTCCTGGAGGGCGCCGATCGTGTCGTCGATGCTGTGGCCGAGGCTGGGGCTGTGGCTGGAGGCGTCGCTGACGAGGACGACGACCGGGCTGGATCCCTCACGGAAGACGGTCTGCCCGTCGGCCCCGTTGGCGATCTGCCACAGGCCGTTGATCCAGTCCTCCGACGGGCCCATGCTGCCTCTGCCGAGCGTGATGTCGAGGGCATCCACGCCCTCGCCCAGCAGCTTGTCGTCCTGGGTGAGCGCCGCGGTGACCTTGAAACCCGCGCCAGGGTCGACCTGCTGGTCGCCGAAGGTAGCCACCGCGAACCGGGCGTCCGGCTGCGCCGACCGCACTTTCGTGATGATTTTCGACAATCCCGTACGTACGCCCGTTTGTACGTCTTCCATGCTCAGCGTCCCGTCCACCAGCAGCACCACCTCCGGCCGAGGCGGCACCACCGGCGTCAGGACCCGCTTGTCGACCGCGAGGGACTGTCCCGGGTCCAGGGCCCTGGTCACGCTGGGGGGTGTCACCGGCGGTATGGGCCGATCCGGATCGGCCGAAGGCACTGCCATGGCGGACGTGCTCGCCGGGATCGTGCCCGCGGCGAGCAGCAACAGGGCGGCGAGGACGGTGCGCCCCGTGCCCTTGGACCTGCCGGCCGGCGACTGGAACCAGCGCACGGAACAACCCCCTCGCCCCTGACGGTCTTCCGCCCGAGGATCGCGCACCCGGCCCGGCCTGTCCCGTACGCGAAGTCCCGTACGAGGGAAGCCCGAGGTGCCCCAACGGGCAACAGTCGAGCCTCGCGCCACCCGCCACCCGCCACCCGCCACCCGCCACCCGCCACCCGCCGCCCGTTCCCGGATCAGATCAGTCCCTGCCGCATCGCGTACGCCACCGCATGCGAGCGGTTGCGCAGCTGCAGCCGGGTGATGACCGCGTGCAGCACGTTCTTGATGGTGCGTTCCGAGTACGAGAGCTTCGCCGCGATGTCCGCCGTGTCGTAGCCCTCCGCCACCAGCCGCAGGACGTCCACCTCGCGCGCCGCGAGCCCGGTGAAGTGCAGCCCGCGCGGCCCGAGGACTTGGCCCTGGAGCCGGCCGACCTCCTCCAGGAGCCGTCCCACCAGGTCGGACGGCAGATGCCCGGCGCCCTTCGCGACCGTACCGATCACGTGCACCAGGTGCTCCGGGGTCGCCTCCGCGCGCCGGATCACCCCCGCGACCCCGCACTCCGCCGCGCTCACCAGCTTCTGCTCGTCGATGTCGGTGGTCACCAGCACCGTCCTGGCCGTACTGGTCCGCCGGATGTGCCGCAGCAGCCGCAGCACCTCCTCGTCGACCGCGTCGACGACCAGCACGACGACCTCGGGCGCCGGATCGGCGTTCTCGCTCCATTCGGTGACCGTGATCTCCGGACGGGCCCGCAGCTGACTCGTCACCCCCGCCTGCGAGATCGGGTCCTGCGCCCGCAGCGCCACAGTCGTTCGTTCCATGGTCATGCTCCCCCGGTGGAGGCGACCGCCCGCGCGCGTGCTGATGAGGTGTCCCACCGGAACCGAGTGCGACACCAGGCAAACCCGTCACGGCCGCCGGCGTTCAGAACACTGGAATTCGTCGACAACGCCGGTCTCATGCGTCATTCGGCGGTCTGGAAATGCCCTGCCACCCCGGCATGAAACGCCGCTCGCAGGTTTGGGCACCGAATCTGCCCGAATGTGTTCCTTCTCTGGCGATGCTGTGGAGCGGCCCGAGCCCTACGGTGCGCCCATGAGTCTTACGGCCAGCCTCGACGCGACCTCCGTCACCGCCGTACCGGGTGACGAGACGCGCCTGCCCCTCCAGGTCCGCAACTCCGGCTCCACCGTGGAGGAATACCGCTTCGAGGTGGCCGGGGCCTGTGCCGCCTGGGCGACGGTCGAACCCGCGAACCTCTCCCTCTACCCCGGCGACACGGCGACCGTGTCCGTCACCTTCCGGCCGCCCCGCGACTCCACGGTGCTCGCCGGCGAGACCCCCTTCGGGGTCCGCGTCATCCCCACCAGCGACCACGCCGAACCGGTCGTCCCGGAAGGCACGGTGGCGGTCGCGCCGTTCACCGAGGTCACCGCCGAACTGGTGCCGCGCGGCTCGCACGGCGTACGGCGCGGCGCGCACAAGATCGCGGTCGACAACCGGGGCAACGCCCCGCTCACCGTCGGCCTCGCCGCCCGCGCCGGCACCGAACGCACCCGGATCACCTTCGACCGCCCCGACCTGCGCATCGAACCCGGCCGGGCCTCGTTTGCCGAGCTGCGCGTCAAGCCCGGGCGGCTCCTGTGGCGCGGCACCGCCGTCACGCACACCTTCCAGGCCGTCGTTGCCACGCCCGCGCCCGAGGGCGAGGAACCGGCCGCCCCGGTCCTCCTCGACGGCTCCTACCAGCAGGAGGCGATCCTGCCGCGCTGGCTGCCGCGCGCCGTGATCCTCGCCTGCGTCCTCGCGCTGGCCTGCGTCGGCCTCTGGTACGGGCTGCTGCGCCCGGCCGTGAAGTCCGCGGCCCGCGAGGCCATCACCCCCGAGGTCATCGCCTCCGCCACCTCCGACCCCGCCAAGAACGGCGGCCAGTCGGCAGGTCGGACGGGCGGCCAGGGCGGCGGGAAGACCGGGGGCGCGGGCGGTGGCGGAGCGTCGGCGACCCCGACCCCGACCGTGAGCGTCAAGCCCTCCGCCCCGGCCACGCCCAAGCCCGGCACCGGGCCGCTTCCGCCGGCCGTGCCCACCAGTGCCCAGGTCAGGGTCAGGGACAGCGTCGGCGGCGGGGCGAGCAGCGACACGGCGCTCACCGTGCCCGCCAAGAAGACCTTCCGGGTCACCGACATCGTCGTCCAGAACCCGCAGGGCGACGCCGGATCCGTCGTCGTCACGGTCGGCCAGCGGACCTTCAGCCTCGCCCTGGAGAACTTCCGCGACTCGGACTACCACTTCGTCTCCCCGATCGTGGTGCCGGCCGGCAGCCGGCTGACCATGACGGTCGACTGCCGCAAGGTCGGCCGTCCGGTCAACGCCCCGACGCCCAGCCGCTGTTCGGTGTCGATGTTCGCCGGCGGCACGATGCAGCAGATCAAGCCCTGAACCCGCGGCCGGGGTCGAGGAATCGGCCCCGGCCCCGGCCCCGGCCCCGGCCCCGGCCCCGGCCCCGGTCAAGGCTCAGGCAGGCGGCGCCTCTTCTTCCTCCTCGGCGCCGCCTTCCGCCGCCCGCTGGACGAAGGAGCCCTGGACGTCGGCGGGTTGCTCGTCCTCGTCCTCCGTCGCGGCCCGCTGGACGGCGGGCGCCGCGGCGGCTGGCGCGGGACCGGCCGCGGCCGCCGGCTCGGGAGCGGCGACCGGCGCCGGATCGGCGGTCACCCGCTCCGCGTTGGCGACGGCCTCCCGCTCGAACCGGTCCGACGGATCGCTCACCCGGATCCCGCCCGGCGCCTCGGTCCCGTCGACCGGCCCGCTGCGCTGCTGGATCACATGCGTGAGCTCGTGCGCCAGCGTCGTGCGCCCCTGCGACGACGACGGATCGTAGGCGTCCCGCTGGAACACCACGTTGTTGCCCACCGTGTACGCGTGCGCCCCGATGCCCTTGGCGGACGCGTCGGCCGCGGTGTCGGTGTGGATCCGTACGTCGGAGAAGTCGGCGCCCATCCGCGCCTCCATGTCGCCGCGGGTGTCCGTGTCGAGCGGCTGTCCGCCGCCCGAGGCCAGCACGTCGTGGACCGGCGACCGCGCGCCCGGCGTCTCGGCCGGCTCGGCCTCCGCGACCTCCGCGGCCTCCTCGATGTGCTTCGCCCCGGCGGACCGGCTGCGCTGCACCATCGCCCCGACCGCCCCGTTGCCCACCGCCCGTTGGAGTACACCGAGGCCGGACGCCCCGACGACGTCCGTACGGCCCGCCGCGGCGGCCTCGAAGAGCCGGGCGGTCCCCGGGCCGTCGTCCCGGACACCGGAGCCACGCTCCCCGTCCAGGTGCCGGTCGTGCTCGTGCTCCGCCTGGAAGTCGTGGGCGGAATCGTGGTCGTGGTCCTGGTCGTGACCGTGCTCGTGGTCGTGCTGCCGGTCCTGTTCGTACGCGCTCATCGTCGGCTCCCCGCGGGTGACGGACGGTGCTCCGGGCGGCGCGCGGCCGCCCCGCTCCCCAGCCTGGTCACCGGCCGGTGCCCCGTCCAGTCCGGTCCCCGGCCGTCGGGTGCACGAAGCGCTGCCCGTTCGGGCAGGGCGCGGTGGACAGCCGCACGGGCAGAGCTACAGGCAGCGGCACGGACGGAGGGACGGGCAGGTGTGGACCGGAGCAACAGAAGCCCGCCGTACGGGCCTTCGCACGCGTTTCCCGGGATCCCTCGTGCGGGTGGAGTAACGCGGGAGCGGCGTCGAATAAGCCCGGACGGAGCGGCTCGCTCGCGATCATGCCCGGGTGACCCCTTCCCCTCTCGACCGGCCGACCGGTCGCCGCACCCCGCGCACGGCCGGAGCCCTCGCCGCCCTGGCCGCCCTGTGCGTCCTCCCCGCCCCGGCCGCCGTCGCCGCGCCCGCCGCGCCCGCCGCGCCCGCGGTTCCCGGCGCCCTGGCCGCGCCGGCGCCCGGCGCACCCGCCGTTCCCGCCGCCGCGCCTGCCTCGCCCGCTGTGCCGTCCACGCCGGGGGAGACCGGCGCCGAGGCCCGGCTTGCCGCGCTCCGAGGCCGACCCGAGGCGCTGCGCCGCTTCTTCGCCGCCCTCCCCAAGGGCGGTGAGCTGCACAACCACCTCTCCGGCGCCGTCACCACCGAGTACCTCATCGAACTCGCAGCCGAGGACGGTCTCTGCGTCGAACTGGCCACCGGGAAGGCCGTGCGGCCCCCGTGCGGTCCCGGAACCCGGGCCGCCGCCGACGCCCGCACCGACCCCGAACTGCGCACGATGCTGCTGCGGGCCTGGTCCATGGAGGACTTCCCGGCCGGGCAGTCCGGCCACGACCACTTCTTCGACACCTTCGACAAGTTCGGCGAGGTCACCGCGAGCCACCGGGGCAAGATGCTGGCCTCCGTCGCCGACGGCATCGCCCGGCAGAACCAGTTCTACCTGGAGACCATGGTCACCCCGGCCTCGGACGCCTCCAAGAAGCTGGCCTCCCAGGTCGGCTGGGACGCCGACCTGGCCAAGCTGCACGACAAGCTCGTCGCCGGCGGGAAACTCGACCGGGTCGTCGACCAGGCCGTCCAGGAGGCCGACGAGTCGGACGCGGAGTTCCGCCGCGAGTCCGCCTGCGGCACCGACCGGCAGCGCCCCGGCTGCGGCCTGACCATCCGCTGGATCTCCCAGGTGTCGCGCGGCAGTTCACGCGAGCGGGTGTTCACGCAGATGGCCACGGCCATGCGCCTGGAGGAGCGCGACCCGCGGTTCGTCGCCGTCAACCTCGTCCAGCCGGAGGACTGGGACAGCTCCTTGGAGAACTACAGCCTCCAGATGCGGATGCTGAAATACCTCAAGAGCGTCTACCCCAAGGCCCACATCACCCTGCACTCCGGTGAGTTGTGGCCCGGACTCGTCAAGCCCGAGCACCTCACCTTCCACATCCGCGACGCGGTGGACGTGGCCGGCGCCCAGCGGATCGGGCACGGCGTCGACCTCGTCCACGAGACCGGCTGGCAGCGCCTCACCGGCACCATGGCCCAGCGCGAGATCGCCGTGGAGGTGCCGTTCACCAGCAACGCCCAGATTCTTGGCGTCAAGGGCGACGACCACGCCTTCGTGCGGTACCGCGAGCGCGGCGTGCCCGTCGTGCTGGCCACCGACGACCCCGGCGTCTCCCGTATCGACATCACCCACGAGTACCAGTACGCCGCCGAGACCTACCGCCTCGGCTACCGCGACCTGAAGGACATGGCACGGGCGTCCCTGGAGTACGCCTTCCTGCCCGGTACGAGCCTGTGGCAGGGCAACCCGACCCGCGACGGCTACCGCCAGGCCCGCGCCTGCCGCTCCGAGGACCCCGGCAACGCCTACCCCGGCAAGGCATGCAAGCGTCTCCTCGACGGCAGCGCGAAGGCCCGGCTCCAGTGGGACCAGGAGGCCGCGTTCGTCGCGTTCGAGAAGTGGGCGGCGACCGGCCGCCGGTGACGCGTCACCTCGTACGTACGGCTGCCCCGCACCGAAGCACGGTGCGGGGCAGCCGTACGCCGGCGATACCTCAGCAGTCGTCGGTCAGCACGACCAGCTGCCGCGTGGCCCGGGTCATCGCCACATACCGGTCGACCGCGCCCGCCACGCCCGTGCCGAATCGTTCCGGCTCGACGATGACGACCAGGTCGAACTCCAGGCCCTTCGCCAGCCGCGGGCTCAGCGAGCGGACCCGCGGCCGCTCGCGGAACGCGGGAGCCCCGATCACACAGGCGACGCCCTCGGCGTGCTCCGCCAGCCAGCCGTCGAGCACCGACTCCAGCTCCGCCACCCGGCCGCGGCCCACCGGAATTCCCGAACCGCGCACCGACGTCGGCACGTTCGCGTCCGGCAGCGCCGCCCGGATGACCGGCTCGGCCTCGGCCATCACCTCTTCCGGGGTGCGGTAGTTGATGCTCAGCGAGGTCTGCTCGATCCGGTCGAAGCCGACCCGCTCCAGCCGCTCCCGCCACGACTCGGTGAAGCCCTCCCGGGCCTGCGCGCGGTCGCCGACGATGGTGAAGCTGCGGGACGGGCAGCGCCGCATCAGCATCCGCCACTCCGCGTCGGTGAGTTCCTGCGCCTCGTCCACCACGATGTGCCCGAACGGCCCGTCCAGCGGATCCCGCCGTTCGCCCGTCAGCGCCGCCTCGTCGATCAGGGTCGTCTGGAGGTCCTGGCCGTGCAGCATGGTCACCGCCCCCTCGCCGTCGGGGTCGGCCCGCACGATGTCCTCGATGACCCGGGCCATGCGGGCGCGCTCGGCGGCGGCCTCCGCCTCGCGCTGACGCTGCCGCCGGGACGCCTTGGGATCACCGAGCCGCTGCCGGGCCGCGTCGAGGAACGGCAGGTCGGACACGGTCCACGCCTGGGGCTCGGCACGCTGGAGCGCGCGGACCTCCTCCGGCGCGAGCCAGGGCGCGCACATCCGCAGATACGCGGGTACGGACCACAGGTCGCCGACCAGATCGGCCGCCTCCAGCAGCGGCCAGGACCGGTCGAGCGTGCCGACCAGTTCCTTGTCGTGCAGCAGCGCCCGGCGCAGCAGCCGCTCCGGAATCGCCTCCTCGTCCTCCTCCTCGCCCCGGCCGTCGTACGCGCGCCCGGCGGTCTGGGCCTCCAGCTTGTCCCGCAGGATCGCCACCAGCTCGTCCCAGATCCGGCCCCGGGCGTCGTTGTGCGGCGTACCGGGGTCGGGCGCGTCGAACGCCTCGGCCCACTCCCAGGCGCTCAGCGTCACCGCTCCCCACGGGGTGGTGACCGTCATGTCGTCGACCGGCGGCTCCTCGTAGAAGCGGACGCCCTTCTCGATCGCGCGCACCAGGTCCATGGACGACTTCAGCCGCGCCACCTCCGGGTCCGGCTCGGGCACCGCCCCCGTGCCCTCGGCGACGAGGTCCCGCACCGTGCAGGTCCGCACCCCGTCCTCGCCCAGACTGGGCAGGACATCGGAGACGTACGAGAGATACGGCTGGTGCGGACCGACGAACAGCACGCCGCCGCGCCGCTGCCCGAGCCGCGGGTCGGCGTGCAGGAGGTACGCCGAGCGGTGCAGGGCGACGACGGTCTTGCCCGTACCGGGGCCGCCGTCCACCACCAGCGGGCCGCGCGAGCCCGCCCGGATGATCGCGTCCTGGTCGGCCTGGATGGTGGCGAGCACGTCCCGCATCCGCTCCGAGCGGTTGCCGCCGAGGCTCGCGATGAACGCGGACTGGTCGTCGAGCGCGGCATGCCCGTCGAGCCCGTCGGCGGTGAACACCTCGTCCCAGTAGTCGCCGACCCGGCCGTCGCTCCAGCGGTACCGGCGGCGGCTGGCCAGGCCCATGGGCCGGGCGTGGGTCGCGGCGAAGAACGGCTCGGCGGCCGGGGCACGCCAGTCGAGCAGCAGCCGGCGGCCGGTGCTGTCGGTGAGCCCGATCCGTCCCACGTACACGGGGTCGGAGCCGTCCTCGGCGACCATCCGGCCCAGGCACAGATCGAGCCCGAAGCGGCGCAGGGTGCGCAGCCGCGCGGACAGCCGGTGGATCTCCTGGTCGCGCTCCAGAGCCTCCCGTCCGGCCCCGCCGGGTGCCTTGCGCAGGATGTCGAGCTGGTCGGACACCCCGGCGACGGTCTCGTCCAGGCAGGACGCGACGGCCGCGAAGTGGCGCTCGTCGTCGGCGATCAGCGCCGGGTCGGCCTTGGGGGACAGCTGGTCGGACAGAGCGAAAGGACGAAAGGAACTGGTCGAACTGGTGGCAGGCAAGGATGAAACTCCCGTAATCCGCAGGTCGGGCCTCGGCGTGCGATTCTGCGGCATGAAGGGGGCCTTGTGGCAAGGCCCCCCTCGTGCTATACGTTGAACATGGCGAGAGGTGGAGCACACCTGCTCGCCTTTCGTATTCCCGGCACCCTTCACCGGAGCGGTGGGACAGCACGGAAGCGTCGCCCAGGCGGGCGCGGGAAAACGCCTCGACCAGGCCCTCCGGCCCCCCTGATCATGGCCGCATGAACCTGGTCACATCGGCAGCGACCGCCCTTCAGGACCAGGCCGCTCTCTGGAGCGTGGGGGAGGTCACCTCCGGCGACGTCGTCGACGCCGCCTGCGACGCGCTCGTCGCCCGCCGGACGCTGGCCGGCGCCCTCACGCCCAACGAGCCGGCGTTCCGAGTCCACCTCCTCGGCGGCCACCGGCTGCCCCTGGCCCGGCGGCTCACCGAACTGGAGGACAGGTACCGGATGGCCGAGTGGGACGAAAGGCCGGAGGCGGGGATCGACGACGAAGTCATCGCCGAGGCCCGTCGGATCGCCCACCGTCCACATGTTCCCGTCCATGCTGACCCCGTCGACCCCGTCGGCCCCGTCGACCCCGTCGGCCCCGTCGACCCCGTCGGCCCCGTCGGCCCCGCCGAGCCCGCCGATCTCCCCGACTCACCGGCCTGACGCAGGCCGGCGGAACCGGTCCGCCCGAGCCCGTCGTCCCTTCGTCCGTTCCCCTGACCGACGCCGCCGAAGGACCCGCCCATGCCCCGTACGGCCGCCCGCTCCCTCTATCTCACCCGCCACGGCGAGGCGACGCCGGACGAGAGCGCGCTGACGGAGGCGGGCCGCCGGCAGGCGGCCCTGCTCGGGGAGCGGCTGCGCGGGGTCCCGCTGACCGCGGTCCACCACGGGCCGCTCGCCCGTGCCGAGCAGACCGCCCGCCTGATCGGCGAGGAGCTCGACGGTGTCCCCCTGCGGTGCTCCGAGACGGCCGGCGACTACGTCCCGTACCTGCCGCCCCGCGACGAGCTGCCGCCGGAGGCGGCCGACGGCCTGATGGGCTTCCTCGCGCAGTTCACGGCCGAGGAGTGCGAGCGGGGGCCCCGGCTCGCGGCGGCGGCGCTCGCCGCGTTCACCGGACCCGTCGCCGGGGACGCACCGCGCCACGAGCTGGTGGTCACCCACAACTTCCTGGTCGGCTGGCTCGTCCGGGCCGCCCTCGACGCGCCGCGCTGGCGCTGGCTGGGCATCAACCACGCCAACGCGGCTCTGACCGTCATCCGCTACGCGCCCGGCCGGGCCCCGGCGGTCCTCCTGTTCAACGACACCGGCCACCTCCCCGCCGAACTGCGCTGGACCGGCTTCCCGCCGGAACTCCACGTCTGACCCCCGGCCCCCGCACAAGGGCGGCGGCCCCGGCACACGAGGTGCCGGGGCCGCCGCGTAGAAGCCGACGCGTTCGCGTCAGGCGACCGAGCCGAACATGGCCGCTCCGGGCGCCTTCGGGTCGTTGCTGGTCCAGACGTCGCGCGCGGCGCTCACGAACTCCTCGATGCTGACGGTCCCGTCGCCGTTGAGGTCGATACGGCGGAAGGTCTCGGCGCTGAGCGCCTCGTCGACACCGAACGCCTGGTAGATCCGCTCCACCTGCGAGCGGGTGAGCAGGCCGTCTCCCTCCTCGTCGGCCGCGCGGAAGGTGACCTCCGAAACGCGGATCATCTTGTCGACGTACTCCGGGTCCTGGTCGAGACCGCGGGCCGCCGCCGCGGTGAACTCCTCCCGACTGATATGGCCGTTGCCTTCGACGTCCGCGGCCTGGCGGATGGTCTCCCACCACGCCGCGAAGGTCCCCTGGATCTCGGCGAGCAGGCGCGGCTCCATGTGTTCGCGCAGTGCGACCATCCGCTGCGCCATGGTCCGGAAGTCGTCCGCGCCGAGGACCCCGTCACGGGTGATGTCGAGAGTGTCGAAGACCCGGTCGATGTTGGACTTCTGTACCTGTCCGAGCACTTGGTGTTCCTTTGCTTTCGAGGTCTTTCTCATGTCCCGATCTGAATCCGGGATTCCGGATTTCGGGCGGGTCCGTTGGCCTCTGCCGGGGCGGCGGGGTGGAGCGGGGGTCAGACGGCCTGGTGAGCCCGGCGCCGCGGGGTCATCACCACGCGGTCCGGGGAGAGGGCGGCGCCGGCGACTTCACGGGGCGCGCGGGCGGAGGCGGATTCCAGCCGCCACCGCTGGGCGAGGGTCGCCACGGTGAGGGCGAGCTGGGTGAGGGCGAAGTGGTCGCCGACGCATTTGTACGGGCCGGTGCTGAAGGGCAGATACGGCGGGCGCCGCGCTCCCCGCGGATCGCCGGCGGGTTCGTCGTGCTCGCGGCCGGGCCGGAACTCGGCGGGCCGTGGATAGATCGCCGGGTCCCGGTGCAGGGTGGCCGGGCTGAACACCAGCTCGGCCCCGGCGGGCACCCGCGCCGTCCCGAGCGTGACCGGGGCGGTCGGCCGGCGCATGAGGATCCACGCCGGACTGTGCAGCCGCAGCGTCTCGCGGACGACGCTGCGGGTGTACGGGAGCGACGGCAGGTCGTCGAAGCCGGCCGGGCGCCCGCCGAGGGCGGTGTCGACCTCCTCGAGCAGCCGGGTGCGCACCTCGGGGTGGACGGCGAGTTCGTGGTGCAGCCAGGTGAGCGTGGTGGCCACCGTCTCGATGCCCGCCGTCATGAAGGTCATGGTCTCGTCGCGCAGCTGCGTGTCACTCAGCGGCCGGCCGCTCTCGGGGTCCGGCGAGCCGATGAGCAGGGACAGCAGATCGTCCCGCTCCTTTCCGCCCTCTCCTGCCGGACCCCGGTCCGCCCGCTGCTCCCTCACCAGTTCGTCGACCAGCGCGCGCAGACCGTGCTGCGCCGCGTCGAAGCGCCGGTTGGCCGGGATCGGCAGCCGGTCGAGCCAGCCCGCCGGCAGGATGACCTTGCGGCCCATGCCCCGGACGAACACCGGCAGCCAGCGCTGGATCCGGCCGATCCGGTCGCTCCCGATTTCGCCGCCGAACAGCACGCGCGCCACGACCTCGCTGGTGAGCGCGTACATTTCGGCGCCGACGTCGATCGGCCGCCCCTCGGTCCAGCTCGCGCAGCGGGTGACGGCGACCTCCCGCATGACCTCCGCGTACGTCTTCAGCCGGTCCCGGTGGAAGGCGGGCTGGACGATCCGGCGGCGGCGCCGGTGGTCGGGCCCGTCGATGGTGAAGAGGTTGTCCCCCTGGTAGGGGCGGAACTTCTCGTGGAAGGTGCCCTTGCGGTAGCTCTCCACGTCGGCGGCGAGCACCTGCCGTACGAGCTCGGGGGAGTTGAGCACGTACACCTGCGCGGGGCCGATCCGGACCCGGACGATGTCGCCGTGGGCGCGGACCGACTGCAGCAGGCCGACGGGGTCGCGCAGCAGCGGCAGCGCGTGTCCGAGCAGCGGGAGGGCGCCCGGCGCGGTGGGGACGACGGCGTCGTCCGGGGTGGTGCGCGGAGGCCGGGCCACGCCCGGCGGGGCGTCCGGGACGGCGCTCATCGGACCTCCTCGGCCACGGCCGGCTCCGCCTCGTCCACGCGGCCGGTACGGGCGGACGCGGCATCCGGTCCGGCGGCGGGCCGGCGGTGCAGCCGCAGCCGCAGGCCGCGCGGCTCGATGATGCTGCGTCCGCTGATCGTCACCGGGGTCGCGTCCGCCGGGGCGAGCTTCCACTCGGCGAGCATCGAGGCCAGCGCCAGGGTGATGTTGTTGACGGAGAAGTCCCGGCCGACGCATTTACGGAAGCCGGTGCCGAACGGGATCATCGCGAGGGCCCGTTCGGCCTTCACCCAGCTCTGCGCGTCTCCGCTCCACCGCTCCGGGGCGAACCGCTCCGGGTCGGGGAACAGGTCGGGGCGGTGGTGCAGGATGTACGGGCTGATCAGGATGTCCGAGCCGGCCGGGATGCGATGGCCGCCCAGTTCGGTGTCGTGGACCGTGGTCCGGCTGAACAGCCAGGCCGCCGGGGTGATCCGGAAGCTCTCGGTGACGATGTCGGCCAGCGTGGTGAGCCGGGGCAGATGCGCGTGGCGCGCGGTGGCCCCGCCGCAGACGGCCCGCGCCTCGGCGGCGACCGCCTCGTCCAGGTCCGGGTGGCCGGCGAGATGGTGCAGGGTCCAGGCCAGCATGGACGCCGTGGTGCCGATGCCCGCGATGAACATCGTCATCACCTGTTCCCGCACCTCGGTGTCGGTGAGGGCCGCGCCCTCCTCGTCCGGGGTGAGGAGCATCGACAGCAGGTCGCCGCGGTCGCGGCCGTCACGCCGGTACGCGGCGATGGTGGCGTCGATCCGCTCGTACAGCGCGCGGCGCGCCTCCTCGTAGCGGCGGTTGGTGGGCAGCAGCGGCACGTGCCGGATGCCGGGGGCGACCATCCGTACGAAGGCGCCGCCGACCAGCGTGTCCACGTCGCGCAGGGTGTCCGCGATCCGGTCCTCGGCCGCGATCCGGTCCTCGGCCGCGGTGCGGCCGTTCGCCGAAGCTCCGTCCGCCGCGTCCTCGCCGGTGAACCAGGAGGCGAACATGGTCGAGACGGTGATCCGCAGCGCCAGTTCCTGCATCACGCGGTACACGTCGAGGACCTCGCCCTCCCGCCACGCCGCCGTGACCGCCTCGATCTCCCGGCCCGCCAGCTCCGCGTAGTCCACCAGCTTGCGCGGGTGGAAGGCGGGCTGGGTGAGGCGCCGGAGCCGGGTGTGCTTGGCGTGCGGGCAGGTGGCGAGGCCGTCGCCGAAGAAGACGGCGATGTTCTCGAAGAAGGGGCCGCCCTTGTCGAAGTCGTGGCGTCCGGTGAGCAGGACCGGGCCGACCAGTTCGGGGGCGCAGACCACGTACGTACGGCGTGGTCCGAGCCGGATCTCCACCAGGTCGCCGTGCGCGGGCAGGGAGGTGAGGAAGCGGATGGGGTCGGTGAGCAGCTGCCGCAGATGGCCCAGGAGCGGCAGGGCGCCGGGGGCCTTCGGGACGGGGGCCGCGGTGCCCTCGGGGCGAGGGTCGTGGTGGTGTCGGTTGTCGTCGCCATGTCGGTGTTCAGCTCTCCGCCCCGACCAGCAGGTCGTTCGCCCAGTCGGGCAGCACGCGGTGCTCGTGGTGCCGGGCGGAGATCCCCTCCCATTCGTAGTCGCCGCAGATCCAGTCGTGGATGATCTCCGCGTACCCGAGCACCGCGTCCCGCTGCCCGGGTTCGAGGGCGTCGGCGAGCCGCCGCAGGTCCGTCGCCTCCAGCTCGACCAGCTCGTCGACCTTGCGCTGGGCCAGCCGGGAGCCGTACGCCATGGCCTCGCGCCGGGGGCAGTCACGGGTGCGCTCGATGAGGTGGATGGCGTTGTGGCCGCCGGTGACGTCCTCGTGCCGCAGGGACATCGAGTCGTTCCGTAACGCGACGAGATCGGCCCCGAGCCGGCGCATCCGGTGCAGCACGGGGTCGTGCCAGACGGCCGGGGCGACCTCGGTGCCGCCCCAGTGCTCGCCCAGGTCGTTCTGCCCGAAGGCGCAGGTGGTGGCGGCGCGCAGCGGGAAGTACGCGTCGAGGTCGGCGTGGACGCGGCCGTCGGTGCGGTCGATCGCCTCGGTGAGCTGCGAGGAGAAGTACGCGCTCCAGTGGTACGAGACGCGGGTGCGCAGCGCGGCGGACATGCCGTGCGTCATCCGGGGCCACAGGTCGGCGAAGGCCCGTACGGTGGGCGCGGGGTGGTGCTCCCCGCCGGGGAGGCCGTGCACGGTGTCGATGAGCGCGCCGCAGACCGCCGCG
This sequence comes from Streptomyces laurentii, assembly GCA_002355495.1. Classification (GTDB taxonomy): domain Bacteria; phylum Actinomycetota; class Actinomycetes; order Streptomycetales; family Streptomycetaceae; genus Streptomyces; species Streptomyces laurentii. The sequence goes on from AP017424.1 coordinate 6,465,819, forward strand.
ACGCGGCGTGGGTCACGGCCCAGTTCCCCGTCGAGCTGGTCGTCGAAGGGGAGGAAGTACCAGCCCATCATCTGTGCGGCGGTGGCGGCGTCGTCGGCGTCGGCGTGCGGGTAGAAGAAGCCGGCCACCTCCGCGAGCCGCCATGCGACGAAGTCGTCGACCGCGCTCTCGCCCTGAAGCAGGCCGAAGGCCCGCATCCAGTCGATCGCGCGTTCGCGCGCCTGTTCCAGATGCGGATTGCTCCGCAGCGGCCACGGGGTGGTGAACACCACGCCCTCGTACGTCACGGCCCGAACCCTTCCTCCGGAGAAAAACTGTCAAGGAAGGAAGGATCTTGAGTCGAAGACATCTACCGCAACGCCACGCCGATGAGTCCACCCGAACGAGCGAGATTGCGCACGGACAAGTGACGCCGGTCTGCTTGTCGGGTGAACGTGCAGGTCGAGGAGGAAGCGGAATGTTCAGCCCCGGATGGCGGTCACGCTTTCCCCTGCTTCAGGGCAGAGCTCCCGCGCGCCGCGCCGTCACCACCGCCTCAAGGCGGGTGTGGGCGCCCAGCTTGCGCATCGCCGAGCGCAGATAGCCCTTCACCGTCTCCGGGCTCAGACCGAGCCGCTTGGCCGCCGCCGCGTTCGTCGCCCCCGCCGCGACCGCCACCAGGACGTCCGTCTCGCGCGGGGTGAGGACCACCGCCGGGACCTCGCCGTCCGGCCCGCCGCGGCCCGGCCGGGCGCCCGAGGCGGATTCGAGCCGGCCGCACACCGCCCACAGCCGCGCGCGCAGCTCCGGATCGGCCACCTTCGGCGCCAGCTCGCGCAGCTCCCCGTACGCGAGCCGCATCTCCTCGCGCTCCGCCGCCAGCCGCCGCGCCTCGTCCCGCACGGCCAGCGACTGCTCCACGTCCCGGGCCGCCGCCACCGCCGCGTCGAGGACCCGCTCGCCGATCGGCAGGGCGTCGCGCAGCGCGCCGTACAGGACCCCGCGCACCTCCCGGCGTACGACGAGGGGCACCGCCATCACCGACCGCAGGCCCTCCGCCAGGACCGGCCGGTCGTACTCGTGGGTGATGTGCCGGGCGGAGGCGTAGTCCGTGACCGCGCACGGCCGCGACAGCGCCAGGCACTTCCCGCCGAGGCCGGAGCCGGTCGAGATGGTCAGCCCGCGCAGCGCCGGCGTCACCGCCCCGCTCAGCTCCGCGATCCGCATCGCGCGGCCGTCGTGCAGCAGCCCGCCGAACACCACCTGGAGGCCCGTGGCGCGGCGCATCCGCAGCAGAGCGGCGCGCAGCTCCACCGATTCGACCTGCTCGGGCACCGTGCGCTCCTCCTCCCCGGCCGGCCGTGTCCGGGCCGGCCGCCGGACTACCCCCGAACGGGGGTAGTGAGACCTGGGTCACTGATTACACGATGTCCGGGATCGGTCCGGCAACGAGGAGGACACATGACGGCAACGAGCGCGGCGGAGCCCACGGAGGCGACGGAGAGGTTCCGGGCCGCCCGTGACTTCCTGCTGGAGCACCGCGAGGACTACGCCACGGCGTACGCGGGCTTCGCCTGGCCCCGCCCCGACCGGTTCAACTGGGCGCTCGAGTGGTTCGACGTCATCGCCGCGGGCAACGACCGGACCGCCCTGCACATCGTGGAGGAGGACGGCACCGAGACGAAGGTGACGTTCGCCGAGATGTCCGAGCGCTCGAACCGGGTCGCGAACTGGCTGCGCGCCCAGGGCGTCGCGGCCGGCGACCGGATGATCGTCATGCTCGGCAACCAGGCCGAGCTGTGGGAGACCATGCTCGCCGCGATGAAGCTGCGCGCCGTCGTCATCCCCGCCACGCCGCTGCTCGGCCCCGCCGACCTGCGCGACCGGGTGGACCGCGGCGAGGCCCGGCACGTCCTGGTGCGCGCCGAGGACACCGCCAAGTTCGCCGACGTGCCCGGCGACTACACCCGGTTCGCGGTCGGCCTGCGGGACGCGGAGGAGGGCTGGCTGCGCTACGAGGAGGCGTACGGCGCGGCCGCGGACTTCGCGCCGGATGGCGACACCCTCGCCGACGACACCCTGGTGCTCTACTTCACCTCGGGCACCACCTCGCGCCCCAAGCTCGTGGAGCACACCCACACCTCGTACCCCGTCGGCCACCTCGCCACCATGTTCTGGATCGGCCTCAAGCCCGGCGACGTGCACCTCAACATCTCCTCGCCCGGCTGGGCCAAGCACGCCTGGTCCAACCTCTTCGCCCCCTGGAACGCCGAGGCGACCGTCTTCATCCACAACTACCAGCGCTTCGACCCGGCCCGGCTGATGGCCGAGATGTCCCGGCACGGCGTCACCAGCTTCTGCGCCCCGCCGACCGTCTGGCGCATGCTGATCCAGGCCGACCTCGCCCAGCTCACCACCCCGCCGCGCGAGGTCGTCGCGGCCGGCGAGCCGCTGAACCCCGAGGTCATCGAGACGGTGCGGCGCGCCTGGGGGCGCACGATCCGGGACGGCTTCGGCCAGACCGAGACCGCCGTGCAGGTCTCCAACAGCCCCGGCCAGCTGCTCAAGGAGGGCTCGATGGGGCGGCCCAGCCCCGGCTACCGGGTCACCCTGGTCGACCCGGTCAGCGGCCGGGCCGACGTCGAGGAGGGCGAGATCTGCCTGGACCTGGCCGCCGGCCCGGTGGGCCTGATGGCCGGCTACCACGGCGACCCGGAGCGTACGGCCGAGGCCATGGCCGGCGGCTACTACCGCACCGGCGACATCGGCGCCCGCGACGCCGACGGCTACATCACCTATATCGGGCGCGCGGACGACGTGTTCAAGGCGAGCGACTACAAGATCTCGCCGTTCGAGCTGGAGAGCGCGCTCCTGGAGCACGAGGCCGTCGCCGAGGCCGCCGTCGTGCCCGCGCCCGACCCGCTGCGGCTCGCCGTTCCCAAGGCGTACGTCGTCCTCGCGGCCGGCTGGGAGCCGGGACCCGAGACGGCCAAGGCGCTCTTCGCGCACTCCCGTGAGGTCCTCGCGCCGTACAAGCGGATCCGCCGGATCGAGTTCGCCGACCTGCCCAAGACGGTCTCCGGCAAGATCCGCCGGGTCGAGCTGCGCAAGCTGACGGCGGAGGGGACCACCGGCACCGAGTACGCGGAGGGGGACGTCCGATGACCATAGAGGAGCCCGTACCGGTGTCGTACGCGCACGGGGTGTCCGAGACGCCCCTGCTCGGCGACACCATCGCCGCCAACCTGGACCGCGCCGTCGCCGCCTGGCCCGAGCGCGAGGCCCTGGTCGACGTGGCCTCCGGGCGCCGCTGGACGTACGCCGCTTTCGGCGCCGACGTCGACCGGCTGGCCGACGCGCTGCTCGGCAGCGGCGTACGGAAGGGCGACCGGGTCGGCATCTGGGCCGTCAACTGCGCCGAGTGGGTCCTGGTGCAGTACGCCACGGCCCGTCTCGGCGCCGTCATGGTCAACATCAATCCGGCCTACCGCGCCCACGAGCTGGAGTACGTGCTGCGGCAGGCGGGCATCTCGCTGCTGTTCGCCTCGCTCTCCCACAAGACCAGCGACTACCGGGCCATGGTCGAGCAAGTCCGGTCCGCCTGCCCGGAGTTGCGCGAGGCCGTCTACTTCGGCGATCCGAGCTGGGACGAACTCCTCGCCCGCCGCGCCCCGGAGGGCGTCCGGCCGGAGGAACTGTCCTGCGACGAACCGGTCAACATCCAGTACACCTCGGGGACGACCGGCTTCCCGAAGGGTGCCACCCTCTCCCACCACAACATCCTCAACAACGGTTATTTCGTGGGCGAGATGGTCGCCTACAGCGAGCAGGACCGGGTCTGTCTGCCCGTGCCCTTTTACCACTGTTTCGGCATGGTGATGGGGAATCTCGCGATCACGTCACACGGCGCCTGCATGGTCATCCCGGCCCCCTCCTTCGACCCGGCCGCGACCCTGCGCGCCGTCCAGGACGAGCGCTGCACCTCGCTCTACGGCGTGCCGACGATGTTCATCGCCGAACTGAACCTGCCCGACTTCGCCTCGTACGACCTGTCCACGCTGCGCACCGGCATCATGGCGGGTTCGCCATGCCCGGTGGAGGTGATGAAGCGGGTCGTCGCCGAGATGAACATGGCCGAGGTGTCGATCTGTTACGGCATGACGGAGACCTCGCCGGTCTCCACCCAGACCCGCCGGGACGACGACCTGGAACGGCGTACCGGCACCGTCGGGCGGGTCATGCCGCACATCGAGGTGAAGATGGTCGACCCCGCCACCGGCCTCACCGTCCCGCGCGGCACGGCGGGCGAGCTGTGCACCCGCGGCTACAGCGTGATGCTCGGCTACTGGGACGAGCCGGCGAAGACGGCGGAGGCAATCGACGAGGGCCGCTGGATGCACACCGGGGACCTCGCCGTGATGCGCGAGGACGGCTACGTCCGGATCGTCGGCCGGATCAAGGACATGATCATCCGGGGCGGGGAGAACGTGTACCCGCGCGAGATCGAGGAGTTCCTGTACGGGCACGCCAAGATCGCCGACGTGCAGGTCGTCGGGGTGGCCGACGAGCGGTACGGCGAGGAGATCCTGGCCTGCGTGATCCCGCGTGACCCGGCCGATCCGCCCACGCTGGAGGACATCACGGAGTTCTGCCGGGACCGCCTCGCCCACTACAAGATCCCGCGGCGCCTGGAGATCCTGCCGGAGTTCCCGATGACGGTCAGCGGGAAGGTGCGGAAGGTGGAATTGCGGGCGCGGTACGGGGAGGGGTGATCCGGCCCGCGCGCGACATGGCCTCGGGTGCCGCTTCCGTCCGTGCCGCCGCGATCTCGCGGCGCATGCAGACCCGGGGCCAGGTGGCCAGGCCGTGCGCCGCCTCGGCCTGGCTGATCGCCCTCAGCCCGTCGGTGAGCGCGGGATCGCCCTCGCCGACGCGGCGGAAGCCGAGCCGGGCGTAGTACGGGGCGTTCCACGGGACCTCGGCGAAGGTCGTCAGCGTCAGCGCCGTCAGGCCCCGCGCGCGGGCGGCGTCCGCGAGATGCTCGATCAGCGCCCGGCCGACGCCCCGCCGGGCGGCGTCCGGGTGCACCGACACCTGCTCGATGTGGGCGGCGCCGTCCACGGTGTCCGTGAGCAGATAGGCGACGGGCCGGTCGGCGCCGTCCACCGCCACCCAGGCCCGGCCGTCGTCGCGGTAGCCCTCCAGAACGTCCAGCGGCAGCGGGTCGTCATCGGCGATGGCGGCCATGCCGAGGGGGCGGAAGGCCTCGCCGGCGGCGCGTTCGATGTCCTGGAGGACGGGCAGTTCGGCCGCTTCGGCCGCTCGGATGCGCATACGTCAGTATGGCCTGCCGCGCGGGGCGCCCTCATTCCGGCGTGCCGCCGGTGCAGGTGGGGCCGTTGTCCGGGCTCCAGCCGCGCCCGGCGCCGTACCCGTCCTCGTCCCCGCCCCGGCGCCGCAGCAGCCCGCCGTCGCGGGAGAAGTGCGGCAGGAACAGGGTGAGCGCCGGATCGCCGTACAGCGCCACGTACAGCAGCACGTCCCGGGCGTCGGGCACCTCGCGGCGGTGCGCGGGCAGCGGGTGGCGGGCGCGCAGCGCGCTCAGCAGCCGGCGCGCGGCCCGGGTCGTCGGCGGTACGCAGAGCAGCGCGACGGCCGCCACCACTGGCAGCGCGCCGAGCACGAACGCCACCCCCGCGGCGCCGTCGCGGGGCATCGACGTGATCAGGCCCGCGCCGACCGTGACCGGCACGCAGGCCAGCAGGATCCGTGCCGCGCGCAGCCGGCCCGGCGGGCGCAGCAGCCCCGTTCTGCCGAGGTCGGTGCTCAGCGCGTCGAGCGCCTGCCGGGCCTTCGGGCGGGTCGCGAGCACCCGCAGGGCGAGGGCCCGGTGCAGCGAGCGGTGGACGCCGAGCTGGAGCGGATCACGGGTGCGGCCCGTCCCGCCGTTGGCGCGAATCGTCCCCCGCCGGCCCGCCGCCACCGCGCCCCGCTGATACAGGGCGACCAGGGCCACGGTCACGGCCGCGCGGGGACCGCCGCGCAGCATCGCCAGCGCCTCCGGTGGCAGCTCCGGCCGCTCCGGGCTGCGGGTACGCAAGAGCAGGGCCGCCAGGACCAGTTGACCGAGTGCCGCGCCAAGGAACCACCACATCCCCGTCGTCATGGTGTTCACCCCCCGACTGTGTTGTGCCCGGGGGAGGGCCGGTCGTCACATGCGGTTGGCCGAAATCCTCGGGGAGGTACGGGGGTTCGGACCCGTGGCCGGTGGGGTGGCGGGCACGCCGGGGACGGTCACGGGGCGCCGGTGGAGACGAGTTCCCCGGCGTGGGTGTTGACGGGCTGCGGGGTGCCCGTGAGGTCGAGGACGAAGAGCGGGATGCCGAGGCCCTCGGCACGCTCGTGCGCCTCCGGCGTGTAGCCGGCCAGGGAGAAGCAGACGCTCACGGCCGAGTGGCTGAGCCCGTTGAGCCACAGGCATTCGACGGCGCGCAGCCCGGTCGGGCGGGTGCTCGGGTCCACCTGCGCGACGAGTCCCGGGCCGCGCAGGTCCACGGCCGTGGTCGCGCGCTCCTCGGGCTGGACGACCTGGCGGAAGCCGAGCCAGCGCAGATACCCGGCGGAGGCGGCGACCGCGTCCCGCGCGGTCCGGATCGTCACCGGCCGGAACACCGCGCGCGAGCCGGAGGCGGCGCCGCAGCCGCCGGTCCGGTCGCCGGGGTGCGGCGGCAGCGGGGAGGGATGGCGGCGGTGGAAGGGGACGAGGCCGTCGGCGGTGTGGGTCTCGGGGCCGGCGGACGGGCCGGCGGAGGTGGCGGCGGACGCGGACGGGCCGGTTCCGGGGGCTTCCGTCGTGGGATCGGCGGGGGTGGTGGATCCTTCCGGACCGAAGCCTTCCGGGCGAGGGCCGTCGGGGCCCGTTCCGTCCGGGCCCGCCGCGCCCGGCCCGTACGCCCCGTACTCGAAGGCGTCCGGCTCGAACCCGCGCGGCTCGCGTCTGCCCGGCTCGATCGCACCCGGCTCGATCACACCTGGCTCGAACATGTCTGGCGTACAGGCGTCGGGGGCCTTTGCCCCGTGCCCGTATGGCCCGGGGGCCGACGGCTCCGCCTCGCACGCCCCCGGTTCCGCCGCGCCCTGGACCGGCACCCGCAGCACCGCCCCGCACGGGCAGCCGACCTCCGGGTGCGGCCAGTCGGAGGTGCGGGAGCACAGCGCGCAGCGCACGGTGACCCATTCGTCCGACCAGGTGCGGTGGGTGATCGTCGCGGCCGTGGTGCCCCCGATCAGCGCGGGCGCGACCGGGGCGCCGCACACGCAGGGGAAGGCGGGAGCCGCGTACCGCACCGTGCGAAGGCATTCCGGACAGCGCACCTGGACCGAGTCACCCACTCCGAACCCCCTTCGCGTCGTGCGCTCCCATCGTCCACCAATCGGGGACTTCGGGGGAGGGAGTTCGGCCATCGCGCGGCCTTCGGCGCGGGTCCGGCGGTTCCGGGAGGGTCCGCGGGGAACGTGTGGGCCGTCTCTTGACGCCTTTTCGACACGCCACCTACATTGCTTCCATATAGCAGAACAGTACTTCCGCATTACGGAATTGTCCCCGCTGGAGCAGGAGCACTCCCATGCCTCGTATGACCGCCGCCGCAGCTGCCGTTGAGATCCTCAAGCGCGAAGGCGTCACCCACGCGTTCGGCGTGCCCGGCGCGGCGATCAACCCCTTCTACCGCGAGCTCCGGAACGTCGGCGGGATCGGCCACACCCTCGCCCGGCACGTCGAGGGCGCGTCGCACATGGCGGAGGGCTACACCCGCGCCAAGGCCGGCAACATCGGGGTCTGCGTCGGTACGTCGGGCCCGGCCGGCACCGACATGATCACCGGTCTGTACTCGGCCATCGCCGACTCGATCCCGATCCTCTGCGTCACCGGCCAGGCCCCGGTCGCCAAGCTCCACAAGGAGGACTTCCAGGCCGTCGACATCGCGCGGATCGCCGGCCCGGTCACCAAGGCCGCCACCACCGTCCTGGAGGCCGCCCAGGTCCCCGGCGTCCTCCAGCAGGCCTTCCACCTGATGCGGTCCGGCCGCCCCGGACCGGTCCTCGTCGACCTGCCCATCGACGTCCAGCTCACCGAGATCGAGTTCGACCCGGAGACGTACGAGCCGCTGCCGGTCCACAAGCCCGCGGCCACCCGCGCCCAGGCCGAGAAGGCCCTCGGCTTCCTGCTCGCGGCCGAGCGCCCGCTGATCGTCGCCGGCGGCGGCGTCATCAACGCCGACGCCTGTGACCTGCTCGTCGAGTTCGCCGAACTCACCGGCGTCCCGGTCATCCCCACCCTCATGGGCTGGGGCACCATCCCGGACGACCACCCGCTGAGCGCCGGCATGGTGGGCGTCCAGACCGCGCACCGCTACGGCAACGCGACCTTCCTGGAGTCGGACTTCGTCCTCGGCATCGGCAACCGCTGGGCCAACCGCCACACCGGCTACAACCTGGACGCCTACACCCAGGGCCGTACGTTCGTCCACGTCGACGTCGAACCCACCCAGCTCGGCAGGATCTTCGCGCCCGACTTCGGCATCGCCTCCGACGCCGGGGCCGCCCTCGCCCTCTTCGTCGAGGTCGCCAAGGAGCTGAAGGCCGCCGGCCGGCTGCCGGACTTCTCCGCCTGGGCCGCCGCCGCGCAGGAGCGCAAGGCCACCCTCCAGCGCCGGACCCACTTCGACGACGTCCCGATCAAGCCGCAGCGCGTGTACGAGGAGATGAACAAGGCGTTCGGCCCCGAGACCCGCTACGTCACCACCATCGGCCTCTCCCAGATCGCGGCCGCGCAGTTCCTGCACGTCTACAAGCCGCGCCACTGGATCAACTGCGGCCAGGCGGGCCCGCTCGGCTGGACCATCCCGGCCGCGATCGGCGCCGCCACCGCCGACCCGGACACCCCGGTCGTCGCGCTCTCCGGCGACTACGACTTCCAGTTCATGATCGAGGAGCTGGCGGTCGCCGCCCAGCACCGGGTCCCCTACGTCCATGTCCTGGTGAACAACGCCTACCTGGGCCTCATCCGGCAGGCGCAGGCGGGGCTCGGCATCAACTTCGAGGTCAACCTGGAGTTCGAGAACATCAACACCCCGGAGATCGGCGTCTACGGCGTCGACCACGTCAAGGTCGCCGAGGGGCTGGGCGTCAAGGCGATCCGCGTCGAGGACCCGGCGCTGCTGGGCGAGGCGCTGGAGCGGGCGCGGAAGTGGGCCGTCGAGTTCCGGGTCCCGGTCGTCGTCGAGGCGATCCTGGAGCGGGTCACAGACATCGCGATGAGCCGGACGGCCGACGTCGGCGACATCACCGAGTTCGAGGAGCCGGCCACCGAGCCGGGCCACGCGCCCACCGCGATCAAGCCCCTCCAGGCCGCCCGGGCCTGAGCGCGGGTCCAGCCCGCGGGGCGGGTCTCACGAGCCTGACGGGCGGGCCCGGTGTGCGGGGGCCCGCCCGTCAGGCCTCCGCCGACGCCGCCCGGACGAGCACGGTGCCGGCCTCGGTCCGGTCGTACAGGACCGAGCGGCCCGCCCGGCGCCGCCGTACCAGACCGGCGTCGAGCAGCACCTTCAGATGGCGCCCCACCGACCCGAGTCCCTGCCCGGTCAGCGCCACCAACTGGCTGGTGGACGTGGGGGTTCCGAGGCGAACGAGGACTCCCGCCCGCCCGCGTCCGAGCAAGGCCGCCAGTGCCTCGGGCGCCCCCGCCGCCGACACGTCCGCGAGGGCGCCCGCGCACGGGTACACCACCGCGTACCGCTCGGAACCCTCCCAGGACACCCAGCCCTTGGTGAACGTCACGGGCACGAAGAGCAGCCGGCCTCCGCCCACCGAACGCGGTGGCAGGTCACGGGAGTTGACCTGGAGGCGGCCGTCGCCGAGCCAGCGCAGCCTCCCCGGGCACAGCGCGTCGAGCGCCGCCGCCCAGCCGCCCCGGCCGAGCAGCGCGGTCCGGGCCGTGACGTCGGCCTCCAGGACGCGGCGCCGGCGCGGCCAGTCGGGGCGTACGGTCTCCCGCCACACCCACTCCAGGACCTCGGCCATCCGGTGCGGAAGGTCGGGGGCCGAGCGCAGTGGCTCCGGCACGGTCCCGCCGATGGACACCTCCAACTGGGGGACGGCATCGGCGGGTTCGGCGTCCCGTACCGCAGCCACCTCCTCCTCGAAGGACTGCTCGCGCTCACCGGACGGGGTCGGCGTGAGGAAGTCCGCGTTCCAGGTGGGACCGAGCGCCGCCCGGACGAGCAGCGCGTCCGGCCGGCGGGCCGCCAGGCGCTCCCGGTAGGCGGGCAGATGCGCGGCCAGCCAGGCGCGTTCGCCCGGATGCCCGCCCGCGGCCGCGTGCAGGGTCTTCAGGGCCGCGATGGTCTCCGCGAGTGGCGAGAGGACGAAACGGCTGCCCGCCAGGGAATCCGTACCGATGTGCCACCAGCCCATGCCCGCGTACCCCGCCTCTCGCCGTCCCCTCCGGACCGCGACCTTTCGCCGCCTCGCGAAACAGTACCGAGCGGCTCCGCCGTTCACCCAGACTCCGGCGCATGCCCCGCTACCGCGATCTCTTCCGCGCCCCCGAGTTCACCCCGCTCTTCCTGAGCGGCTCCGCGCACGTCGCCGCCCAGACCCTCAGCGGGCTCGGCCTCGCCACGCTCGTCTACCGCGCCACGGACTCCCCGCTGCTCGCCGCCCTCGCGATGTTCGGCCCGAGCCTCGCCCAGCTCGTCGGCGCCACCACGCTCCTGTCGGCCGCCGACCGGCTGCCGCCGCGCGCCGTACTCACCGGCGTCGCCCTGGTCTTCGCCGCCGGCACCGCGGCCCAGGCACTTCCCGGCCTGCCCGTCGGCGCGGCCTTCGCCCTCCTCTTCCTCCAAGGGCTCGTCGGCTCCGTCGGCGGGGGAGCGCGGTACGGGCTGCTCAACGAGATCCTGCCGCGCGAGCGCTACCTCATCGGCCGCTCCGTGCTCAACATGGCCACCGGGATCAGCCAGATCGCCGGCTTCGCGACCGGCGGGGCCCTGGTCGCCCTGCTCTCGCCGCGCGGCACCCTGCTCGCGGGCGCGGCACTCTATCTCCTCGGCGCGCTGGTGGCCCTGACCGGCCTGTCCCGCCGCGCCCCGCGCGCCACCGGCCGGCCCTCGCCCGCCGAGACCTGGCGGACCAACGCCCGGCTGTGGTCGTCGAGGCCGCGGCGGCTCGTCTACCTCGCCCTGTGGGTGCCCAACGGCCTCGTCGTCGGCTGCGAGTCGCTCTTCGTCCCCTACTCCCCGGAACACGCCGGACTCCTGTTCGCCTGCGGCGCGTTCGGCATGCTGGCGGGGGACGTCGCCGTCGGACGCTTCGTCCCGGCGCGCCGGCGGGGCCGGCTCGCCGCCCCGCTCCAGGCCCTGCTCGCGGCTCCGTACCTGCTCTTCGCGTTCCGGCCCGGGGTGCCGGTCGCGGTCGTCGCGGTCGCCGTGTCCGCCGTCGGCTACAGCGCCAGCCTCCTCTACCAGGAGCGGCTCACCGCCCTCGTCCCGGACGAGCTCGGCGGCCACGCGCTCGGCCTGCACACCTCGGGCATGCTCACCCTCCAGGGGCTGAGCGCGGCCCTCGCGGGCTCGGTCGCACAACTCACCTCGCCCGCCACGGGAATGACCCTGCTCGCGGCCGGCTCGCTGCTGGTCACGGTGATGCTCGTGCTCGCCGGGCGCGCGGGGCGGCGGCCCGCGGCGGAGGAGCGGGAGCCCGTACCGGCGAAGGCCCCGTAGTCGCACCGCGGTCCGCGACCGGGGTTCACGGACACGCGAGGGAGCGGCACCGGGGATCGTGTCCCTGGTGCCGCTCTGGTGCCCGCCCGGCGGCGCGCGGCCGGCGCGACGATGGTCGTGCGCACCGCCGGGCGGAGTCGTGCCCCTTCCTGTGCGGGAAGGGGAGCGCCCGGGCCGCGGCGATGCCGGCGGGCGCCCGTACTCCCCTTCTTTCAGGTCAAGAAGAAGAGCCGGAGACCCTGGCCACCGCACTGGCTCGGCGCCACCGCGGCCCTCACGCTGTCCGGAGCGCCCGCCACCCCTCATCCGGGCCGGCGCTCCGGACCGCGTACGGACCCTGACCCTCCGTCAGTGTCCGTACGCGGTCGGGGAATCGGAGGATCAGTCGGCGCGCAGGGCGTGGACCGCCTCCTCGACGCGCCGACCGTACTCGGCGTCGGCGGCGGCGAAGTGGGCGAGGCACTTCTCCACGACGTCGTCGCGGGAGACCTGCGACAGACTGCCCGCGATGTTGGAGACGAGACGGGCCTGCTCCGCCGCCGACATCAGCCTGTAGAGCTCGCCTGCCTGGAAGAAGTGGTCGTCCTTGGCGTGCTCCGGGGCCGCGTGCGTGCCGGTCCAGCCGTGGATCGCGAGCGGCGCGGACAGCGGGGCGTCGGTCTGGCGCGGACCGGAGTACGAGTTGGGCTCGTAGTTCCTGTCGTGGCGCGAGCCGTTGCGGGTGGCCATGAAGCCGTCGCGGCCGTAGTTGTCGGCCGGGGCCGCCTTCGGGGCGTTGACCGGCAGCTGGGTGTGGTTGACGCCGAGGCGGTAGCGGTGGGCGTCCGCGTAGGCGAAGAGGCGGCCCTGGAGCATCTTGTCCGGCGACGGGCCGATGCCCGGGACGAAGTTGTTCGGGGAGAACGCGGCCTGCTCGACCTCCGCGAACACGTTGTCCGGGTTGCGGTCCAGGACCAGCCGGCCCACCCGCTGGAGCGGGTAGTCGGCGTGCGGCCACACCTTGGTGAGGTCGAACGGGTTGAAGCGGTAGTCCGCCGCCTCGGCCGCCGGCATGATCTGGACGTAGAGGGTCCAGGACGGCGTCACGCCGCGCTCGATGGACTGCAGCAGGTCGGTCTGGTGCGAGTGCGGGTCCGCGCCGGCGAGTTCGGCGGCCTGCTCGGCGGACAGGGAGCGGACGCCCTGGTTCGTCTTGAAGTGGTACTTCACGAAGAAGGCCTCGCCCGCCTCGTTGGTCCACTGGTAGGTGTGCGAGCCGTAGCCGTTCATGTGGCGGTACGAGGCGGGGATGCCGCGGTCGCCGAACAGCCAGGTCACCTGGTGCGTGGCCTCGGGGGAGTGGGCCCAGAAGTCCCAGACGTTGTCCGCCTCCTGCTTGCCCGTGAACGGGTCGCGCTTCTGGGAGTGGATGAAGTCCGGGAACTTGATCGGGTCCTGGATGAAGAAGACGGGCGTGTTGTTGCCGACGAGGTCGTAATTGCCCTCCTCCGTATAGAACTTCACGGCGAAGCCGCGCGGGTCGCGGACCGCGTCCGCGCCGCCGAGCGAGTCGGCCACGGTGGAGAAGCGCAGGAAGAGCTCCGTCTTCTTGCCGACCTCGGAGAGGAAGGCGGCCCGGGTGTGGGCCGTCACGTCGTCGGTGACCTCGAAGTGGCCGTAGGCGCCCGAGCCGTGGGCGTGGACGACGCGCTCCGGGATGCGCTCACGGTTGAAGCGCGCGAGCTTCTCCAGCAGGTGCTGGTCCTGGAGGAGGATCGGGCCACCGACACCGGCGGTGGCGGAGTTCTGGTTGTCGGCGACAGGGGCGCCGGACTCGGTCGTAAGCACGCGCTGCGACATTTTGCCGGGTCGACCTTTCGTGAGCTGCACTGTTGCTGACTTCACTGACTTCACTGACTGCGGGAGTGCTGAGGAGCGTAAGGACGCACCGTGAAAGTCGTCAACAGTTTGTTGAAAATGGAGTGTGGTGTTCCGAGCGGCGGCGGCGCCTGGGCGCGACAGGACAGTGTCAGCGCCACCGCCGCCCGGAAGTCCGGGCGCGACCAGGCCGGTTGGGGTCGGTAGGGCCGGTCGGAACCGCTGGGGTCCGGGTCAGGCCTGCGGGCCGGAGAGACGCTCGACGGCGCGCAGCAGGGCCGAGTGGTCCAGGCCCCCGTCGCCCTGGGCGCGCAGGGAGGCGACGAGCTGGGCGACCACGGCGCCCACGGGCAGGGCCGCGCCGACGGTGCGGGCGGCGTCGGTGACGATCCCCATGTCCTTGTGGTGGAGGTCGATCCGGAAGCCGGGCCGGAAGTCCCGGTCGAGGAAGTTGTCCTTCTTGCGGGCCAGCACGGTGGAGCCGGCCAGGCCGCCGCCCAGCACGTCGAGCGCGGCCCGGAGGTCCACGCCGGACTTCTCCAGGAAGACCACGGCCTCGGCGCACGCCTGGATGTTGACGGCGACGACGAGCTGGTTGGCGGCCTTCACCGTCTGGCCGGAACCGTGCGGGCCGCACAGGACGATGGTCTTGCCGAGCGCCTGGAAGAGCGGCAGCGCCGCGTCGAAGTCGGCCTGCTCGCCGCCCACCATGATGGACAGGACGGCCTCGACGGCCCCCGCCTCGCCGCCGGAGACCGGGGCGTCCAGGACGCGGACGCCCTTGTCCCGGGCGTTCTTCGCCAGGTCGACGGAGGTCTGCGGGGTGATCGACGACATGTCGATCAGCAGGGTGCCGGGCCTGGCGTGCGCCAGGATGCCGTCGGGGCCGTAGGCGATCGCCTCCACCTGCGGAGAGGCGGGCACCATCGTGATGACGACGTCCGCGTCCCGGACGGCCTCGGCGATCGAGCCGGCCACGGTGCCGCCGGCGGCGGCCAGCCGGTCCAGCTTCTCCTGCTCCAGGGTGTGACCGGTCACCTGGTAACCGGCCTTGAGCAGGTTCTCGGACATGGGCGAGCCCATGATGCCGAGCCCGATCCAGGCGATCGTGGGGCGGGCCGGCGGGGAGGAGTCGGCGGGAGTGCTCATGGTGAGGGTGCCTCTCGATGCGGGGGTACGGGGAAGGGGGCCGGGTCAGCGCGCGGCGCGGGCCTCGACGGGGAGCCAGTCGAAGGACGCGGCGGCGTCGGCGGCCTTGTACTCCAGGCCCACGTAGCCGTCGTAGCCGGCCTCCCGCAGCTCGTCGAGCAGCCGCTCCAGGGGGAGTTCGCCGGTGCCCGGGGCGCCGCGGCCCGGCATGTCCGCGATCTGGACGTGCCCGGTCCGGTCCGCGTAGCGGGCGATGACGCCACTGACGTCCTCGCCGTTCATGGCCAGGTGGTAGACGTCGAGCAGGAACCGGGCGTTGCCGAGTCCGGTGGCCGCGTCGACCCGGTCCACGATCTCGATCGCGGCGGGCGCGCTCACCAGCGGGTAGAGCGGCGACTCGGGCCGGTTGAGGGTCTCGATCAGCAGGATCGCGCCGACCCGGTGGGCCGCGCGGGCGGCCAGGACCAGGTTCTCCAGGGCCAGTTCGTCCTGGACGGCCGTGTCCGCACCCTCGACGCGGTTGCCGTAGAGCGCGTTGAGCGCCGTACAACCCACCGAGGCGGCGAAGTCCGCGGCGACGTCGATGTTCGCCCGGAAGCGGTCCGACTCCTCGCCGGGCACGGAGACCGCGCCGCGGTCCGGTCCGGGGAGCCGCCCCGCGTAGAAGTTGAGGCCCACGAGCCGGGTGCCGGCGTCGTCGAGCGCCTGCTTCAGGGCGTCGAGTTCGCCCTGCTCGGGGGTGGGGGTGTCGATCCAGGGCCACCACAGCTCGACCGCGGTGAAGCCGGCCGCGGCGGCGGCCGCGGGGCGCTCCAGGAGCGGGAGTTCCGTGAAGAGGATCGACAGGTTCACATCGAAGCGCTGGTCCGGGTATCCCATGAGGATGCGGCGCTCCTTCCGTATTGCGGAAGTAACTTTCTGTCTGCCGGAATGCTCTCGATGGGCGGCGCACTTGTCAAGAGGTCCCCGCAGGTCCAGGGCTGCCACCGGGCCGGGGCGGGCCGTAGCGTGGGGGCATGGTGCGTTTGAGAGTGGAGTTCACGACCGAGCCGTTCGACCTCGACGAGGCGCCGGCGCACGCGGTCGTGGCTCGTGAGGTCATCCAGTCCGCGTCGCTGGACGCGGTGGATGTCGGCCCCTTCGGCAATACGGCGGAAGGGGGCGCCGACGCGGTGCTGAGCGCGGTCGGCGTACTGCTGCGCGAATCCCTGGAGGCCGGGGCGACCCGGGTCTCGCTTCAGGTCAACGTGATCGGCGAGGACGAAGGCGTAGGCGACATCGGCGGCGGCCGGGGGGCGGCCGGCGACGGCGCGATCCTCCAGGGGGGTGGGAAGTGACCGAGCATCCGCTGATCGCTGCGGTGAAGCCGCTGGTCGACGCCGTGGGTGCCGAGCTGCTGGGGCCGGAGCAGGCCGAGGGGGACGACGTCGTCCTCGCCTGGGAGGGCGAGGACGTGCTCGCCGTGCGGCTGCCGCGGCTGTCGGAGTCCCTGGACCACATCCTCGCGGCGATGGAGCGGCGGCACGGGATGCCGCTGTCCGGACTGGACCGCAAGGCGAAGCAGGAAGTCGTGCGGATCCTGGAAGCGCGCGGTGCGTTTTCCGTGCGCCATGGAGTGGAGACGGTGGCGGGCGCCCTGGGCGTCTCGCGCTTCACCATCTACAACTACCTCAACCGGGAGACCGCTCTGACCAGGGAAAAGGCTGTCAAAGAGGCCTAGTTGAGCGCCTTGGAAGCCTTGTGTGACCACAAGCCGTCGCCCATGTTTCGGGGTGGCGGCTTTCGTGTCACCAACTTTTCAACAAACTGTTGACGTTGTGTTGCGGAGGGCGTTAGCTATCCGCAGCCCGTCCGACGCACAGCGAAAAACAGCCACGGAGGCATCCCGTGACGTCAGGTACGACACCGGGCCTCACCCGGTTCAACACCTCGGCGGAGGGCGACGCGATCGCCGCGCTCCACGAGGTGTGCGCCAGCTCGGCGTGGGGAAGCAGGATCCTCGCCCAGCGCCCGTACACCTCCGCCGAAGCCCTCCTTCTCGCCAGCGACGCCGCCACGGCCGAACTGACGGACGAGGACCTGGCGGAGGCCATGGCGGGGCATCCGCCGATCGGGCGACCCAAGCCGGGGGACCCCACCTCCTCCCGTGAACAGAGCGGGATGGCCGGCGCCTCCGCGGAGCTCAAGGCCGAGATGCTCGAACTCGACCTGGCCTACCAGGAGCGGTTCGGTCATGTCTTCCTCGTCTGCGCCACCGGCCGGACCGGTGCGCAGATGCGCGACGCGATCCGGGAACGGATCGGCAACTCGCCCGAGCGGGAGCGGGAGATCGTCCGCACCGAACTGGGCAAGATCAACCGCATCCGGCTGACCCGTCTCGTACACACCGAGGAATCGAACTGATGAGCACCGACGACACCGCCTCCGTGTCCACCCACATCCTGGACACCAGCATCGGCCGCCCGGCCGAGGGCGTCGCCATCACGCTCGCGGCCCGCGCCGGCTCCGGCGGGGACTGGGCCGCCCTGGGCGGCTCCGCCACCGACGCCGACGGGCGCTGCAAGGACCTCCCGGCCCTGCCGGTGGGCACGACTCACGTACGGCTCGGCTTCGAAACCGAGGCGTACTTCCTGAGCAAGCAGAAAAGGCAAGCCGAGGCGCAGCAGGACGCCCCCGCGAATCGGGACAGTGGTGCGGCCGGTGTCTTCTTCCCGGAGGTGGCGATCACGTTCGCCGTCGTCCCGGGCGAGCACTACCACGTACCGCTGCTGCTCAATCCGTTCGGCTACTCCGTTTACCGAGGGAGCTAGCAGACCATGACATCCCCTTCCCACCCGGTGGTCCTCGGCCAGAACCAGTACGGCAAGGCGGAGAACCGCGTCGTCAAGATCACCCGCGACGGCGGTACCCACCACATCAAGGACCTCAACGTCTCCGTCGCCCTCTCCGGCGACCTCTCCGACCTCCACCTCACCGGCTCCAACGCCCACTGCCTCCCCACCGACACGACGAAGAACACCGTCTTCGCGTTCGCCAAGGAGTACGGCATCGAGTCCGCCGAGCAGTTCGGCATCCACCTCGCCCGGCACTTCGTGACGAGCCAGGAGCCCATCCACCGGGCCCGGATCCGGATCGAGGAGTACGCCTGGGAGCGCATCGCCGGCTCCGACGCCAACTCCCGCTTCATCGGCGCCGACGAGGTCAACCACTCCTTCGTCCGCAAGGGGCAGGAGACTCGCGTCACCCAGATCACCTACGACGGCGAGAAGTGGGAGGTCGTCTCCGGCCTCAAGGACCTCGTCGTCATGAACTCCACGCACTCGGAGTTCTGGGGCTACATCAAGGACAAGTACACCACCCTCCAGGAGGCGTACGACCGCATCCTCGCCACCACGGTCTCCGGCCGCTGGCGGTTCAACTGGACCGACGACGAGCAGCGGATGCCGAACTGGGAGCGGTCCTACGAGCAGACGCGGAAGCACATGCTCGAGGCGTTCGCCGAGACGTACTCGTACTCGCTCCAGCAGACCCTCTACCAGATGGCCACGCGGATCATCACCCACCGCGCGGAGATCGACGAGGTCCGCTTCTCGCTCCCCAACAAGCACCACTTCCTGGTCGACCTCGAGCCCTTCGGCCTGAAGAACGAGAACGAGGTCTACTACGCCGCCGACCGCATGTACGGCCTCATCGAGGCCACCGTCCTGAGGGACGGCGCGACGGCGCAGATCCCGGTCGACATGACCAACCTCTAAGCGGCCCTGAGCGTGCCCCCGCCCGTCCCGCAGCCGGGCGGGGGCCCGCCAGACCGGAGGGAACATCCCATGGCTCAGCCTGCACAAGGGCCGGCACCCGCCGAAGGCCCGTGTTCCGTCTCCCCGTCCGCCCCGGGCTGCCACCCGGTGGACGAGAAACTCCCCGCCTCGCGGCTCCTTCCCGCGGCGCTCCAGCACATCGCCGCCATGTACGCCGGGGTCGTCACCCCGCCGCTCATCATCGGCCAGGCCGTCGGCCTGGACGTGGGCGGCATGACCCGGCTCATCGCCGCGAGCCTGCTCATCGCGGGCTGCGCCACCATCCTGCAGACCCTCGGCCTCGGCCGCTTCGCCGGCAACCGTCTGCCGTTCGTCAACGCGGCCTCCTCGGCCGGCATCGCGCCCATGCTCGCGATCGCCGAGACCAGCACCAAGGGGCACCAACTCGCCGCCATCTACGGGGCGGTGATGGTCGCGGGCGTCTTCTGCCTCGCCATCGGGCCCTTCTTCGGGAGGCTCCTGCGCTTCTTCCCGCCGCTCGTCACCGGCGTCGTCATCACCCTCATCGGGGTCACCCTGATGCCCGTCCCGGTGGGCTGGGCCCAGGGCGGCGACAAGAACGCCGCCGACTTCGGCTCCATGAAGTACCTGGCGCTCGCCGCCTTCACCCTCGTCGTCATCCTGCTCTTCCAGCGCTTCGGCAGAGGCTTCGTCAAGCAGGTCGCCCTGCTGCTCGGCCTGTTCACCGGCACCCTCGCCGCCGTCCCCTTCGGCATGGCGGACTTCACCGCCCTGCGGGAGGCGCCGATCGCCGCGCTGCCCACCCCCTTCGCCTTCGGCACCCCCGAGTTCCACCCCGCCGCGATCCTCTCCCTGTGCCTGGTCATGCTGGTCCTGATGACCGAGTCCAGCGCCGGCATGCTCGCCCTCGGCGAGATCTGCGACCGGCCCAGCGACGGCGGCACCCTCACCCGCGGCCTGCGCACCGACGGCCTCGCCACCCTCCTCGGCCCCGTCGTCGGCGGCTTCCCCACCTCCGCCTTCGCGCAGAACGTCGGCGTGGTCTCGCTGACCCGGGTGCGCAGCCGGTACGTCGTCGCCGTCGCCGGCGGCGCCCTGCTGGTCCTCGGCGCTTTCCCGGTGCTCGGCGCGGTCGTCTCCCTCGTCCCCATGCCGGTCCTCGGCGGCGCGGGCATCGTGCTCTTCGGCTCGATCGCCGTCAGCGGGATCCGCACCCTCGCCGAAGCCGGTCTCGACGACAGCTCCCACATCATCCTGGTGGCCGTCGCGCTCGGCGCGGGCATCATCCCGCTCGCCTCCCCCACCTTCTACGCCGGATTCCCCGCCTGGGCGCAGACCGTGCTCGGCTCCGGCATCAGCGCGGGCGCGCTCGTCGCCGTCCTGCTGAACCTGTTCTTCCATCACCTCGGCACCCGGCCCCGCCGGACCGCCCCAACATTCGACACCCCCTGAGCGGGTGCCGGGGCCTCGCACACCCGGCACGATCGGCAGGGAACCCCGCAGGGTCCCGCCGTATCCGACCGTCCCCCTGGAGCGAAGGAAGAACAGCGATGGCAGCACCTTCGGCACCACCCCGGCGGATCGTGATCGAGAACGCGGCGATCGCGACCGTGGACACGGCCGGCACCGAGTACGCCACCGGCCATCTCGTCGTCGCCGGCGAGCGGATCGAGTCCCTGGGCGCCGGACCGGCCCCCGAGGGACTGGCGGACGTGGACCGGCGGATCGACGCCACCGGCCATCTGGTCACGCCGGGCCTCGTCAACACGCACCACCACTTCTACCAGTGGCTCACCCGCGGCCTCGCGACCGACCACAACCTCTTCGACTGGCTGGCCGCGCTCTACCCGACCTGGGCGCGGATCGACGAGCCGATGGTCAGGACGGCCGCCGAGGCCTCGCTGGCGATGATGGCCCGCGGCGGCGTCACCACCGCCATGGACCACCACTACATCCACCCGCGCGGTACGGGCGACCTGTCCAGCGCCATCATCGGCGCCGCCCGCGACCTCGGCGTCCGCTTCACCCTCGCCCGCGGCTCGATGGACCGCGGCGAACGGGACGGCGGGCTGCCGCCGGACTTCGCCGTCGAGACCACCGAGGGCGCGCTCGCCGCGACCGAGGAGACCGTACGGCGCCACCACGACGCTTCTTTCGGCGCCATGACCCAGGTGGCCGTCGCCCCCTGCTCGCCCTTCTCCATCTCCACCGAACTGCTGCGCGAGGGCGCGGCGCTCGGCCGCCGGCTCGGCGTGCGGATGCACACCCACGGCTCGGAGACGGTGGAGGAGGAGAAGTTCTGCCACGAATTGTTCGGCATGGGCCCGACCGACTACTTCGAGTCCACCGGCTTCCTCGGCTCGGACGTGTGGATGGCGCACTGCGTCCATATGAACGACACCGACATCGCCGCCTTCGCCCGCACCGGCACCGGCGTCGCCCACTGCCCCTCGTCCAACGCGCGTCTCGCCGCCGGCATCGCCCGCGTCCCCGACCTGCTCCGGGCGGGCGTCCCGGTCGGCCTCGGCGTCGACGGCACCGCCTCCAACGAGTCCGGCGAACTGCACACCGAACTGCGCAACGCGCTGCTCGTCAACCGCCTCGGCCCGCACCGCGAGGCCGCGCTCACCGCCCGGCAGGCACTGCGCCTCGGCACCCACGGCGGCGCCCGGGTGCTCGGCCGCGCCGACGCCATCGGCTCCCTGGAACCCGGCAAACTCGCCGACCTCGTGCTGTGGAAGCTCGACGGCCTCGGCCACTCGTCGATCGCCGACCCGGTGGCCGCCCTGGTCCTCGGCCCGCCGGCGCCGGTCACCGCCTCCTTCGTCCACGGCCGGCAGATCGTCGAGAACAACCGGATGCTCACCGCCGACGAGGACCGCATCGCGCGCGACGCGCGCACGGAGGCGCGGCGCCTGGCCCGTATCGCGGGACAGGACTGACCCGCCCGAGAGAGTCCGGTCGAGGAGGACGGTCCCCGACCGGTCGTCACGGACCCGAGCGGGGTCCGCGGCAGCCGTGCCGGGCGGTGCCGTACGTCGAACGCGGACGGCATCCCCGGCACCGGCGCACCCGTGTCCGCATCCCCACCGGACACTCCGTCGGCATGTCGTCGCCCGCGGCGCGGGTACCTCACCGACGTGCGACCGCACCACCCTTCGCAGCACCCCGCAACGAGCCGCACCTCGTGCACCGCGCATCGCAACGCACCACCTCCCTGACATCCGCGTCACCGCCGACGCGTCACCGACCGGAGGACCGCCGTGGCCGCCAACGCCCAGGTTCGCAACGCACCCGACACAGGCTCCGCCCCCGAGGGCGACCGGACCAAGCATCCGGTCGACGAGACCCTGCCCCCCGTGAAGATGCTCACCAGCGGCCTGCAGCACGTGGCCGCCATGTACGCGGGAGTCGTCGCCCCGCCGCTGATCGTCGGGGCGGCCGTCGGCCTCTCCGCCACCGAACTGACCTTCCTCACCGGCGCCAGCCTCTTCACCGCCGGACTCGCCACCTTCCTCCAGACCCTCGGCGTCTGGAAGATCGGCGCACGGTTGCCGTTCGTCAACGGCGTCACCTTCGCCGGCGTCGCCCCGATGCTCGCCATCGTCGACACCACGAAGGACAAGGCCGACGCCCTCCCCGTGATCTTCGGCGCGATCATCGTCGCCGGACTCCTCGGCTTCCTCGCCGCGCCCTGGTTCTCCCGGCTGGTGCGGTTCTTCCCGCCGGTCGTCACCGGCACCGTCATCACCCTCATCGGCATCTCGCTGCTCCCGGTCGCCTTCGGCTGGGCGCAAGGTCCCGACCCGAAGGCCGCGGACTACGGTTCGACCACCTATCTGTCGCTCGCGGGCATCACCCTCGTGGTCGTCCTGCTGCTGCGCCGCTTCACCCGGGGCTTCCTCAAGCAGATCGCCGTCCTGGTCGGCCTGGTCCTCGGCACGCTGATCGCCATCCCGTTCGGCGTGACCGACTTCGGCCCGGTGAGAGACGCCGGCCTGGTGGGCTTCCCGAACCCCTTCCACTTCGGCGCCCCGCAGTTCGCCGTCGCCGCGATCGTCTCCATGTGCGTGGTCATGCTGGTCTCGATGACCGAGTCGACCGCCGACATGCTGGCCCTCGGCGAGATCGTCGACCGGCCCGCCGACGAGAAGACCATCGCGGCGGGACTGCGCGCCGACACCCTCGGCTCCGCGCTCAGCCCGCTGTTCAACGGCTTCATGTGCAGCGCCTTCGCCCAGAACATCGGTCTGGTCGCGATGACCCGCATCCGCAGCCGTTTCGTGGTGGCCTGCGGCGGCGGCTTCCTGGTCCTCATGGGCCTCTCGCCGGTGGCCGCCTCGCTGATCTCGGTCGTCCCGCGGCCGGTGCTCGGCGGCGCGGGCGTCGTCCTCTTCGGCTCGGTCGCCGCCAGCGGTATCCAGACCCTGGTCAAGGCCGGTCTGGAGAAGGACAACAACGTGCTGATCGTCGCGGTCTCGCTGGCCGTCGGCATCATCCCGATCACCAAGCCGGACTTCTACCACGCCTTCCCGGAGACGGCGCAGATCATCCTGGACTCCGGCATCTCCACCGGCTGTGTCGCCGCCGTCGCGCTCAACCTGGTGTTCAACCACATCGGCAAGCACCGGAACGACGACACGGTCACGGCACCGATGGAGCCGGCCGAGGAGATATCCGAGACCCGGGAGGCGAAGGCGGCCCACGCCCACTGAGCCACCCGGCCGCCCCTTGGCCCCGGGCTCCGCGCACCACGCGGGATCCGGGGCCGGGGGCCAGGCGCCGTACGCCCCCGGCAACGCGAGGGCCATGACGGTCACGACGGTCACGACGGCCATGACGGCCATGACGGCCATGACGGCCATGACGGTCGTGAGCCGTGCGAGCCGGGCGCTGACCTGCCCGACCCTCGCCCCTGCCGGCTTGGGCTCGGCGGCCCACCGCTCCCGCGGCCACCCGTGACGGCGGCTCACCGTACGTCCCCCATCCGGCGCCGGCACTCCTGGGCCAGATGCGGATACGCCGCGGCGATCGCCTCGTACACCCGGCGCCGCAGCAGCTGTTCGGCCTCGGTACGGCCGGTGTCGCCGTACAGTCCGTCGAGCAGACTGTCGTACCGCGTCAGCGCGTACCGCAGGTAGCCGACCTGCCAGCGGGCCATCGCACCCGCGGTCACCCCGCCCGGCCCGCCCGGTCCGTGCGGCTCCAGCAGATGCCGGTGCCGGACCGCGCGCCGCGCCAGCTCGGTGGCCGGGATCCGCGGCACGTCGATCGGCGCCGCGCCGATCGACGCGAGCACGGCCCTGCGCCGGCGCTCGGCCGCGGCCAGCGAGGCGGCCCAGCCGCGGTCCGCCGCGGCCGACGAGGCGAACTCCGGAGTGCGCTCCACGGCCTCGACCCGCGCGAGGAGATACAGCCGCACCGGGGCGAGCGACCAGCGCCGCGGATCCCGGCCCTGCACATCGGCCTGCCCGAGCAGCGCGGCGATCATCGCGTCGCTCCAGCCGCGGTCGCGCAGCCCGGCCAGGGACACATACGTCGTACGTTCCGTCACGATTCCCCCGATCTCGATTACGGAGAGTGATGGATCCAGTGAAGCGCACCCCACTGACAACGCACCCGCCACCGGCGTTCCCGGGTCCCCGGCCGCCCCGCACAGCTCGGCCCGCTGCTCCCGCGACCCCGCCCGAGCATGGCCGAAACGGCACCCTTTCCCGACCCGGCCTCCCGGCCTCACCCTGCTGAACAGGGCACCTGCCGAGGGCGCTGGGGGAGCCGATGGCCGAGCCGACGTACCAGCCGACGCACCAGCCGACGTACATACCCGTACTGCCCACTCGGAAAAGCGCACTGACGGCGTACCGGGAACTCGCGACGACCGCCCGCGCGGCCGTCGCGCCCCTGTGGACCGTCCCGCCGCCCGACCCGGCGGGGCCGCGCGTCCCGCTGCGCGGGCTCCTCGCCGAACTCGCCCGCACCCAGGGCACCGGACCGGCCTGGGCGGACACCGGCTGCCGCGAGACCGACCGCGCCGCGGCACGGGTCGCGGCCGCGCTGCGCGACATCCTGCCGGGGACCTCGCTGCGCCCCGTCACCGGCGTGGAGCGGCCCGGCTGGCAGCAGACGGCCTGCGTCGAGGCCGCCCGGGCGTGCGGCGGCGGACGGGGGATGGGGATACGGGTCGTCCCGGAGCCGCCCGGGGACACCCGGCTCGCCGCCCGCCTGCACGGCCTGCTGGAACGGATCGCGCGCGGGGAACGGGTCACGGGGGACCGCCTTCCGCTCGACCTGCTGCTCGACCTCGGCGCCGTCCAGGACGACGGCGAGCTCGCCTTCGCCGAGAAGCGGGCGCTGCACGCCCTCGCCCGGCTCGGCCCGCTCCACCCCTGGCGGACCGTGACCGTCCTGGCCGGCGCCTGCCCCGGAACGGAGGGTGCGGTGGAGGGCTACGGGGCACCCTTCGCCGACGCCGAGCGGTACGACTGGGACCTGTGGCACGCGGTCGCCCCCACGGCCGACGGGCGCCGCCTGCCCCTCGTGTACGGCGACTACGCCGCCGCCCACCCCCGCGGCCTCCGGCAGCCGCGCGTCATCCCCGACGGCCCGCCCTGGGGCCTGCTCCGGCTCACCGGCGAGCGGGCCTTCCTGCTCGGCCGCGTGCCGACGCGCGGGGCGGACCATGCCGCGGCCGTACGGGCCATGGCCAGGGAACTCGTCGAGACCGAGGACTTCGACGCGGCCCCCGACAGCGAGCCGAAGCGCTGGCTGCGGGCCTGCGCCGAGGGGCGGGGGCCGGAGGGCGCGGGCAATCCGGAGGTGTGGGCCCGTACCGCCCACGGCCAGCACCTCGCCTATGTCGTCCGCCAGCTGCGCCGCCGGCCGCCCCTCGATCCGCTCCATCCCGTCGATTCGGCCGGGTGGCCCGTATGACCCGCCCGGCCGCACCGCCCGCCGTCCGCGCCGCGCGCCGCTCCGCCCCGAATTACGCTGGGAAGCGTGGCCGAGATCGTGCTCACCAACACCGGTCGTGACGCGTTCCTGAAGGCGAGCCCGGAGTTCCGGGGGCCGGGAGCGGTCAGGGCCGTGGACGCCGTGCTCGGACTGCTCGCGCTGCGCGGAGCGGACCGGGCGAGCGGGGTGCCGGAGCCGACACCCGAACTGGTGCGGCTGGTGCTCGTGGAGGACCTGCCCGCGTTCGTGTGGGCGGAGCCGGCGGAACGGGCCGCCTATCCGGCGGTGGTGCGGGCGCTGGCCGGGCGTTTCGACGGCGACCGGCGGGCCCGGGTCGAGGCGGCCGTCGGGCGGACCGCGGCGGACTTCGAGCGGGCCATGGCGGATCCCGGCAACCTGACCTGGCCGCGCTGGTACGCGCGGCTGCTGCGGGCCGACGGCACCGACCCGGACGACCCCGGAGCCGTACGGGCGTGGCTGGCCCGGCTCGACCGGCCGCCGGTGCCCGACGGGCTGCGGCGGGCCGACCTCGTGGGGCGGACCGCCGTCGCCGACGTCGTCCTCGCCGAGGTGCTGACCCGGGCGTACGTCCGGGACGCCGAGCACGCCCCGGCCGCCGGGCCGCTCCTCGCCGACCACGACGTGGCGCAGGGCATCGGGACGGTCGCCCACGCGCTCCTCGGGCGGTGGACGGCGGCCGGGCTGCCCGACGGGCTCGCGGGGGAGTACGCGCACCTCGCGCCCGGACCGGACGACCTCCCGCATCTCGACCTCGCCGACGCGCTGCTCGGCGAACACCTGGACTACTACGGGGACGCCGCCGTGCCGCTCCCGCCGCCCGCGCTCGGACTCATGGAGTCGGACCCGGAGGCGGCGGCCGCGGAGGGGGTGGGGTCGGACCCGGACGCGGGCGGGGAAGCGGACGTGGAACGGAACGCCGATCTGCTCGCCGCCGCCGTCGACGCCCTCACCGGGGCGGACGCCACCCCGGACACCGTGCCGTACGGGAGTGAGGCCGCCCACTTGCTCTACACGCTCTACCAGCGCGGCTGTTCCGCCGAGTCGGTGGCCCGCCGCGCCGCCGAGTTCGAGGACTGGACGGTCGACCCCGCCCTGGAGGACGCGCCGGTGCGCGTCCCGCTGCCCGCCTCACCCGCGTACACCACCCCCACCGCGGGCGAACTCGCCCGCCTGCTCGGTGCGCCCGGCGTCAACGCCACCGACCGCGCCCGGCTCGACGCGCCGGCCCACGCGCTCGCCGCGGTCGTCGACCGGCTCGCCGCGACCGGTCTCGTCTTCCGGCGGGGCGACGCCTTCGGGCTCACCCCGCGCGGCTGCGCCGTGGTCCGCTACCTGCTCGCGGTCCGCGGCGTGGTGGTGCCCGGCGCCGGGGAGACGGACGGCTGGGACGCGGCCCCCTGGCGGCCGCGGCCGCGGGCTGGCCGCGGGCCGCCGCCCGGCGGGTCCTCACCGACTGGCTGCGCGCCCACGGCGACGGCGACGTGGCCTGGTCCGCGCTGCTCGGCGCCGTCGGCTCTGTCAACCGCGGCACCTCCGACGCCGCCGCCACCCGCACGCTGCTCGACGTCCTCGACCTGTCCGACGCCCCCGCCGGGGTACTGCGCGGCGTTCTCGCCCACCCCGTCACCGGCGCCCGGGCGGAGGAGACGCTGCGCGAGCGCGGCGAGCCCGTGGCCCCGGGCGAGGTGCCGGCCGCGGCCCGGGCCCTGCGGGTCCTCGACACGCTGCCCGGCAAGAAGGGGCCGCTGGAGTCCCGCCGTACCGCCTTCGACGCGGCGGCCGCGGCCTGGCCCGGCGGGGCCGCGGCCCTCGTCGCCGCCATGCACGCCGCCGACCCGCACGAGACCGCGCGTGTCCTCACCCCGCTCGGCGTCAGCGTGCCCTGAGCCCCAGGGATCCCGCCCGCGCACGGCCCAGCGAAGGAGGTGCGGGAATCACCGGCGCCCGCCTCGCCGTGGACGGCGGCGCGGCCGCGGCCCTGCTGCCGTCTGGCGCCCTCCAGCCGACTCCGTGTGCCCGCTTTCCGGCATGCCGTCAGAACGGGTGTGTGGATTCCCGGGGGGACGGACCGCGCAGGGGTGTCGGTCCGTCCGCTCTCGTCCGGAAGGGTCAGCCGGTCCCAGTACTGCGGCACCAGCACCGCGCCGCAGGACACCACGGCGAACCCCTCCAACTCGGAGTGCGTGGACAGCGCGCGACGGCAGACCGCGAGGGCGCCGCGTTCCGCGACGGCGAGGGAAGGCGCGGTGAGATAGAGGCCCACGACCGGGCCGCCGGCGGCGTCGGAGTGGACGCTGACGTGCTCCAGCCCTTCGCCTTCGCGGCCGCAGCACATGAACAGGGGTACCCTCTCGGCGGACGGCTCTGCCCCGTCAGGGGCTCGGAGTCGGGCGTGCACGAGATACATGGGCTCCATCCTTGCCGCCCCTTCCCCCGCAGCCCAGGGCCGTGCGAAGGACGGTTTAGGACGCGGCAGGAAGTGACCACGTGACTCATGTGGAGACGTGTGGTTTCCTACCCGGGCACATGTCTTAGTACCGGGGGAGTTCTCGACCCCGGACGAACAGACACGACTGCTCGCCGCCGGAATCCGTGCCTCGGCCACTCCTCGGCGCAGCGACCGGCTGTTACCCGGCGCCCCCGCCAGTACCACGCCCCACGGGGCGATCGACGTGCAGAACGGCGCCGCCGGTGTCCTGTACGCGCTGCACGCCACCGGCCAGTCCGTCGACGACGAGTGGATCAAGTGGCTGGAGAAGGCCTCGGTACGCCGGGCCGCCACCGCGCCGCTGGGGCTGTTCGACGGGCTGCACGGCATCGCGACGGTGCTGGATCTGCTCGGCCGCCGCGACGAGGCGACCGACTTGCTCGACCGCTTCGGCACCCGCGAACTGCCCTCGGGGCTCGATCTGTTCACGGGCCTGCCCGGCATCGGCATCTCTCTGCTGGGGTTCCACCTCCGCACGGGTGACGCCGGCTATCTGCGCCGGGCCGAGCACGTGGCCGTACGGGTTGCCGACGCGCTGGCCGAGCATCCCCGCGAGAGCGCCGACCTGACCAGGGGCGTGGGTGGAGCGGCGCTCCCGCTGGCACGCATGTACCAGCACACCGCGGAGGACACCTACCTGGAGCAGGCCAGGCGGGCGCTCGTCGCCGGCAGGAAGCGGTCCGCGTCAGCTTGGACAGTACGCTCATCGGAGACGGGTGCAGCTCCGTTGGAGGGACTGGCTGAGCTGGAGCTTTGGCAGGACGATCACGCGAGGCGCGGCTGCCCGTCGGTCGAATGCCGCAGGTGGCTCCACCAGCCGTAACCAAGAGCGGCTGGACGATCGCCACTTGGGCCGACTGGCTCAGGCACGTGCCGTCCTCACGCGCGACGCGCCGGCCGATGACGACGACGGTCGACTGGCCGCCTACCCGGCCGCCCCGGACGTCGACCGCGCTCGCACCGTCTGGCGGGCCGAGGTCAAGACACCGCTCGGCTCCTGACCCCGGCCGGTGCCTCCGCCGCGCGGCGTGGTGACGTGACGAGGCATCGCGTGTCTCGGCGTCAGAATGCCCTGAGCCGCGCCGCCTTCACCACGGTCAGAGGCGCACCATCACCTGCTCCAGGGGCTTGCGGCGGAGGTCGGGGACGCGGGCGTCCTCGGCCGGGTAGCCGACGGGGATGACGTAGGCGGCCCGCTCCTCCGGCGGGCGGTCGCAGACCTCGTTCAGGAAGCGCATCGGGCTCGGGGTGTGGGTGAGGGTCGCCAGACCGGCCTGGTGGAGCGTGGCCAGGAGCAGGCCGACAGCGATGCCGACCGATTCCTTGGTGTAGTAAGGGCGCGGTGTGTCCGGCCCCTTGTGGACCTCGAAGACCACGATCACCGCGGGCGCGGTCTCCAGGAACGGCTTGCTCCAGTCGGTGCCCAGCGGTGCCAGGGCCTCCAGCCACTCGGCCGAGGCGCGCCGGCCGTAGAACTCCCGTTCCTCCGTCTCGGCGGCCTCGCGCAGGCGCCGCTTGCGCTCGGGGTCGGTGAGGACGACGAAACGCCACGGCTGGACGTGCGCCCCGCTCGGCGCGGTGGCGGCGGTACGGATCGCCCACTCCACCACGCCCTCGGGCAGCGGGCGGTCGCTGAAGTCGCGCACGGTACGCCGGCGGGCCATCACCTCGTGGAAGGCGCGGGCCCGTTCCTCGGCCTCCCCGGCCGGGACGGCCAGCGGCCGGTGCGGGACGGTGGGGTACGCGGTGCCGACGGCCGGTGCGCCGTTCGGCTCATTGGTCTGGTCCATGTGCGCAGCAGAGCACGCCGAGCGGCCCGCGGTAAACAGCGGATCCGGCACAACCGGAGGCGGCCGTCTCGGAGAGACGCCGTGGCGGCGGCCCCCGGGTGGCCGCTAACGCCCGGAATACAGCCCCCAGTTGTCCGCCGCCCGCGCCCACGGCCCCAGCTTCTCCGGGTTGCGGACCACCCAGATCCGGGTGATCCGCCCGTCGGAGACGTCGAACGCGGCCACGGTCGCGACGACTCCGTCGCGCCGGGCCACCAGGCCCGGTGTGCCGTTGACCGGCCGCTCCAGGAGCTCGAGCCCGGGAGCCTTGTCGGCGATGGCCACCATGTACTGGGCGATCCGCGCGCCCCCTTCGACCGGGCGCAGGACGGTGCCGACGAGACCGCCGCCGTCCGCGGTCATCACCGCGGCCGGGTCGAGGAGTCCGACGAGGGCGGGGATGTCCTTCGTCTCCCACGCCTCCTTCACGTGCCGTACGACGTCGGCCCGTTCGGCGGTCGCGCCCAGGGCGCCGGTCGCGGTCGCGGGGGCGGTGACGGCACCGGCCCGCCGCCGGGCGGAGGCGGCCAGCTGCTTGCAGGCCGCGGGGGTCCGGTCGAGAACGCCGGCGATCTCGGTGAACGGATAGCGGAAGACGTCGTGCAGGACGAACGCGACCCGTTCGGCGGGCGTCATCGACTCCAGGACGACGAGAAAGGCCATGCCCACCGACTCGTCGAGGACGATCAGGTCCGCCGGGTCCGCGGCGCCGGCCGGGCCGGCGCCGCTCGTGCGGCCGTCCTCGGTGTGGTCGGGGAGCGGTTCGGGCAGCCACGCGCCGACGTAGCGTTCCCGGCGGGCCCGCGCCGAACCCAGCAGGTCCAGGCAGATCCGCCCGGTCACCGTCGTCAGCCAGGCGCCGGGCGACCGGATCTCCTCCCGCCGCCCGTGCGGCAGTCCGTACCAGCGTGCGTACGCGTCCTGGACGGCGTCCTCGGCCTCGGTCACCGAGCCCAGCAAGCGGTAGGCCACGTTGACGAGTTGGTGCCGCTCGCCGGCGACCCCGCCCGCGCCGACGCCTCCGCCCGCGCCGGTGTGCCCGAATGCCATGCCCCGCCCCCGCCTTACCTTTTCCGGTCCCGCTTCGTCGGACGGGTGAGACCCTATCGATCCCCTGCCCGACGACGATGACGCGGGCGGAAAAGAGGACTGTGACATGGCCACCCAGGTGACGGCGCCGGCGCGCCGAGGACTCTCGTTCCTGCGGATCGCGATCGCCCTGCAGACCCTGACCATCTTCCTCCAGGCGGTCTCCGCCGGGCTGTTGCTGACGGCCTCCTACGGGGAGACGCTGCACAGCGTCGGAGCCCGGGTGATGTACGCGGCGACGATGCTGTACGTCCTCGCGGCCGTCCTGGCGTGGAAGCCGGGCGGCGGCTCGCCCCGGCCCATCGGGTACGCGTCGGGCTTCCTGGTCCTCGCCTCGGCGCAGGTCGTGCTCGGCGTGCAGCACGTCCCGGCGGTCCATCTTCCGCTGGGCGTCCTGATGTTCGGCCTGAGCGTGCTGGCGCTGGCTCGGGTGGCCCGGCGCTGAGACGCGCCGGCCGCCCCACACGCGACGGCGGGCCTCACCCCGTACGGCACCGGGAGGGGGCCCGCCGTCCTGCGCGCGGGGATCGGGGCAGGGTCAGCCGACGAGCTGCTCGTACGCGGGCAGCGTCAGGAAGTCCGCGTAGTCCGCGTCCAGCGACACGTGCAGCAACAGGTCGTGGGCCTGCTGCCACCTGCCGGCCGTGAACGCCTCCTCGCCGATCTCCGCGCGGATCGCGGCCAGTTCCTCGGCGGCGACCTCGCGGGCCAGTTCCGGCGTCACCTTCACGGTCTCGCCGGCGCGCTCGACCTCCACGCCCGCGTTGATCCACTGCCAGATCTGCGAACGCGAGATCTCGGCCGTGGCCGCGTCCTCCATCAGGTTGAAGATGGCGACCGCGCCGAGGCCGCGCAGCCACGCCTCGATGTAACGGACGCCGACCTGGACGGCGTTGCGCAGTCCCTCGAAGGTGGGGCGGGCTTTTAGCGAGGCGATGTCGATGAGTTCGGGGGCGGTGACGTGGACGTCCTCGCGCAGCCGGTCCTTCTGGTTCGGCTTGTCGCCGAGCACCGCGTCGAAGGAGGCCATGGCGATCGGCACCAGGTCCGGGTGGGCGACCCACGAGCCGTCGAAACCGTCGCCCGCCTCACGGTCCTTGTCCGCCTTGACCTTCTCGAAGGCGACCTTGTTGACCTCGGCGTCCTTGCGGGACGGGATGAAGGCCGCCATGCCGCCGATCGCGTGCGCGCCGCGCTTGTGGCAGGTGCGGACGAGGAGTTCGGTGTACGCGCGCATGAATGGGGCCGTCATCGTGACCGCGTTGCGGTCCGGCAGCACGAACTTCGCCCCGCCGTCACGGAAGTTCTTGACGATGGAGAACAGGTAGTCCCAGCGGCCCGCGTTCAACCCGGCGGCGTGGTCGCGGAGTTCGTAGAGGATCTCCTCCATCTCGTACGCGGCCGTGATGGTCTCGATGAGGACCGTGGCGCGGACGGTTCCTTGCGGGATGCCGACGTAGTCCTGGGCGAAGACGAAGACGTCGTTCCAGAGGCGGGCCTCCAGGTGCGACTCGGTCTTCGGGAGGTAGAAGTACGGGCCCTTGCCGAGGTCGATCAGCCGCCGGGCGTTGTGGAAGAAGTACAGGCCGAAGTCGACCAGCGCGCCGGGGACCGGGCGGCCCTCGACGGTCAGGTGGCGCTCGTCCAGGTGCCAGCCGCGCGGCCGCATGACGACCGTGGCCAGCTCCTCGGCCGGCCCCAGCGCGTACGACTTGCCGGACCGCGGGTCGGTGAAGTCGATGTTCCGGGTGTACGCGTCGGCCAGGTTGACCTGACCGAGGATCACGTTCTCCCAGGTGGGCGCCGACGCGTCCTCGAAGTCCGCGAGCCAGACGCGCGCGCCCGAGTTCAGCGCGTTGATCGTCATCTTGCGGTCGGTCGGGCCGGTGATCTCCACCCGCCGGTCGTTCAGGGCCGCCGGCGCGGGCGCCACCCGCCAGGAGTCGTCGGCGCGGATCGCCGCGGTCTCGGGCAGGAAGTCCAGGGTGGACGTACGGGCGATCTCGGCGCGCCGCTCGGCGCGGCGGGCGAGCAGCTCGTCACGGCGCGGTGTGAACCGGTGATGCAGCTCGGCCAGGAAGGCGAGCGCGTCGGCGGTGAGCACCTCCTCCTGGCGGGGCAGGGGCTCGGCTTCGACGACGACCGGGGAGGACGGCGCTGGTGCGGACATGAACTGTCACTTCCTTCAGCGGACTTCGCGGGCGGTGCCAGGCGGCCGCCGGCCGGGGAAGGCGGCTCGCGGTGCCGCCGTCGGAGCCGGGATTCGGCCGCGGACGCCGGTCCGGGGGACCGGGCGCCTCTAGGAAATGGATACTAGTTTCCTCATGGTGGAAGTTCAATGGTTTGTTGATGTCGAGAATCTTCGGGTCGACACATCGGAGCCGGCGTGGTTGGGGTCGAGCCGGTGCGGTGGCGCGCCGGGAGTCCGTGACCGGGCCGTTCACTCCAGTCTCGCGAGATCCGCCTCGGTGTCGATGTCGTAGGGCTCGGCCACATCCGAGCAGTCCACGAGCGTGATCGCATCCCGGTGCGCCGCCAGATACCCCCGCGCCCCCTGGTCCCCGACCGCCCCCGCCGCGACCCCGGCCCAGTGCGCCGCGCCGAACAGCACCGGATGCCCGCGCCGCCCCCCGTACGAGGCCGCAGCCAGGGTGCCGCGCCCCCGGTACGCCGCGCGGACCCGGCCCACCGCCACCGCCCCGATCCCCGGCTGGTCCACCAGCGACACCAGGACCGCGTCGAACCTGCCGGAATCCTCGTCCAGCGCGGCGAGCCCCGCCCGGAGCGACGACCCCATGCCCTCGGTCCACCCCGGGTTGTCGACCAGGACGCACCCGGGCAGCCGCGCCTTTGCCCGTACCCGCTCCGCCGCCGCGCCGAGCACCACGTACACCGTCGCGCAGCCGCCCTCCGCGAGCATCCGCGCCGCGTGCTCGACGAGCGGCCGGCCGCGGTGCGGGAGCAGCGCCTTCGGGCGCCCGCCGAGCCGCCGGCCGCCGCCGGCCGCGAGCAGCAGCCCGGCGATCCGGGGCGCCGCCGACGGGGCCGTCGTCACGTGGGGTTCTGTCGTCTCATCCGTCATAGGGGAGTGCATACCGCATCAGGAGCGGACCACTCGGATGCCTGAAAGTCGGTACGCGTTCTGGCGCGCCGGGCGAACGAGGGAGTTAACTGGCCCGCAACCCCGGACGCCCGGCCATCGCCCGACCGCCGGCCGAACGGGACCGGCACAGGAGCGTGCACGAAGGGGGTGGGGCACCCCCTGGGGGGAGAGCCGTGTTGCGAAGTGTGGGGCAGCGGCCGGTGGCCGCCGACGGTGTGGATCCGCGCGTGGCCGAACTACGGGTCGCCGTCGCCCGGCTCAGGCGTGAACTGGCCGGGAACCGGCAGGAGTTCGCCGACCGGGTGATCGCGGAGGACGAACTGGCCGCTCTGGACGCGATGGCGTTGAGCGGCATTCCGGAGGTGTGGCGGCTGCGCCGCTCGCTGCTGCTGATCGCGGGCGCGGTCGGCTCGGTCAGCGCGCTCGCCGAGGGCCTCGCGGCCGTCCGGCGCGCCGTCGAACTCTTCGGCCTGTCGGACCAGGCTCCGGCCCAGCCTTCCCTGCGGCACCCGGGGCGGCCGGCGCCGTAGCCGCGACCCGTGCCGCCGTCGCGGGGCGGTTGATCAGCATCGGCGCTGATCAGCGTCGGATGAGACGGCGCGCGGTCGCCGCCGCGACCGCCGCCGTCCGGGAGTCCACGCCCAGCTTGGCGAACACGTGCACCAGGTGGGACTTCACTGTCGCCTGGCTCAGGAACAGCGCCTTGCTGATCTGCTGGTTGGACAGACCCTCGCCGACGAGCTGGAGGACCTCCAGCTCGCGCTTGGTCAGCGCCTCCGCCGGGGTGCGCATCCGGTCCATCAGCCGGTGCGCGACCGTGGGGGCGAGCGCCGACTGCCCGGCGGCGGCCGTCCGTACGGCCGCGGCCAGCTCCTCCGGCGGGGCGTCCTTCAGCAGGTAGCCGGAGGCCCCGGCCTCCACCGCCGCCAGGATGTCGGCGTCGGTGTCGTACGTGGTGAGGACGAGCACCCGCGGCCCACCCGGTACGGCGGTGATCGCGGCGGTCGCCTCCGAGCCGTGCATCCCGGCGCCGAACTGGAGGTCCATGAGGACGACGTCCACACCCCCGGCGGCGGCCAGCTCGACCGCGCGCTCGGCCGTCGCCGCCTCCGCGGCCACGGTGAAGTCCGGCTCGGTGTCGAGGACGGCGCGCAGCCCGGCCCGTACCACCGGATGGTCGTCGGCGAGCAGGAGTCGGATGGTCATGCGTCAGGCTCCGGTCGGCAGGACGGCGGCGGACGGGGAGAGGGGCGGCGACGACGCGCCGGACGGGGAATCGAGGGCAGGGGATCCGGTGGCCGGTGCATCGGAGGCCGAGGAGGCCGAGGAGGCGGAGGAGGCGGAGGAGGCGGAGGAGGCGGAGGCGGAGGGAGCGGTGACGGGAAGCGGCAGGGAGACCGCCACGGCCGTACCCTGCCCCGGCGCGGACTCGACGGTGAACGCGCCGCCCAGCGACTCCGCGCGCGACCGCATCGCCGGCAGACCGAAGCCGCCCTCCGCGGACGGCCGGACGGGACGCGGGGCAGCCGGGTCGAAGCCCGCACCGTCGTCCACCACGTCGAGCGTCACCGACCCGGCCATGAACGACAGGGTGATCTCCGCCCGAGAGGCCGCGGCGTGCCGCACCGTGTTGGCCAGCGCCGACTGGGCGATCCGCAGCAGCGCCACCTCGTACGGGGTGGGCAGCTCGACCGGCGTCCCGCTCACCGAGAAACGCGCCCGGGGTCCGCCCGTGCCCTCCGGTCCACCCGTCGTGCCGCACAGCCGTTCCAGCGCCCCGGCGAGCGAACCCTGCTCCAGGTCCGGCGGGGCGAGGGCCCGGACGAAACGCCGCGCCTCCGCCAGGTTGTCCTGCGCCGTCTGCCGCGCGCGGTCGATGTGCCCCGCGGCCGGCGATCCCTCCGGCAGGGTGCGCTCGGCGGCCCGCAGCAGCAGCTGGATCGAGGACAGTCCCTGCGCCAGCGTGTCGTGGATCTCCCGGGCCAGCCGCTCACGCTCCGCCAGCGTCCCCGCGTGCCGTTCGGCCGCAGCCAGCTCGGCGCGGGTCGAGATCAGCTCCTCGATCAGCCGGCGCCGCCGCTCGCTCTCCCGGTACAGGGCCTGGTAGCCCAGCACGGTCGCCACCGCGACCGCCGCGCCGAGCAGCGGCCCGATGAAGACCCCGGGGTTGAGCGCGGCCCCGTGCCGCACGTACGACAGGATCGCCGCGCCCGCCGTGAGCGTCACCGCCGGCAGCGACCAGCGCGCGGGCAGGAGGTGCAGCTGGAGGAAGTAGAGCGGGAAGGCGAGCCACAGCCCTTCCGGTGTCAGCCAGAGCAGCGTCAGCCAGGCCAGGCACAGGGCCGTCAGCCAGACCGCCGCGGCCCGCTGCGACTGCCGTACGGCGGGCAGCAGCGCCCCCGCCGCGTAGACCGCCCCGGTCACGACGGCCGCGGCGACCCCGCCGGCCGCCTGCGCGCGCAGGGCGGCGAGGCCCAGCAGCGCCGCCATCAGCATATGCAGACAGAGGCGCAGGGCGCGCAGGGCGGGGGTCAGAGAGCGGGGATCCATGGTCCTTCCAGGGTAGGCGCAGGGGAGCGGTGGACCGGACAATCCGGTCTCAATCGAAAGTTTGAACGTTGCTCCCCCGGTGCCGGAGCCCCTGATCGGCCCTTTCGCCGGTCAGGGGCTCTCGTCGGCCTCTTGTCGGCCGGTACCCGCCCGTGCCCCGCTCTCTGGGGCGTGGGCGGGTACCCGGGCCGCTCAGGTCAGGAACTTCCAGCACCGGATGCTGGAGACGTTGCCGTTGTCCTGCCAGGTCACCTCGACGCGGTTCGCGGCGAAGGCGATCTGCATCGCTCCCTGTTCGTCCTGCGCCGTGAGGGTGCCGAGCCCGTGCCAGTTGGTGCCGTCGTACATCCACAGGTCGCCGTAGGGGTAGCCGAAGTAGTGGTCGGTGAAGAACGTCTTGCTCACGGCGTTGCCAGCGGCCGTCACGTCGAACGGCGCCACGTCCTCGTGCGCCGTCGGACGACCGGGCGGGGGCGGAGTGGGCGTGTTACGCGTGCTCTCGTGCCGCTGCTCGGCGGCGCGGCGGCGCATCGCTTTGTCGAGCTTCTTCAGTACTTTCGGGCTGGGTCCGGTGACAGCCATGCCGACCGCCTGCTTTCAGTAGGACTTCCATGCGCGCGTCCCGTTCAGCGTGAGATTGCTCCACCACGCGGTGACGGTTGTCGCGGCGAATACTTGCTGGGCCATGCCGGCCAGTTCCTCGGGTGTCGTCGTGCGTGCGTACCACTTCCCGTCGACGTATGCCCAGATGAAGGAATTCCCTCCGAACTGGTGCTCGACGACGATGTACGTGGCCTGTCCCACTCCCTTGTCGACGACGACGGCGACCTCGTCCGAGGCGATGCCGTTGGCCACGACCGAGAGACGGTAGTCGCCCAGCGGCAAGGAGGCCGGCACTGAGAAATTCGTGGAGACCGAGGCCGCACCCGTGGCCACACCCATGGTCGAGTGGCCGTAGGTGCGGCAGTACGTGACCGTTCCGGTCGACGGGCTGCGCAGCCGCACCAGGGGATAGTTGGTCGCCATCTGTGCGTCGTCGCCGTAGCTGACGGCCTGCGACAGACCGTTCAGCTGTGTTCCGGTGAGACGGTAGTCGGAGCCCGGGATCACGTCCGCCGGGATCTGGGTGACGGTCGGCCGCCACGCCGCCTGTGGCCCAGGATCGGGCTGATAGACGTACACGGCCTGGGTTCCGGCGGCGTACAGCACCTCGCCGGTGGGCAGGAGGAGCATCCGCCCCGTGTAGATGCTGGTGTTGGCGTTGGGGGGATCGGCCACACGGATGAGGCTGGTGCCGTCGTACTCGAAGAACATCGCCTGGGTCGGATAGTCGCCCGACGCGTCCCCCGCGGGACCCGCTGTGCACAGGACGCGGCCGTTCGGCAGCAGACAGCCCGGGGCGTCTTTGGCCTTGAGCAGCCTGCCGGAGGCGTCCTTGGGGAAGTCCGGACCCGCGGCCCAGCTGCCGGTGCCCGTGCTGTTGCCCGGCGGGGTGTAGACGGCGGTGTGACCGGTTGCACCCACGGCGAACACATGGCCGTCGGGCCGCAGGAGGGCCGGTCCGATCTCGATGGACGAGGACTGGACCAGGTCGACGGGCGTGCTTCCCGCGCTCACCCAGGTGCCGCTGGCCGGAACGTACCGTTCGGCGGCCGGGTGGTTGGAGCACTCGGCGGTGAGGACCGAGCCGTCGGGCAGCAGGGTCCAGGTTTCCTCGCTGGACGCGGACGCCTTGTTGCCGGTGGCCGTCCACGCGTTCGTGACCGGGTCGTATACGGCGGTCCTGGAGTCGTTCAGGTATCCCATCAGCAGGCGGCCGTCCGTCAGCAGACAGGCGGGCGCGTCACCGACGTGTCCCCAGCCGGGGTTGCCGATGGATGTCCAGGTGTTGGCGAGGGGACTGTAGATCTCGACGCGATCGGTGTCACTGCCGGCGTCGCTGTACTCGCCGCCGGCGACGATCACCCGGCCGTCGCTCAGAACGGCGGACGCGTAGTACAGCCGGCTGTTGTGCATGTCGGCCAGAGCCGACCAGGTGCCGTTGGTGTAGCTGCCGGTGGCGTCCGGGGTCAGACGCCACCAGTGCACGGTGTTCTGCGCCTGACACATCACCGTACCGTCGGTCAGCAGCAGCATCGTGCTCGCTGCGAACGTGGGCTGATGCGTCAGGGCATGCCAAGTTCCCATGATCCGGCCTCCTGCCGGATTCGCGGGACGCGGACCCGCCCGCCTGGCTTCCGGAAACCGGAAGGCAAGCTCGTTCGCCGACGGGCGTCTCGCGCCTCTGAACGTGTTCTGTGCCGCACCTTGAAGGTGCCGGGATCTCCACGCGCCGGCCGCAAAGGGTCTCTCCCACCATTCCATGCTGTCGCCCTGGCACTGTCAAACGGGCGTGAGGCGAGGAGGCATTCGGGTGGCGGGGCCGGTGATCCGGCGGGTCAACCGAAAGTTTGATGACGGGGCCACCCGTGGCGCGATGCCCGCGGGGGCCCCGGGCGAGCAGGCTTGGCCTCATGTTCGTGGCATGGAGAGACCTGCGATTCGCCAAGGGGCGTTTCACCTTGATGGGCACGGTGATCGTCCTGATCACCCTGCTCGTCGGACTGTTGTCGGGACTGACCGCGGGGCTCGCCCGCGAGAACATCTCGGCGCTCACCGACCTGCCCGCCGACCGGCTGGCCTTCGCCGCGCCGCCCGACGGTCAGTCGGTCTCGTTCACCAATTCGACCGTCACCGCCTCCCAGTGGCGCGCCTGGGCCGAGCGCCCCGGCGTGGAACGCGCCGCACCGCTCGGCATCCGCACCCTCAACGGTGTGGCGGGCGACCGCACCGCCGCGCTCTCCGCCTTCGGTACGGAGCCGGGCGCGGGCCTCGCCCCCGAGAGCGGGCGGCTCGGGCCGGGCCGGGCGGTGCTGTCGGCGTCGGCGGCGGAGGAGCTGGGCGTCACGACCGGGGACCGGGTGCGCCTCGGCCCGCTCACGGTCACCGTCGCGGCGATCGCCGGGGACGCCTCGTACAGCCACACGCCCGTTGTGTGGACCTCCCTCGACGACTGGCAGAAGATCGGTGTCCCCGGTGGCAGCGGCGGCGCGGGGGCCCGGGAAGCGCAGGCCACCGTGATCGCGCTGACCGGCTCCGGAGCCGACTGGGCGGCCGGGGACCGGGCCGAGGGCACGGCGGCGCGGACCGTCGACGAGGCGCTCGGCGCCATAGGGTCGTACCAGGCCGAGAACGGCTCGCTGCAGCTGATGCGCGGCTTCCTCTTCGTCATCTCCGCGCTGGTCATGGGTGCCTTCTTCACCGTCTGGACCATCCAGCGCAGTGCCGATGTCGCAGTCCTCAAGGCGCTCGGCGCGTCCACCCCATACCTGCTGAAGGACGCCCTCGGCCAGGCCGTGGTGATGCTCGGCGCGGGCACTCTGCTCGGCACCGGGTTCGCCGTCGGCATCGGCGCGCTGATCAGCGGCGGCGACGTGCCGTTCGTGCTGGGGCCGCTGACCGTGCTCGGCCCGGCCGCCGTGATGATCGTCCTCGGCGTCATCGGTTCCGCCCTGTCCATCCGGCGGATCACCGCCGTCGACCCCCTGACCGCACTCGGGAGTGCCCGGTGAGCCTGCTGCTCGACGATGTGACCCTGACCTACCCGGACGGCGACGGCCGGCTCACCGCCCTCGACGCGGTGTCCCTGAACGTGCCCGCCGGCACCCTCACCGCCGTCGTCGGCCCGTCCGGCTCCGGCAAGTCCAGCCTCCTCGCGGTGGCCGCGACCCTGGTCACCCCGGACCGCGGCCGGGTCGTGGTCGCCGGTACCGACACCGGGCCGCTCGGCCCGGCCGCCAAGGCGGAGCTGCGGCGCGAGCGGATCGGCATCGTGTTCCAGCAGCCCAATCTGCTGCCCTCGCTCAGCGCCCTCGAACAGCTCCAGGTGATGGCGCACCTCTCCGGACGCAGCCCGCGTTCCGTACGCGGCCGGGCCCTGGACCTGCTGGACGCGGTGGGCCTCGCCGACCAGGCGCACCGCCGGCCCCACCAGCTCTCCGGCGGCCAGCGTCAGCGCGTCAACATCGCCCGGTCCCTGATGAACGAGCCGGGCGTCCTCCTGGTCGACGAGCCGACCAGTGCCCTGGACCACGAGCGGGGCGCGGCCGTGATGACCCTGCTCGCGCGGCTGACGGAGGAGCGGGGGACGGCGACGGTCCTGGTCACCCACGACCGCGCGCACCTGGGACGGGCCGACCGCACGGTGACGGTACGGGACGGACGGCTCATCGAGACCCCTGACGGGACCTCCGCCGAGACCCCCACCGAGGCCACCCGAACCGTCGACAGCGGAGCGGCGGACCTGACGGTCTGACGGTCTGACCACGCGGACCGCACCGGACCGCACGTATACAGAGGCGTGGATACGGGCGAGGGGCGCCCGGAACCGACCAGGTTCCGGGCGCCCCTCGCTCCTCGTGTACGGACCGGGGCCGGCCACTCAGTTCTGGGCGCCGCCCGAGGTGGTCGCCAGCGCCGCCGACAGCTCCCGCGCGACCTGCTGGAGGATCGGCACGATCTTCTCGGTCGCCGCCTCCGTGACCCGGCCGGCCGGACCGGAGATGGAGATGGCCGCCGCGGTGGGGGAGTCGGGCACCGACACGGCCAGGCAGCGGACCCCGATCTCCTGCTCGTTGTCGTCGACCGCGTACCCGCTCTCGCGCACCACGGTCAGGGCGTCCAGGAACCCGTCGGGCGTGGTGATGGTCCGCTCGGTGGCGGCCGGCATGCCGGTACGGGCGAGCAGCGCCCGCACCTCGTCGGCCGGGGTGTGCGCGAGCAGCGCCTTGCCGACGCCGGTCGAGTGCGGCAGCACCCGGCGGCCGACCTCGGTGAACATGCGCATGGAGTGCTTGGACGGCACCTGGGCGACGTACACGACCTCGTCGCCGTCGAGCAGGGCCATGTTCGCGGTCTCGCCGGTCTCCTCGACGAGCCGCGCCAGATACGGGCGGGCCCAGGTGCCGAGCAGCCGGGAGGCGGACTCGCCGAGCCGGATGAGGCGGGGGCCGAGCGCGTAGCGGCGGTTGGGCTGCTGGCGCACGTAGCCGCAGGCGACGAGGGTGCGCATCAGCCGGTGGATCGTCGGGAGCGGCAGGCCGCTGCTGGCGGAGAGTTCGCTCAGCCCGACCTCGCCGCCCGCGTCGGCCATCCGTTCCAGGAGGTCGAAGGCGCGCTCGAGGGACTGGACGCCACCGCTCGCGGCGGCGGGCTTGGCGGCGTCGGTGGCGCGGGCGCTGGACGTCGGCACGGCAACGGTCCTTTCGGGGCAGGCGGGCAAGGCAGCAGCCTACCGGGCGCCCGGGCCGTGCACACGGCCCAGGTCCCGGCGTCCGGGCCGGTCAGCGGGGCTTTCGCCCGCGGCCGGCGGCTGCCCGGAGGGGTCCTGGTCCACCCCTCGGCGGCGGAGTCGCGTTCTACTGTACGAAATTCCCCTTCCGCTTCACGGAAATGTAGAGGGTTGCGGTTTTTGTGCGACGACCGGGGAGGCGACCCCTTGACGGCCGGTGGCGGGGTGCGCAGACTCCTTCAACAGTTCGTTGAAGTTTGGTGAAGCCGCCGGAAGTCGTCAGAAGCCGTCAGAAGTCGTCAGTAGCCGTCGAAGTTCGTCCCGTCCTGCTCCGCGGAAGAAGCAGGACGAAGGAACGAAGAAGTAGACGAGCAGACGAGCAGACGAGTAGACGAGAAGAAGAGGAGAAGGGGTACGGGTGGACGTCAACCTGGTCCTGCGCTCGACACGCGTCATCACTCCCGAGGGAACCCGCCCGGCGTCCATCGCCGTGGCCGGCGGGACGATCGCGGCCGTACTGCCCCATGACGCCGAGGTGCCGGCCGGCGCCCGCCTGGAGGACGTCGGCGATCTCGCCGTCCTGCCCGGCCTCGTCGACACCCACGTCCATGTGAACGACCCCGGCCGCACCGCGTGGGAAGGCTTCTGGACCGCCACCCGCGCCGCGGCCGCCGGCGGCATCACCACCCTGCTCGACATGCCGCTCAACTCGCTGCCGCCCACCACCACCGTCGACCACCTGCGCGTGAAGCGGGACGTGGCCCGTACGAAGACGCACGTCGACGTCGGCTTCTGGGGCGGCGCCCTGCCCGACAACGTCAAGGATCTGCGTCCTCTGTACGACGCCGGCGTCTTCGGCTTCAAGTGCTTCCTGTCGCCGTCCGGCGTCGACGAGTTCCCGCAGCTCGACCAGGACCGGCTGGCCGCCTCGCTCGCCGAGCTCGCCGCCTTCGACGGCCTGATGATCGTGCACGCCGAGGACCCGCACGAACTGGCCGCCGCCCCGCAGAAGGCGGGCGCCGCGTACACCGACTTCCTCGCCTCCCGGCCGCCCGCCGCCGAGAACACCGCCATCCGGAACCTGATCGACCAGGCCCGCCGGCTGCGCGCCCGCGTCCACGTCCTGCACCTGTCCTCCGCCGACGCGCTGCCGCTCCTCGCCGCCGCCAAGGCCGAGGGCGTACGGATCACCGTCGAGTCCTGCCCCCACTTCCTCACCCTCACGGCCGAGGAGATCCCGGACGGGGCGACCGAGTTCAAGTGCTGCCCGCCCATCCGCGAGGCCGCCAACCAGGACCTGCTCTGGCAGGGCCTCGCCGACGGCACCATCGACTGCGTCGTCTCCGACCACTCCCCGTCCACCGCCGATCTGAAGACCGGCGACTTCGCCTCAGCCTGGGGTGGCATCTCCTCCCTCCAGCTCGGCCTGCCCGCGATCTGGGCCGAGGCCCGCCGCCGCGGCCACAGCCTGGAGGACGTCGCCCGCTGGATGTCCGCGGGCCCGGCCCGGCTCGCCGGCCTCGACCGGAAGGGCGCCATCGCGGCGGGCCGCGACGCCGACTTCGCCGTCCTCGCCCCGGACGCCGCCTTCACCGTCGATCCCGCCGGCCTCCAGCACAAGAACCGCGTCACGGCCTACGCCGGCAAGACCCTCCACGGTGTCGTGACGGCCACCTGGCTGCGCGGCGAACGGGTGTACGACCGGGGGGTACTGACCGAGCCGGGCGGACGGTTGCTGGTGCGCGGGGACTGACCGGGGGACCGGCCGGGGGCCGACCCGGGCGGGGCGGAACGGGACGTACGAGGTCTACGGGGAGCGGGGCGGCCCGCACGCGCCGGCACCGGCCGGACGCGGCGTCGATGGCACACCCGTTTCCCGACCTCTGTTTCCTGGTACGGAAGGCATCACCCGCACCGCGAACGCCGAGGAGCCAGCCCCGTGTCCGAGTCCTCCCCCCGCCCCGTCCTGGAGCCTGCCGCGCAGGCCTTCGCCGAAGCCACCTCGACCCGGCCGTACCTGTTCGAGCTCGGTCCGGCCGAGGGCCGCAAGGTCGTCGACGACGCGCAGTCGGGCGACATCGACAAGCCTGCGGTCGACGAGGAGTGGGTCACTGTCCCCGGTGGTCCGACCGGTGAGGTCCGGGCCCGGATCGTCCGGCCCGCCGGCGCCACCGGAAGTCTGCCGGTGATCGTCTACCTGCACGGCGCGGGCTGGGTCTTCGGCAACGCCCACACCCACGACCGCCTCGTGCGCGAACTGGCCGTCGGCACCGGCGCCGCGGTCGTCTTCCCGGAATACGACCTGTCGCCCGAACACCGCTACCCGGTGGCGATCGAGCAGAACTACACCGTCGCCCGCTGGATCGTCACCGACGGCGCCGCCAAGAACCTGGACGCGACCCGGATCGCCGTCGCCGGCGACTCGGTCGGCGGCAACATGAGCGCCGCACTCACACTCATGGCCAAGGAACGCGCAGACGTGCCCCTGGTCCAGCAAGTGCTGTTCTACCCCGTCACCGACGCGAACTTCGACACCGGCTCGTACCACCAGTTCGCCGAGGGCTACTTCCTGCGCCGCGACGGCATGCAATGGTTCTGGGACCAGTACACCACCGACCCCGCACAGCGCGCCGAGATCACCGCCAGCCCCCTACGCGCCACCACCGAACAACTGACCGGACTGCCGCCCGCCCTCATCATCACCGGCGAAGCCGACGTCCTGCGCGACGAAGGCGAGGCCTACGCCGCCAAACTCCGCACCGCCGGCGTCCCCGTCACCGCCG
The DNA here is from genome assembly GCA_002355495.1 of Streptomyces laurentii. Lineage (GTDB taxonomy): Bacteria > Actinomycetota > Actinomycetes > Streptomycetales > Streptomycetaceae > Streptomyces > Streptomyces laurentii. The sequence continues at coordinate 6,510,503 of AP017424.1, forward strand.
TCCGCTACCAAGGCATCATCCACGACTTCGTCATGCTCAACGCCCTCCGCGACACCCACGCGGCCCAGGCCGCCCTCGCCCAGGCGATCGGCGTCCTGCGCGAGTCCGTACGGCGTGTGGGCCGGAGCTCGGTGAGCCCCGGCCCCACGCCGTACCGTCCTCGCCCGGCGGACCGGGCGCGCGCCTTACGCCGCGTGGCCGCCGTCCACCGAGAACTCGGCGCCCGTCACGTACGAGGCGCCCGGGCCCGCGAGGAACGCGATCATCGCGGCCACCTCGCCGGGGGTGCCGAAGCGGCCGAGGGCCGTCATGCCGGCCTGGCCCTCGGCGTACGGGCCGTCGGCCGGGTTCATGTCGGTGTCGATCGGGCCCGGGTGGACGACGTTCGCGGTGATGCCGCGCCCGCCCAGTTCCCGCGCCAGCGCCTTCGTCAGGCCGATGAGCGCGGCCTTGCTCGTCGCGTACAGCGTGGCGCCCGGCCCGGGCACCCGCTGGGCGACGCAGCTGCCGACCGTGATGATCCGGCCGCCCTCGTCCATGCGCGCGGCGGCCGCCTGCGCGGCCAGGAAGGCGCTGCGCACGTTCACCGCGAGCACCCGGTCCGCCTCCGCGAGGGTGAGCGACTCCAGCGGGCCGAGGACGCCGACCCCTGTGTTGTTCACGAGCACGTCGAGTCGGCCGAGGGCGTCGGCCGCCCACGTCACCGCCCCGGCCGCGTCGCCCGCGTCCGCGGCGTCGGCCCGCAGGGCGAGGGCCTTGCGGCCGGCCGCCTCGATCCGGGCCGTGACCTCGCGGGCCCGCTCCTCGCCCTGGACGTAGGTGAACGCCACGTCCGCGCCCTCCTCGGCCAGCCGGACGGCCGTCGCCGCGCCGATACCCCGGCTGCCGCCGGTGACCAGGACCGCCTTGCCGTTCATCGTGGACATTCCGTACTCCTCGCGATTTCCCGTGCAGCGCTTGTCGTTGCGAGTTCAATCAAATGCGAGGCGGGCCCGGCACGCTGGCGGCAATCGGACGCCGAGGCGGTACGGGGGAGCGGGACGCGAAGCGGCCCTCGAAGGGCCCACGAAAGGCCCGCGATTCGCTCCCCGAGAAGCACGGACGCGTATCGCCGATGAGTTTCTCCGAGGGGCGCGGTCTTTCCCGGTGAGACACGATGGTCAGCGACAGAAAGGGCACTCCATGGCCACCCTGAGCCTCACCCAGTTCGTCACCCTCGACGGCGTCCAGCAGGGCCCCGGCGGGCCCGAGGAGGACACCCGGGACGGCTTCGACCTCGGCGGCTGGTCCATGCCGTACGGGGACGAGGACTTCGGCCGCTTCATCACCGAGGTGTTCGCACGGCCCACCGCGTTCCTCCTCGGCCGCCGTACGTACGACATCTTCGCCGGCTACTGGCCGAAGCGGACCGACCCCGGCGACCTCATCGCGAGCAAGCTCAACTCCCTGCCCAAGTACGTCGCTTCGACCACCCTCACCGCGGCCGACTGGCCCACCACCACCGTCCTGCGGGGCGAGGTGGCCGAGGAGGTCGCGGAGCTCAAGCGGCGGCTGGACGGGGAGATCCAGATGCACGGCAGCGCCGCCCTCGCCCGGACGCTCCTCGCCCACGACCTGATCGACACCCTCCACCTGTGCGTCTTCCCGGTCGTCCTCGGCAAGGGCCGCCGTCTCTTCGAGGCCGGCGCCACCCCCGCCGCCTTCCGGCTGACCGACCTGCGGCGCACCGCGTCGGGCCTGGCCATCCAGACGTACGAGCAGGCGGGCCGGCCCACCTACGGGACGGTGGGATAGCGGACGCGGACGCGGCCCGGACGTGCTTCGGACGCGCTCCCGACACGGGGGCGAGCGCGGGGCCGAGGCGCGGGGCCGAGCATGGTGCGAGACGACCGGTACGGTGATCATCCCCGCGTGAGAGCCGCCGAAGTCTCCACCGTGCCCCACCCCGTTGGAGACCCCGCCCATGACCGCGTCCCCGGCCGTCGCCGCCCCCGCGTCGCTCGGTGCCCCGGGCCGTCCCGCCTGGCTCACCGACCTGCCCGTCCTGCTGGTCGCGGTGGTCTGGGGCGGCAGCTATCTCGCCGCCAAGGGCATCACCACCTGTTCCACCGTGCTCGCCGTCCTGATCCTGCGGTTCGCGGTGGTCCTGCCCGTCCTCGTCGTGGCCGGATGGCGCGGGCTGCGGGCGCTGACCGCGGCCCAGTGGCGCGGCGCGGGCCTGCTCGGGCTGGTCCTCGCCGGGGTGTTCCTGCTGGAGACGTACGGGGTCGTCCACACCTCCGCCACCAACGCGGGCCTGATCATCAGCCTCACGATGATCCTCACGCCGCTCGCCGAGGCCGCCGTCACCCGTACCCGCCCGCCCCGCGCCTTCCTGGCCGCCGCCGCGCTGTCCGTCGCGGGCGTCGTCCTGCTCACCCAGGGCGGCGGCTTCACCACGCCCTCGTCCGGCGATCTGCTCATGCTGCTCGCCGCGCTCGCCCGCACCGCGCACGTCCTCGTGATGTCCCGTATCAAGGCCGTCCGGACGGCGGGGTCGCTCTCCCTCACCACCGTCCAACTCGGCTCCGCCGTCGTCGTTTTCGCGCTGCTCGCCGCACTCTCCGGTTCCGGCGGCGGGGCGGCGCCGTGGGAGGCGGCACGCGCCTTCGGAGTGCGCGAGTGGGCCGGACTCCTCTTCCTCTCCGTCTTCTGCACGCTCTTCGCCTTCTTCGTGCAGATGTGGGCGGTCCGCCGCACCTCCCCGTCCCGGGTCAGCCTGCTGCTCGGCACCGAACCGCTGTGGGCGGCCGCCGCCGGCATCGCCCTGGCCGGTGACCGCCCCGGCGTCCTCGGCCTGTTCGGTGCCATCCTCGTGCTCGCGGGCACCAGTTGGGGCCGTCGAGCCGCCGACGAGGGCGACCGATAGGTTGAGGAACCATGCTTCCGAACGACGACATCGTCAAGCTGCGTGACCGCTCTCAGGCCGCCATGGGCATGGGCATCGGCCTGCTCGTGGTGGCAGGGCTGCTGTGGGCCTGGTTCGCCTTCCTGTTCCTCACCCCGTTCAGCGTCGACGTCTCCAAGGCGCACGAGAGGGACTGCGAGGCTCCGGTCAGCGCGCCCCGTGAGCAGTTGCACGCCCGCGAATCCTTCTGCGGGGAGGAACGCGACTGGCCGCAGATGCTGGGCGTCCTCGCTCTCTCCCTTCCCTTCGCCACCGCGGGCGCGCTGACCTACGGCCGGGGCGCGGCCACCTTCCGGATCTGCCTCCTCCTGCAGCTCCAGAGCCGGACAGGCGAGTAGCAAGGCGCCGCCGGCGCCGGGGCGTTGGCCCGGAAGGGCAGCCCGCTCCGAAGGTCCACGACGGGCCGTCAAACGGGGGCACGGGTTGACCGTTCGATGACATCCGTCGTGTACGGGAAAGGGGTGAGTGCCCCGGACGGTGCCTCCGACCTGCGGCGATCGTCTCCTTCGCCGCGCGATGCGGCGCCCAGAGGACTGTCAGGTTCCAGACATGCCGGTTTCGGACAGTGAACGACCGTACTACTACCGGTAGTTGTCCTTACAGACTGGGCGGCGCCCGCGGATGCCCTCTTGGGCACCTCGAAAGGAGACCCCGTGAAGAAGACCCTGTCCGTGGCGGCGAGCCTGGTGATCGCCGCGACCTGTGGCCTTGGCATGTCGCTTCCCGCGCAGGCCGCCGACACGACCGACGCCCCGACCGCGGCGAGCCAGTCGCCGCGGTCCGGTTTCGACCTCTCCAATCTGACCCCGGAGCAGCAGGCGGTCGTCGACCGCATCGAGTCGAAGCTGCCGGCCGACTGGCAGGCCCGCCTCGACGCGACCCGCGCCAAGTACGGTCTGAGCGACTCGACGTGGACCGAGGTCCGCGACAGCGCCATCAACCCGGGCGACTACCAGTGCAAGACGACCTCCCTGTCGACGTATGCCAACGGCCTCCTCGACGGTGTCCAGGACCCGTTCGTGGTGTTCGTCCTCTCCCTCTTCGGCGGCTTCGACGCGCCGACCTACGACGCGCTGGTCTTCGGCAAGGAGTCGGCGGGCAACACCTTCGGTGTCAACGGCGAGTACACCAAGAAGCTCACTTCCGAGATGAAGAACCTGAAGCGCTTCTGGGACATCGACTCGGCCCGGATCCAGATGGTCCCCATGCACGGTGCGGACGTCTTCGCCGACCGTGACCGGCTGGCCCGGACGCTCGCCGTGATGTACGGCGACACGCCCGCGGACAACCTCGACCTGGCGGACCTGTTCATCGAGATGATCGACTCGGAGCCGGCCCTCCAGGGCGGCGCCAACCCGATCTTCACCTTCAACGCCTTCGCCTACAGCGAGGTGGACGACCCGGCGCCGATGGGCATCAGCGACCGGATCATCATGGGTGACGGCATCATGCAGGGCATGAACGCGATCGGTCTGGACGACGTCGCGCCGCGCGGCATCCTGGGCCACGAGTTCGGGCACCACGTGCAGTACCAGAAGAACCTCTTCGAGAGCGACCTGAGGGGCCCGGAGGCCACCCGCCGCACCGAGCTGATGGCGGACGCGTTCGGCACGTACTACCTGACCCACTCCCGCGGCGAGGCCCTGAACGCCGCCCGGGTCCTCAACACCCAGAAGTCGTTCTACCAGGTCGGTGACTGCAGCTTCACCAGCTCCGGCCACCACGGCACGCCCAACCAGCGCTTCAACTCCTCCAACTGGGGTGCGAGCGTGGCCAACGACGCGCCGAACCAGGGGCACATCCTGCCGGCGATGACCCTGGACAAGATGTTCGAGGTCAAGCTGCCGGACCTGGTCAAGCCGGACGTCAACTGACAACGACGTCCGACCGTGAGTCACCCGACCGCCGGCCGACCGGCTGAGCGGTCGCGTGGCTGAACACCCGTGGGACGGGCCGGAGCACACCCGCCGGCCCGTCTCGCGTTTCCCCGACTCCCGCCCGCCGGGCCGGTGTTCACAGCCAGCCGTGGCGATTGGCCTGGACGCCGAGCTGGAAGCGGGTCTTGGCGCCGAGCATCTCCTGCAGCCGGGCGATACGCCGGGCCACGGTCCGCTCGCTCACCCCGAGTTCACGGGCGATCGACTCGTCGGTCAGCCCCGCGCTCAGATAGCTGAGCAACTGCCGCCCCTCGGGGGTGGCTTCGCTGCCCGCGGTCTCACCCGCCGGCGGCAGCGGCACGGCGATCCGCCAGTACGACTCGAAGACGCCGATCACCCCGTCCAGGAGCCCCGACGGCTGGACGATGATGCTGTGGTGCCCCGAACGGTCGGGGGCGGTGACGGACACGACGGCGAAACGGTCGTCGCAGACCAGCACGTTGAGGGCGACGTCCGGGAAGACCCGCGCCTGCTCCCCGTGCGCGACGCAGTCGCGCGCCAGCTCCAACGCCTTCGGATCCTGAAGGATGTTGGCGCTGTACACCACCCGGTAGGCGATGCCCCGGTCGAGCGCGTCCAGCGTCCCCGGGCCGACCTCCAGGACCCGGTCCCCACCGCCCACCGGACCGATCGACAGCGCCCGCACCTGCTCCACGGCCTCGTTGTGGACGCGGAGCTGGACCGCCTTGGGCCGGCCGGAGGTGTCGACGACCTCGACGTAACTCGAACCGGCGGTGTGGTCCAGCCAGAACTGGGACAGTGTCGTCGCACTCTCGTAGGCGATCCGGGCCTGGCGTGCCCGCCGCTCGGCGACCGCCTCCAGGACCGCGCGCGGCGGCTGGGCGGTCAGTCTGCCGTTCCGGCGCGAGACCAGACCGATGTCGCTGAGTTCGTCCACCGCGTCCGTCAGGTCGTCCGCGGGAGGCCCGGCGGGTGGTGCCGGCCGGTCGGTGAGCTCGGCCAGGGTCCGCGGACCCCGTTCCACGAGCGTGAGGTAGACGGCCTCCGCCGTCGCGGAGAGACCGAGAGCCTGCAACGGGCGCCCTGCGCGCATGTTCCCCCAACCCGGCGGCGCCGTACGGCACCGCCCCCGTCCCCACGACCCGGGTGACCGCCACTCCGCTGATGATTGAAGATTGAAGATCGACAGACTAACACCACATGATCATGTGAACGGGAGAGGTCTTTCCACCCTATTTACCGGCGCGCAGGAAGGCGGGGATCCCCTCACGGGTCGGATAGTCGGGCAGGGGAGCGGGCCTGCCCCGCAGGAACGCGGTGATGACGGCGGCGGCCCGCTCGTCGTTGTCGTCCAGTCCGTTCCACATGCGGTGTCCGACCCCCGGCAGGTACTGCGTGCGCTCGATGGCGGGATCCTCGGCGAGGACCGCGGTCTCCCACCGGCGGATCTGGGAGGAGCATTCGGCGATCATCAGCATCGCCGGTGTCCGGGACCGCCTCAACAGCGGTGCGAGGGACGGTGATTCCTCGATCGTCCGCTGGATGCGCAGGCTGGCGGCGGGGCTGAAGGAGAAGTTGTCCGCGGTGTTCTCGACCGGGATGCGGTGCGCGTCGCGCGCGCAGTAGGCGGACGCGGTGTCGCTGCCGAGGTCCGCGGCGGTGAAGGCGTTGTCGCCCTCGGCCTGTCCGACCAGTCCGGTCCCGGGGGAGAGGAGCCCGAGCCGCATCAGGCCGAACGCCACGGCGTACCGGGGGAGATACGTGGATCGCGGCCCGGTCACGGCCGGGGCGAGGTCCCGCGCGGACTCCCGGCCCTTGTGCCCGGCGAGGCGCGCGGTGGGGCCGTCCATCGGGCCGGGTTCGGCGATGATCGCCCGGTGCAGACGGGCGGCGACGGCCGGGTCGGCCACGGCCCGGGTGAGGACGGTGCCGCCCGCGGAGAAGCCGAGGACGTCGGCCTTGCCCCGGCCCAGGCGGTCCACGAAGGCGGCGAGATCGCGGACCGACCGCGCGATCGAGTAGTCGGCCAGGGGGAGCAGGTCGCTGCGCCCGCCGCCGGCCTGCTCGTACGCGTAGACGTCGTACCCCCGGCCGGCCAGGAGCCGCAGGAACCGGTGGTCGATCTCCGCGATGCCGCGGACCGGTCCGCCGTGGAGGTACACCAGCGGGACGGGCTGCCGGGGGCCGCCGTTCGCGGGCGGGTAGTGGTACACCGCGACCCGGCTGCCGGTGGCCAGCGTCCAGTGCCGCGTGGCGACGAACGGCAGGTCGGGCGGGAGGCGGCGGGCCGTCGGCACGGCCGGGACGCAGACCGTCGCCGTCAGCGCCGCCGCGACGGCCACCGGCAGGAACGGCGCCATTCGCCCCCGCCACGCGCGTCGCCGGCTCCGCCACAGCGCGAACGCGGCCCCCACCCCGAGGGTCGCCGCCCATGCGACGAGCCCTGAACCCGCCCCGTCGGTGAGCACGATCAGGGCGAGGAACGCGACGGCCAACGCTGCGACGGCGCCCAGGAACATGGCTAATCGTCCCGCCGTGCGGCCGAGCCGTCGAGCGGACAGTCGTCGAGCGGGCAGGGGCATGGCAGACCTCCGGCACGTAGTTTCAGAACGCCGTTTCAAAACGACGCTACCAGGGCGGGTAGGCTGCCGGGCGTGGGAAGGCCGAGAACGAACGACGAGGCCGTCAGGGAACGGCTCGTGGAGTGCGCGACCGAGATGCTCGCCACCCGTCCGCGGGAGTCGGTCACGATCCGCGCCGTCGCGGCGGCCGCCGAGGCGTCGACGACGGCGGTGTACTCCCTGTTCGGCGGCAAGGACGGGCTGATCGGCGCGGTGCGCGACCGGGCGGTCGCCGGTCTGTTCCGGGATCTGTCGGCGGTCCGGCCCTCCGCGGACCCGCTCGCCGACCTCTGCGCGCTGGGTGTCGCCTACCGCCGCTGGGGCTGCGAGAACCGGCATCTGTACACGGTGCTGTTCGGCGGCGTGCAGTCCTTCGAACCGTCGGGGCACGTGGGCGCCGCCGACCCGATCCGTCCCCTCCTCGCCGCCATCGACCGCGGCCTGACCGCGTCCGTCCTCGCCGGCGACGCGACGGAGATCGCCCTGTCGGTCTGGGGGACCCTGCACGGGCTCGTGACCCTCCAACTGGCCGGCGCCCTCGACACCGCCACGGCCGACGTCGCGTTCCGGTCGACCATCCGCGCCATGCTGCGCGGATGGACCACCCCGGACGTGTTCCGCCGCCTGCGCCAGGACGAGCCCGCGCCCTGACGGGATCGGATCCCCTCGCGCGCCGCCCCGTGACGACCAGCGGGCGACACGCCCCCGAGGTGTCGCCCGCGTCCCCCGCGCCGTATCGCCTACGGCCTCGCGCCGCTCAGGCCTTCACCCGGTCGGAGACCACCATGATCACCAGCCCGAGCGCCGCGATCACGATGTTCGCGTACAACTCCCGCCCCTCCAGGAACCAGACGTGATCCGTCAGCAGCCGGGTCACCCCCATCAGCTTGAACCAGCCTCCGGTCAGCTCGCGGAGGATCCCGCAGACGCCGAAGACCATCACCAGAAAACCCGTGACCTCGAGAATCCTCTTCATGCCGTCGATCATGGCCAGGCGCCGCCCCGTCCCGCGTCGGCCACCGGTATCCGGCCCGCGCCCCTCCGTACGACCGAAGTATCCGGGCCCGCGACTTTGGTATCGCCCGGGCGCCTCCGCCGCCGCCCTCGGCTGCGTACATTTCGGGTATGACACGCACGGCACGCCCGGAACGCCACACCTGGCTGTTCCCCTCCCACCTGGTCGAGGCCGCCCGCCACGACGGAGCCGGGCCGGACCAGGGGCGACCGCGGCGCACCGTACGGGACTGGGTGGTCGACACCGCGATCTTCCTGCTCGCCGCGCTCGTCGGCGTCCTCGCCGCCGAGACCAGCGCCCAGTACAGCAGCGAGGTCGTCAACCTCGTCGACCAGATCGTCGGCGGGCTCGCCTGCTGCGCCGTCTGGCTGCGCCGCCGCCGGCCGGTCGGACTCGCCGTCACCCTGTGCGTGGTCAGCGTCTTCGCGCCCACCGCCGGCGGCGCCCTGCTCGCCGCGCTGTTCAGCGTGGCCGTACGCCGCCCCTTCCGCGAGGTCGCCTGGATCGGGCTGCTCGCCGTCGGCACCTCCACCGTCCAGGTCTTCGTCCGCCCCGAGCCCGGCACCAGCAACATCCTCGGCATCGGCATCGGCGTCGTCCTCATCCTCCTCGTCACCGCCTGGGGCATGCTGGTGCGCTCCCGCCGCCAGCTCGTCGAGGCGCTGCGCGACCGGGCCGTACGCGCCGAGGCCGAGGCCGGACTGCGCGCCGAACAGGCCCAGCGGCAGGCCCGCGAGGCCATCGCCCGCGAGATGCACGATGTCCTGGCCCACCGGCTCACCCTGCTCAGCGTGCACGCGGGCGCCCTGGAGTTCCGCCCCGACGCCCCGCCCGCGCAGGTCGCCCGCGCCGCCGGCGTCATCCGCGACAGCGCCCACGAAGCCCTCCAGGACCTGCGCGAGATCATCGGCGTGCTGCGCGCCCCCGACGAGGAGGGCGGCGCCGCCAACCGCCCCCAGCCCACCCTCGTCACCCTCGACAGCCTCGTCGCCGAAGTCCGCGAGGCCGGCATGAAGGTCGTCCTCGACTCCACCGTCACCGAGCCCGGCGCCGTCCCCGCCGCCACCGGCCGCACCGTCTACCGGATCGCGCAGGAAGCCCTGACCAACGCCCGCAAGCACGCGCCCGGCGCCGAGGTCACCCTCACGCTGCGCGGCCGCCCCGGCGAAGGGCTCACCCTCGACGTCGCGAACCCCGCCCCCACCGGGCCGGTCCCGCACGTCCCCGGCTCCGGCCAGGGCCTCATCGGACTCACCGAACGCGCCACCCTCGCCGGCGGCCGGCTGACCCACGGACCCGCCCCCGACGGCGGCTTCGCCCTGCACGCCTGGCTACCGTGGCCCGTATGACCATCCGGCTGCTCATCGTCGACGACGACCCCCTGGTCCGCGGGGGCCTCGCCCTCATGCTCGGCGGCGCCGAGGACATCGCGATCGTCGGCGAGGGCGCCGACGGCGACGAGGTCCCCGGCCTCGTCGACCGGCTCGCCCCCGACGTCGTCCTCATGGACATCCGCATGCCGCGGACCGACGGCCTCACCGCCACCGAACGGCTCCGCGTCCGGCCCGGCGCGCCCGAGGTCGTCGTCCTCACCACCTTCCACGCCGACGAACAGGTCCTGCGCGCCCTGCGCGCCGGCGCCGCCGGCTTCGTCCTCAAGGACACCCCGCCCGCCGAGATCGTCACCGCCGTACGGCGGGTGGCGGCCGGCGACCCCGTGCTCTCCCCGGCCGTCACCCGCCAGCTGATGACGCACGTCGTCCGGCACCCGGACCCCGCCGGCGAGGCGACCGGGCCACAGGCCGGACCGCAGGCCGGACCGCCCCGCCGCGCCGCCGCCCTGCGCCGCCTCGACTCCCTCGCGACGCGCGAGCGCGACGTCGCCCTCGCCGTCGGCCGGGGCCGCACCAACGCCGAGATCGGCGCCGCGCTCTACATGAGCGTCCCCACCGTCAAGACGCACGTCTCCCGGGTGCTGGCCAAACTCGGCCTCAACAACCGTGTCCAGATCGCGCTGCTCGTCCACGACGCCGGCCTGGTCGACCTTCCTGACAGCGATCAGGGAGCCTAAGGTCGGTTTCACCCGATCCGCCCGGGACAGCCCCCCAGTCTGGAGAGAGGTCGAGCATGACGGTCATCGATCTGCGGGAGTACGGCCCGGAGTTCACCGCGAACCCCCACCCGTACTACGCCGCCCTCCGCGCGTCCGGCCCGGTCCACGAGATCATCACCCCCGAGGGCTCGCCGGCCTGGCTGATCGTCGGGTACGACGAGGCCCGCGCCGCCCTCACCGACCAGCGGTTCACCAAGGACGGCGCCTTCGCCGGGTTCGTCCCGCCGGAGGTCGAGATCATCGGCCCCCACCTGCTCGCGGCCGACCCGCCCGACCACACCCGGCTGCGCAAGCTCGTCGCGCGCGAGTTCACCGGCCGCCGCGTCGAGGCGCTGCGGCCGCGGGTGCGTCAACTGGCCGACGAAATGCTCGACATGATGGCCCCGGCTGGGCGCGGCGACCTCGTCGACGCCTTCGCCTTCCCGCTGCCCATCACCGTCATCTGCGAACTCCTCGGGGTGCCCGTCGCCGACCGCGACACCTTCCGGGCCTGGTCGCACGAGATCGTCGCGCCCAGCGGCGCCGTGGCCGAGGAAGAGGCCATCAAGGGCTTCGCCGCCTACCTCGACACGTTCATCGAGGACAAGCGGGCCGCCGGACCGGGCGACGACCTGCTGTCGGCGCTCATCGCCGCCCGCGCCGAGGACGGCGACCGGCTCTCGCTGCCCGAACTGCGCGGACTCGCCCAGCTGTTGATCGTCGCCGGGCACGAGACCACCGCGAACCTCATCGGTACCACCGTGCGGCTGCTGCTCACCCATCCCGAGCAACTGGCGGCCGTGCGCGCCGACTTCGGGCTGCTGCCGGGGGCGATCGAGGAAGTCCTGCGGCACGACGGGCCGGTGGAGACGGCCACGTACCGCTTCACCCGCGAGGACGTCACCATCGGCGACACGGTCATCCCGGCCCGGTCCGTCGCCGTCGTCGGGATCGCCTCCGCCGGGCGCGATCCCAGCCGCTTCCCCGAGCCCGACCGCTTCGACATCCACCGCGACACGCGCGGCCACCTCGGCTTCGGCCACGGCATCCACTTCTGCCTGGGCGCGCCGCTGGCCCGCCTGGAGGGCGAGATCGCCGTCCGCGCCCTGCTCGAACGCTTCCCCCGGCTGGCCCTCGACCCCGAGGCGCCCCCGCTGGAATGGATGCCGAGCATCCTGATCCGCGGCCCCCGCCACCTGCCCGTCCTCTGGTGAACCCCGGCCCCGGGCCCGGCCGTCGCGCACCCCGCGGCGGCCGGTCCGGGGAACCGGACTCCGCCGGCCGCCCTCCACGGGGCCGTTCAGCCCGCCGGGATCTCCGCGACCCGCACCGGCCGGTGCTCCCGGCGCGAGCGCGCGCACGCCTCCGCGATCCGCAGCGCCGTCAGCGCCTCCCGCCCGTCGCACGGATTGTCCCGCTCGCCGCGCACCAGCCCGACGAACGCGTCCAGCTCCGCCTCGTACGCCGGCGCGAACCGCTCCAGGAAACCGGGCCACGGCTTCCCGGGCGCCGCCGGCCCCCGCGGCTCCAGCGACTCCACCGGGGTCCGCCCGTCCAGGCCGACCACCAGCTGGGTCCGCTCGCCGGCCAGCTCCATGCGTACGTCGTACCCCGCGCCGTTGCAGCGCGTCGCGGTCGCCGACACCAGGGTGCCGTCGTCGAGCGTGAGCAGCGCCGCCGCCGTGTCCACGTCCCCGGCCGCGCGGAACATCGCCGGCCCCGCGTCCGACCCCGTCGCGTACACCTCCACGACCTCCCGGCCGGTCACCCAGCGCACGATGTCGATGTCGTGCACCATGCAGTCCCGGAACAGTCCGCCGGACAGCGGCAGGTACGCGGCCGGCGGCGGCGCCGGGTCGGAGGTCACCGCCCGTACGGTGTGCAGCCGGCCGAGCCGCCCCGCCGCGACGGCCTCGCGCGCCGCCCGGTACCCGGCGTCGAAGCGCCGCATGAATCCCAGCTGCAGCTCGGTCCCGGCCGCCGCCACCGCCTCCAGCGCGGCGAGCGTCCGCGGCACGTCGAGCGCGATCGGTTTCTCGCAGAAAGCCGGCAGCCCGGCCGCCGCGGCCCGTCCGATCAGCTCCGCGTGCGCGGCCGTCGCCGAGGCGATCACCACCGCGTCCAGCGGGTGGTCGAACAGCGCGTCGACCGACGGCGCCGCGTCGGCCCCGAGCGCGCCCGCCACCCCGGCGGCCCGCTCGGTGTCCGCGTCCGCGAGGACCAGCGCCCCGACCTGCGGATGCCGCGCCAGCACCTCCGCGTGGAAGGCGCCGATCCGTCCCGTTCCGATCAGTCCGATCCGCATGGCCCCAAGGTGGTGTGGATCACCCCGGGTGTCAAGGAAATGCCTGGCATATGACGCGACAGCGGGGTGAAGGGGAGGAAATCGCTCCCCCCGGTCACTCGTGGGCGCCCGCCCCATGCGCCCCAAACCGCCCGCCATATCCGGATACCATTCCGGGTACCCGTCCGGGTGTCCGGACGCTCCGTCTTCCCGTACCCCGCCACCAGGGCTAACCTTCCCGACCGTGTCCGTGCCCGGCCCACCTCCGTCGCCGCGGCCGCCCCGTCCGTCCGCGGACCCCGGCGGCCCGGTGCCGAGGCGACCCGTGCGGGACGTCGGGTGCCCCGCCGGCCGTGGCACTCGTCACGTACGGGCCGGTGGCCCCGTCCGCCGGACCAGGGCGCCCGCCGCTCCCCGTACGCCCGCGGGCCCCTGGGGCACGGCCCCGGTATTCCCCCGGGATCCCCGCCGGGGCGGCCGCGGAGGCCGCCCGATGCGCGACCCTGGACCGGTGTCGCCGTGTCAGGGCCGAAGGGGGCCGGCAAGGACACCCGCAGGGCCCCGCTGAAGATCGGCGCGACCCCCATGACCGATACTGCAATGCACGCAGAAGGACACAAAGGAGGGCACGGCTTCGTGACCAGGGTTCGTACAGGAGGGGTACGCGCGGCCGTCGGCGCCGTGCTCGCGGTGGCGCTGACCGCCGCGCTCGCAGGCTGCAGCAGCACCGGTGGCAAGCGAGCGGAGGACGCCCGCAAGGCGGCCGCGGCCCAGGGGCGGGCGGCCGTGAACACCCCCCGGTGGACCTTCGCCATGGTCACCCACTCGGGCGACGGCGACACCTTCTGGGACATCGTCCAGAACGGCTCCAAGCAGGCCGCCGTCAAGGACAACATCAACTTCCTCTACGCGCACAGCGACGAGGCCCAGCAGCAGGCCCAGCTCATCGACTCGTACGTGGCCAAGAAGGTCGACGGTCTCATCGTCACCCTCGCCAAGCCCGACGCGATGAAGACCGCCGTCGAGAAGGCCGTCAAGGCCGGCATCCCGGTGATCACGGTGAACTCCGGGGCCGACGCGTCCAAGGCGTTCGGCGCGCTCACCCACATCGGCCAGGACGAGACCGTCGCCGGCGAGGCCGTCGGCGAGGAGCTCGACAAGCGGGGCAGCAAGAAGGCCCTGTGCATCCTGCACGAGCAGGGCAACGTGGGCCACGAGCAGCGCTGCGCCGGCGCCAAGAAGACCTTCGGCGGCGAGATGCAGAACCTGTACGTCGACGGCACCAACATGCCCGACGTCCAGGCGTCCATCCTCGCCAAGCTCCAGTCCGACCCGTCCATCGACGCCGTCGTGACCCTCGGCGCGCCGTTCGCCGACGCCGCCGTCCAGGCGAAGAAGACCGCCGGCAGCAAGGCCGAGATCGACACCTTCGACCTCAACGCCAAGGTCGCCGCCGCCCTCGAGGCCGGCACCCTCGGCTTCGCCGTCGACCAGCAGCCCTACCTCCAGGGCTACGAGGCCGTCGACCTGCTCTGGCTGTACAAGTACAACGCCAACGTCCTCGGCGGCGGCAAGCCGGTCCTCACCGGCCCGCAGATCATCACCAAGGACCAGGCCGCGGCGCTCAAGGACTACGCGGAGCGGGGCACCCGATGAGCGCCGCCGCGCCACCCGAGCCCGCGGGCGTCGACCACGTCGACGAGCGGCTGCTGCGCACCTCGCCCATGAAGAAGCTGCTGGCCCGCCCCGAGCTGGGCTCGGTCGTCGGCGCCATCGCCGTCTTCGTCTTCTTCTCGGTGGTCGCCGACAGCTTCCTGCGCGCCTCCAGCCTCGGCACCGTGCTGTACGCGGCGTCCACCATCGGCATCATGGCCGTTCCGGTGGCGCTGCTGATGATCGGCGGCGAGTTCGACCTGTCGGCCGGTGTCCTCGTGACCACCTCGGCGCTGGTCTCCTCGATGTTCAGCTACCAGATGACCGCGAACGTGTGGGTGGGCATCGGCGTCTCGCTGCTCGTCACGCTCGCCATCGGCGCGTTCAACGGCTTCATGCTGACCCGCACGAAGCTGCCGAGCTTCATCATCACGCTCGGCACCTTCCTCATGCTGACCGGCCTGAACCTCGGTCTCACCAAGCTGATCAGCGGCACCGTCTCCACCAAGTCGATCGCCGACATGGAGGGCTTCGACTCCGCGCAGAAGCTCTTCGCGTCCCACGTCACCATCGGCGGCGTCGAGCTGCGCGTCACCATCCTGTGGTGGTTCGTGCTGGTCGCGCTCGCCACCTGGATCCTGCTGCGCACCCGCTTCGGCAACTGGATCTTCGCGGTCGGCGGCGGCGCCGACGCCGCCCGCGCGGTCGGCGTCCCGGTCTTCAAGACCAAGATCGGCCTCTACATGGGCGTGGCCTTCTGCGCCTGGATCTCCGGCCAGCACCTCCTGATGTCGTTCGACGTCGTCCAGTCCGGCGAGGGCGTCGGCAACGAGCTGATCTACATCATCGCGGCCGTCATCGGCGGCTGTCTGATCACCGGCGGCTACGGCTCCGCGATCGGCTCCGCCGTCGGCGCGGTCATCTTCGGCATGACCAGCAAGGGCATCGTGTACGCCGAGTGGAACCCGGACTGGTTCAAGTTCTTCCTCGGCGCCATGCTGCTCCTCGCGACCCTGCTCAACGCCTGGATCCGCAAGCGCGTGGAGGCCACCAAGTGACGACGACCCCGACCCCCGCGGCATCCGGCGAGGCCGGGGCCGCCGCGGCTCCGCTCGTCGAGCTCGACGCGGTCAGCAAGTACTACGGCAACATCCGCGCCCTCGAAGGGGTCTCCCTGGAGGTGAACGCGGGGGAGATCTCCTGCGTCCTCGGCGACAACGGTGCCGGCAAGTCCACCCTGATCAAGATCGTCGCCGGACTGCACCGGCACGACGCCGGGACCTTCCGCATCGAGGGCGAGGAGGTGACCCTGGTCAACCCGCGCGACGCGCTCGACCGCGGGATCGCCACCGTCTACCAGGACCTCGCCGTCGTCCCGCTGATGCCGGTGTGGCGCAACTTCTTCCTCGGCTCCGAGCCCACCCGCGGCACGGGTCCCTTCAAGCGCCTCGACGTGGCGCTGATGCGGAAGACCACCCGTACCGCCCTGCTGCGCATGGGCATCGACCTGCGGGACGTCGACCAGCCCATCGGCACCCTGTCCGGCGGTGAACGCCAGTGCGTGGCCATCGCCCGGGCCGTCCACTTCGGCGCCAAGGTCCTCGTCCTCGACGAGCCGACCGCCGCGCTCGGTGTGAAGCAGTCCGGTGTGGTCCTGAAGTATGTGGCCGCCGCGCGTGACCAGGGTCTCGGCGTGGTCCTGATCACTCACAACCCGCACCACGCCTACCTCGTCGGCGACCGGTTCGTGCTGCTCAAGCGGGGTGCCATGGCGGGCAGCCACACCAAGGGCTCGATCACCCTGGACGAGTTGACCCGCCAGATGGCGGGCGGCACCGAGCTGGAGGACCTGCGGCACGAGCTCGAACGGCCGTCCGGTCCTGCCGGTTCTTGACGCGCCCCTTCCACCCCACCTGGCAGAATCGACCCGATGAGTACCTACCGCGATCTCACCCACCGGGGCGCCGCCCGCGGCACGGTCCTGCGGACCGTCGGCACCCGGGAACGGCGCTCTCATCTGACGGCGCCCCGGGTGCCGACCGTCGGCATCGACATCGGCGGTACGAAGGTGATGGCCGGCGTCGTCGACGCGGACGGCAACATCCTGGAGAAGCTCCGCACCGAGACGCCCGACAAGTCCAAGAGCCCCAAGGTCGTCGAGGACACCATCGTCGAGCTGGTCCTGGATCTCTCCGACCGGCACGACGTGCACGCCGTCGGCATCGGCGCGGCCGGCTGGGTCGACGCCGACCGGTCCACGGTGCTCTTCGCCCCCCACCTGGCCTGGCGCAACGAGCCGCTGCGCGACTCCCTCCAGACCCGGCTTGCCGTCCCCGTCATGGTGGACAACGACGCCAACACCGCCGCCTGGGCCGAGTGGCGCTTCGGCGCCGGACGCGGCGAGGACCACCTCGTCATGATCACGCTCGGCACCGGCATCGGCGGCGCGATCCTGGAGGACGGCCAGGTCAAGCGCGGCAAGTACGGGGTCGCCGGCGAATTCGGGCATATGCAGGTCGTGCCCGGCGGCCACCGCTGCCCCTGCGGCAACCGCGGCTGCTGGGAGCAGTACAGCTCCGGCAACGCCCTGGTCCGCGAGGCCCGCGAACTGGCCGCCGCCGACTCCCCGGTCGCGTACGGGATCATCGAACGCGTCAAGGGCCACGTCCCCGACATCACCGGCCCGCTCATCACCGAGCTGGCCCGCGAGGGCGACGCCATGTGCGTCGAACTCCTCCAGGACATCGGCCAGTGGCTCGGCGTCGGCATCGCCAACCTCGCCGCCGCCCTCGACCCGTCCTGCTTCGTCATCGGCGGCGGCGTCTCGGCCGCCGACGACCTGCTCATCGCCCCCGCCCGGGACGCCTTCCGCCGCCACCTCACCGGCCGCGGCTACCGCCCCGAGGCCCGGATCGCCCGCGCCCAGCTCGGCCCCGAGGCCGGCATGGTCGGCGCCGCCGACCTCGCCCGGCTCGTCGCCCGCCGCTTCCGCCGCGCCAACCGGCGCCGGGTGGAGCGCTACGAGCGGTACGGGCGCTACACCCAGGCGCTGCGCGGCGGCGGCACGGCGGCCGACCGCGGCCCCGATGCGGCCTCCGAGGACCCGCGCTCATGACCGCGTCCCGGCAGCGGACCACCGTGCCGAACCAGGCATCGCCCGCGTCCCCGATGTCGTCCCCGGCCGCCGCTCCGGCGGGTCGGCCCGCGGGGGAGGGGCGGCTTCCGGAGGAGCGGCGGCATATGCTGCGCCGCCGCTTCCTCACCCTGCTCACCATCGTCCTGCTCATCGGCATCCCGGCCGGCTATCTGGTGATCTCGGCGGACCAGAGCCGCGACAGCGGCATCGACAAGGAACGCGAGTCCTCGCCCGTCGGCCTCCAGGACAACCGGCCCTCCCAGATGAAGCGCCGCGTCTTCGAGGTCCCGATCCCGTCCGGTGCCTGGAACGTCGCCTACTACGAGACCAGCAACTGGAAGACGAGCCGGCTGTACGTCCAGTTCACGACCACGGCGGGCGGTCTGGACGCCTACCTGGCCGACAGCGGCGGCAGCCGCGCCGCGCTGAAGTCCGGCGAGGTCAGCGTGAGCGGGCGCGACGCGGACATCGTCGGCTGGAACTTCGTGCCGTCCCACCGCTGGGCCGGCGCCACGGTCGCCCACGAGCCGCCCCGGCCCACCCGCGACATCACGGTCGACCTGACCGACCCGGCCTTCCCGCGCGTGTACGTGGTCTCGACGACGTCCCCCTGAGCCCCGCGGGACCGGGAGCGCGAGGTTCGCTTTCCCGCGGCCGGCGCCCTCGGAGGGGGCGACCGTGCCCGCCCGGGGCGGCCTTGGTGAACGTATCGAGGAGGAAGTGTGCGCACCCGAGGAGGGATCCGCTCCGAACCTGCCGCCCAGCCGGTGCGAGTGACGCTAGGTTTGACCCGGCGATGAGAGACCGCATGAGAAATGAGAGGGTCTAGCGGGTGAGCGAGACACCGACGAACACCCTGCAATACCGCGTCGACGGACGAGAGGACGCACCGGTCCTGGTCCTGGGGCCCTCCCTCGGCACCACCTGGCACATGTGGGACCGGCAGATACCGGAACTCATCCGCGACTGGCGGGTCGTCCGGTTCGACCTGCCGGGCCACGGCGGCGCGCCCGCCCAGCCCGCCAGCTCCGTCGCGGAGCTCGGCGACCGGCTGCTCGCCACCCTCGACGAACTCGGCATCCAGCGCTTCGGCTACGCCGGCTGCTCGCTCGGCGGTGCCATCGGCATGGACCTCGCCCTGCGCGCCCCGCACCGGGTCGCCTCGCTCGTGCTCGTCGCCGCCTCGCCCCGGTTCGGCAGCGCCGACGAGTTCCGCCAGCGCGCCGTGATGGTCCGGGCCAACGGCCTGGAGCCGATGGCCCGTACCGCGCCCGAGCAGTGGTTCACCCCCACCTTCGCCGCGGCCCAGCCCGCCATCGTCGACTGGGCCGTGCAGATGGTCCGTACGACCGACCCCGGCTGCTACATCGCCGCCTGCGAGGCGCTCGCCGTCTTCGACGTCCGGGAGTCCCTGGGCCGGATCGGCGTTCCCGCCCTCGTCCTGGTCGGCTCCGAGGACGCGATCACCGGACCCGCCGAGGCCCGTACCCTCGTCGCCGGCATACAGGACGCCCGGCTCGCCGTCGTCCCCGCCGCGTCTCATCTGGCCCCCGTCGAGCAGCCCTCGGCCGTCACCGAGCTGCTCGCCGGCCACTTCGCCCCGCTCGGCCAGGACACCCACGGCGGCCTGACCGTGGTGCCCGCACCGGTCGCCGTCCCGAGCCCGCAGGACCCGGCGGTCCCGCAGATGCCGCAGGCCTCCGCGCCCGTCGTACCGGTCGGCGAGATCGCCCCGATGGCCCCCGCCGAGGACGACGCGACGGCCCGCCCGGACGTGTACGAGCGCGGGCTCAAGCTGCGCCGGGAGATGCTCGGCGACGCCCATGTCGACGAGACCCTCGCCGATCCCTTCGCCGCCGACTTCCAGACCCTGGCCACCCGCTACGCCTGGGGTGAGGTATGGAGCCGCGACGGGCTCGACCGCCGCACCCGCAGCGCCGTGACCCTCGCCGCGCTGATCGCCGGCGGGCACCACGACTCGCTCGCCGACCACACCCGGGCCGCCCTGCGCAGCGGGCTGACCGCCGGTGAGCTGCGGGAGATCCTGCTCCAGACCGCCGTCTACTGCGGGCTGCCCGCCGCCGAGAGCGCGCTGCGCGTCGTCGGCCGGGTGATCAAGGAGGACACCACACCGCAAGCGTAGGCTGCGGCCGTGAAGCTGACGAAGAACACGCACGCCTGTGTCCGCCTGGAGAAGGACGGGCGGGCGCTCGTCATCGACCCGGGGATGTTCACCGAGGAGGACGCCGCGCTCGGCGCCGACGTCCTCCTGGTCACCCACGAGCACGCCGACCACTTCGACGAGGGCCGGCTGCGGGCCGCCCTGGAGGCGAATCCGGCCGCCGAGGTGTGGACGCCGCGCAGCGTCGCCGAGCAGCTGACGGCCGCCTTCCCGGGGCGGATCCACACCGTCGGCCACGGCGACGCCTTCACGGCCGCCGGCTTCGACATCCAGGTGCACGGCGAACTGCACGCCGTGATCCACCCGGACATCCCCCGCGTCACCAACACCGGCTTCCTCGTCGACGACGCCCTGTTCCACCCCGGCGACGCGCTCACCGTGCCGGACCGGCCCGTGGAGACTCTGTTCCTTCCGGTCATGGCCCCGTGGAACAAGATCTCCGAGGTGATCGACTACGTCCGGGAGGTGCGGCCCACGCGCGCGTACGACGTCCACGACGCGCTCCTGACCGACCTGGCCCGCCCGATCTACGACGGGCAGATCGGCGCTCTCGGCGGCACCGACCACCACCGCCTCGCCCCGGGCGAGTCGGTGCGGCTCTGACGGCTCCGGGCCGCGCCCCGCGCCCCGGACGGACCGCGGCTGTCGGTGCCCGCCAGTAGGCTTGCGGACATGCGCATCGCCACCTGGAACGTCAATTCGATCACCGCGCGGCTGCCCCGGCTGCTGGCCTGGCTGGAGAGCAGCGGCACCGACGTGCTGTGCGTCCAGGAGACCAAGTGCACCGCCGAGCAGTTCCCCGCCGAGGAGCTGCGGCAGCTGGGGTACGAGTCGGTGGTCAACGCCACCGGCCGGTGGAACGGGGTCGCCTTGGTCTCCCGGGTCGGCCTCGCGGACGTGGTCACCGGCCTGCCCGGCGGCCCCGACTACGACGGCGCGCAGGAGCCCCGCGCCATCTCGGCGACCTGTGGTCCGATCCGTCTGTGGTCGGTGTACGTGCCGAACGGCCGCGAGGTGGCCCACGAGCACTACGCGTACAAGCTGCGCTGGCTGGAGGCCCTGAAGGCGGCCGTCGCCGACGACGCGGCGGGGGAGCGGCCCTTCGCGGTGCTCGGCGACTACAACATCGCGCCGGCCGACGACGATGTCTGGGACATCGCCGCCTTCGAGGGCGCCACCCATGTCACCGAGCCCGAGCGGGCCGCGCTCGCCGCGCTGCGCGAGGCGGGCCTGGGCGACGTGGTGCCGCGCCCGCTGAAGTACGACCACCCGTACACGTACTGGGACTACCGCCAGCTGAGCTTCCCGAAGAACAAGGGCATGCGCATCGACCTGGTCTACGGCAACAAGCCGTTCGCGGACGCCGTCAAGGACAGCTACGTCGACCGCGAGGAGCGTAAGGGCAAGGGAGCCTCCGACCACGCCCCCGTGGTCGTCGACCTCGACGTGTGACGGTCTTCGACCAGGTGTGATCGTTTTCGTACGGTCGTTGTACGAGGCCGGGCGGGCCGCCGCCCGGCCGCGCGCGCCGGGTGGTGCCCGGCGGGGCGCGGTGGGACGCTGTCCTGATGGAGATTCCCTTCCTGGGCAACTGGCGCAGCCGTCACCAGGCCGAACGGTCCCCACTCGTCTCGGTCTTCGACCGGGACCCGGAAGGGGCGGCCGAACTGCTGGCCGAGTGCGAGCTGCTGCGCGCCCGTGCCGAGGGGGCCGGGGTACGGCTCGACGACACCCCTCTCTCGCTGAGCGCCCTCGACCAGCTCCCGCCCCGCTGGCGCGACGACCCCGAGGAACTGCCCTGGATCGGCAACGACGCCGGTCTCTATCTCGGCACGGTCGTCGTCCGTACCGTCCCCGGCGCTTCCTGGGATCTGCGTCCGGACGGTCAGCCGGTGGTCCGGCTCGCCTCGGGCCGGGAGTTCGACGTGGTGGCGGCCGGACTCGACTGGGCCACCACCGGAAGCCCGGAGCTGTCCCAGGTCTACGCCGAGGCCGCCGAGCACTGACCCCGTCCCGCGCCCTGCCCCGACACGACCGCCACCCTTTTGGGTAAATACGGCTTATGACCCTTTCGTGCGTGTCGACTGTGAAGTCCTAATTCGCCCCGGATAGCTTGCGCTGACTCGAGAGCAGCTGGAACTCACAGGGGCAGGGCAGCACATGGCCGTCGCCGATCCGTTGATCGAACTGCGGGGCGTCAACAAACACTTCGGTACGTTGCACGTTCTTCAGGACATCCATCTCTCCGTCGGCAGGGGCGAGGTGGTGGTCGTCATCGGACCCTCCGGCTCCGGCAAATCGACGCTCTGCCGGGCGATGAACCGCCTGGAGTCCGTCGAGTCGGGGGAGATCCTCATCGACGGAGAACCCCTCCCCGAGGAAGGCAAGGCACTCGCCCGGCTGCGCGCCGAAGTCGGCATGGTGTTCCAGTCGTTCAACCTCTTCGCGCACAAGACCGTCCTCGCCAACGTCTCCCTCGCGCAGATGAAGGTCCGCAAGCGCAAGAGGGACGAGGCCGATCGGCGCTCCCGCGAACTCCTCGAACGGGTCGGGCTCGCCGCCCACGCCGAGAAGTACCCGTCCCAGCTCTCCGGCGGCCAGCAGCAGCGCGTGGCCATCGCCCGCGCCCTCGCCATGGACCCCAAGGCACTGCTCTTCGACGAGCCGACCTCCGCTCTCGACCCCGAGATGATCAACGAGGTCCTGGAGGTCATGCGGCAGCTCGCCCGGGACGGCATGACCATGGTCGTCGTCACCCACGAGATGGGCTTCGCCCGCTCCGCCGCCAACCGGGTCGTCTTCATGGCCGACGGCCGGATCGTCGAGGACCGCGCGCCCGAGGACTTCTTCACCGCCCCGAACAGCGAGCGGGCCCGGGACTTCCTCTCCAAGATCCTCAAGCACTGAGCGGAGCGGGAGCCATGCACCGTACGAAACGAACCCTGGCCGCGCTCGCCCTCCTGCTGGCCGCCGCGCTCGCCGCCGGCGGCTGCGGCCGGGAGGGCAGCCCGCCCGTCAAGGGCCCCGAGCCCGGCAAGCTGCCCGTCTACCACGTACAGACGAACTTCAGCCTGCCGGACTCGCCGACCTGGACCCGGGCCAAGCGGCGCGGGCACCTGATCGTCGGCGCCAAGGAGGACCAGCCCTACATGGGCGAGAAGGACCCCGCGACGGGGGTGTACTCGGGCTTCGACATCGAGATCGCCCGGATGATGGCCGCCTCCCTCGGCTTCGACCCGGCCGGCATCGAGTTCCGCACCATCGCCTCCGCCAACCGGGAGACGGCCCTGCAGAACGGCCAGATCGACTACTACGTCGGCACCTACACCATCAACGCCAACCGCAAGAAGCTCGTCGGCTTCGCCGGGCCCTACTTCATGGCCGGCCAGTCGCTGCTCGTACGCACCGACGAGAACGACATCCACGGGCCGCAGGACCTGGCCGGCCGCCGGGTCTGCTCGGCCACCGGATCCACCCCGTACCAGCGGATCAAGGCCGACTACCCGAAGGCCCAACTCGTCGGCTACGACACCTACTCCATCTGCGTCGACAACCTGCTCACCTACCAGGTCGACGTGGTGACCACCGACGACGCCATCCTCATGGGCTTCGCCGCCAAGGCCCCCGGCGAACTCAAGCTCGTCGGCAAACCGTTCTCCAAGGAGCCGTACGGCATCGGCGTCCCGCGCAACGACAACGCGCTGCGGTTCGCCCTCGACGACGCCATCGTCGCCCACCAGAAGAACGGCGACTGGAAGAAGGCGTTCGAAGCGACCCTGGGTCTGTCCGGGGTGCCCGCGCCCACGCCGCCCCCCGTCGACCGCTACCCGGCGACCTGAGGAAGGAACACCGCCCTCCCATGGACGTCCTGACCGAAAATTTCTCGACCTACGCCGAAGGCTTTCTCGGCACCGTCGAACTCACCGTCTACGCCGGTGTGCTGGCCCTCGTCCTCGGCTTCCTCATGGCCGGCTTCCGGGTCGCCCCGGTCGGCTCCCTGCGGGTCTTCGGCACCGTGTGGGTCACCCTGCTGCGCAACACCCCGCTCACCCTGCTCTTCTTCGCCGTGATCCTGGGCCTGCCCCGCTTCGGCGTCGTGCTGCCCTTCAAGCTGTTCGCGGTCCTCGCGCTCGGCTGTTACACCTCCGCGTTCATCTGCGAGGCGCTGCGCTCCGGCATCAACACCGTGCCGCTCGGGCAGGGCGAGGCCGCCCGCAGCCTCGGCATGACCTTCACCCAGACCCTTGGCGCCGTCGTCCTGCCGCAGGCGTTTCGCAGCGTCATCCCGCCGGTCGGCTCCACCCTGATCGCCCTCGCCAAGAACTCCGCCATCGCCGGGGCGTTCAGCGTCACCGAACTCCTCGGCACCTACAAGACCCTGAGCGAGCTCGGCTTCAACATCATCTGGACCTTCGTCTGGATCGCCGTCGGCTACCTCATCATCACCCTCGCCATCAGCGCGCTCTTCCACTACCTGGAGAAGCGCTATGGAGTCGCCCGATGACCACCGCCTCCTCCGCGCTCTACGACATCCCGGGGCCGCGCACCCGCCGCCGCCATCTGACCTACGGGCTGATCGGGACCGTCGTGATCCTCGGTCTGATCGCCTGGATCGTCTATCTCCTGTTCGACACCGGCCAGTTCACCTCCACCAAGTGGAGTCCCTTTCTCTACAAGGGAATTCAGGAACTGCTGCTGCGGGGGCTCGGCAACACCCTGAAGGCGTTCGCGTACGCCTCGGTGCTGTCGCTCGTGCTCGGTGGCATCCTCGCCGTCGGGCGGCTCTCCGAGCACCGGGTCTTCCGGTGGACCAGCACGCTGCTCGTGGAGTTCTTCCGGGCCATGCCCGTCCTCGTGATGATCTTCTTCATCTTCGTGGCGCTCAAGGTCCAGCCGCTGCCCGCGCTCGTCGCCGGACTGACCCTCTACAACGGCTCCGTGCTCGCCGAGGTGTTCCGCACCGGCATCGGCGCGGTGGCGCGCGGCCAGCGGGAGGCGGCGTACGCGCTCGGCATGCGCAAGACCCAGGTGATGACGTACGTCCTGGTGCCGCAGGCGGTCCGGGCCATGATGCCGGCGATCATCAGCCAGTTGGTGGTGGCGCTCAAGGACACCTCGCTCGGCTTCCTCATCACCTACGAGGAGTTCCTGCACGCGGGCAAGCTGATCGCCTCCAACCTCGACTACGACCTGCCCTTCATCCCCGTCGTGATGGTGATCTCGCCGATCTACATCGGCATGTGCATGCTGCTGTCCTGGTTCGCCACCTGGGTGGCCAAGCGGGAGCGCCGGAGTCCGCGGATGCGGGCCGCCGACGTCGCCCCGGCGGAACCTCCTCTTCTCATCGAGCAGCGCGACTGACCGGGCCGGCCGCACCGGTCCGGCCGGTCCGGCCGGCCCGGCCGTCGCGCCATCCGGCACGCGACTCCGTTTCGCGATCCCGTCGGGAAGCCGTACGGCCGCGCGAAGCCCCGCACGGGCCCTGCCCGCCCGGCAGCAGCCGATGACCACTCCGCCCCCGCGGGTCCGATACCAGCCGCTCGGCCGTGGGGAGGAGAAGGTCAGCTGCGCGCCGGTCGGGTTGTGCCCGCCCTGCGGCGGGTCGGCGAGTGGCCCCGGCCACCCGCCGACCCGCCGCAGGCCGTATCCGGGGCGGGGCGGTGCGGGCGGCGGCGCGAACGTCAGCGGAGCACCGTCCGGACAGTCGGCGTCTTCCGGCACCGCGTCCGACTCCGTCCCGGGCGGCACCCGCAGCGTGAAGCAGCGGGTCATGGTGATCTTCTCGTGGTCGGGCCACTTGTCGTACGCCGAGCCGGACACGCGGACGATCACGTCGACGGCGCCGCGTACCGCGGGCAGCCGGTGACGTACTCGGACCACGTGGGCGACCGTACTCAGGCGGTGGGGGCCGGCGGCGCCGTCCTGGCACCGCCCGACACTCCGGTCGGGCGCTTCCTTCGGCCCCGATCCTCTTCAGGGGTCATGGGCGGGTCAAGATCGACGCGTTATGCGCGGTACCGATTGCCTCGCGGGAGGACGAGGGACAGCCTGTTCTCCGTGGAGCACATCGCCGACCGGCATCACAGCACCGAAACCAGCCATATCCCCGACGCCTTGGGCGCCCCCGGACTCCGTGGAGTCCGCGGCATCCCCGACGTCTTCGACCCGCGGATCTACGCCGCCGGAATCCCGCACGACCGCTTCCGCGCCCTGCGCGACCACTATCCCGTCGCCCGCCAGAACGAGGACGAGGTGCTCGGCTGGCCCGCCGGTCCCGGCTTCTGGGCGGTGACCCGGCACGCCGACGTCGTCCGGGTCCTCAAGGACGCGGCGGACTTCTCCTCGTACCTCGGCGCGACCCAGATCCGCGACCCCGACCCCGCCGATCTGCCGTTCATCCGGCGGATGATGCTCAACCAGGACCCGCCGCACCACGGCCGGCTGCGCCGGCTCGTCAGCCGCGCCTTCACCCCCGCCCGGATCGACCGCTTCGCCGTGACCGCGCGGCAGCGCGCCCGCGAACTGCTCGCCCACGCCCGGGAGTCGGGAGCGGACCAGGGCCGGGAGTTCGACGTCGTGCGTGCCGTCACCGACGACTACGCGCTGCTCAACCTCACCGACCTGCTGGGCGTGCCCGCGAGCGACCGGGGCCTGCTGCTCGCCTGGACCGAGCGGGTCATCGCGTACCAGGACCCCGACGAACCGCCCGTGCTCGACGCCGACGGGCGGCCGGTCAATCCCCGGTCGCCCGCCATGCTCGCCGAGATGTTCGGCTACGCGCGCGAACTCGCCGCCCACAAGCGGGCACACCCCGCCGACGACATCATCAGCGTGCTCGCCGCCTCCGAACTGCGCGACGCCGAACTGGAGATGTTCTTCTTCCTGCTCACCGTCGCCGGCAACGACACGGTCCGCAGCGCCGCTCCCGGCGGACTGCTCGCCCTCGCCGACCACCCCGCCGAGAGCCGCGCCTGGTGGGCCGGGCAGGTCGCCGCGGACCCGGCCGTCGACGAACTGCTGCGCGTCCACCCGCCCGTGCTGTCCTTCCGGCGCACCGCCACCCGCGACACCGAGCTGTCCGGAGTGCCGATCGCCGCCGGGGACAAGGTCGTCGTGTTCCACGCCTCCGCCAACTACGACGAGCGGGCCTTCGCCGACCCGTACCGTCTCGACCTCACCCGCACGCCGAATCCGCACGTCTCCTTCGGTGACGGCCCGCATGTGTGCCTCGGCGCGCACTTCGCCCGGCTCCAACTCCGCGTCCTGCACGAGGAGATGCGGGAGTCCTGGCAGGGGCTGGAACTCGCGGGACCGCCCCGGCGGCTGGTCTCGAACTTCATCAACGGCGTCAAGTCGCTGCCGGTGCGGGTGACGTGGCGGAGCTGACCGCCGTGCCGGACGGCGGGGGCGTGAGGGCCTGCCGGGTCACGTCGGCGACCAGTTCGACCACGTCGGGGCCGTACGCCTGCGAGTTGACGACCTTGAGCAGCAGGACGAAGCTGCCGTCGCGGTGGCGGCGGGTCAACCGCTCGTGGTGCCGGGCCAGATAGCGGGTGGCGGCCTGGTTGTCGATGGCCCGCTGGCCGCAGAAGAGGAAGACGGGCCGCGCGCCCTCGCCCGCCCGGACCCGGGCGAGCAGCACGTACTCGGTGACGCCCCGCTCCATCCGGTAGAGGTCCGTCCCGACGTGTATCTCGCCCCGCCTGTCCACGGGTTCGGCGGCCGTGCGCATCGTCAGGCCCGGCAGCAGCGAGGCGAGATGCGCGGCCATCCGGCGGTTGGATCCGGGTCCGCCGACGCAGAATTCCGTGCGGTCCCCGAAGCCCATCTGTGCCAGATCGTGCTGCACGATCCGGGCGGTCGCCCCGCAGTCCTTGACGAGCGCGGCGAGTTCGAGCAGCGCCGACACGTCGTACCGGTGCACCGCACCCTCGCTGCCCGCCTCCCGGTTGACCACCAGCAGGCACTCGGAGTGGCTGGGCAGCCCGAAGAACGCCTGCTTGCGGCGCAGTCGGCGGCGCCAGAGGTGCGTGCGGGCAAGCCAGCCGATCGCACCGCTGACGCCGGTGGCCAGCACCCCGAGCACGACATTGCGCAGGTCTTCGTTCATGGGCGGGCATGCTAGGGGGTGCCGTGCGGGTGCGGCCAGGCGGGTGACACCGGACACCGGGCGGCGGTGGTCCTGACGGCGGGCCGGAACGGAAGTACGCTGCGCGGACGGTCGTCGACTGGAGGTACGGAAGATGTCCCGGAAGCGCCGATCCACCGCCCGTTCTGTCTCGCTCCTCGCCGTCGCCGCGACGGTCCTCTCGGTGGCAGCCGCCGCCCCGCCCGCCCTGGTGGCACCCGCGTCCGCCGCGCCCCCGTCCGCACCGGCCCCCGGCACCCCACCCGTCAAGGTGCCCGTCGCCACCGGCTGGGGCGGCGCCGTCGCCAGCGTCGACGCGGACGCCTCCGCCGCCGGCGTCGAGGTACTGCGCAAGGGCGGCAACGCCGTCGACGCCGCCGTCGCCGTGGCCGCCGCCCTCGGCGTCACCGAGCCGTACTCGGCCGGCATCGGCGGCGGTGGCTACTTCGTCTACTACGACGCCAAGTCCCGCAGCGTGCACACCGTCGACGGCCGCGAGACCGCGCCCGCCTCCGCCGACGCGAACCTCTTCGTGGAGAACGGCAAGGCCATCCCCTTCGAGGAAGGCATGACCAGCGGCCGCAGCGTCGGCACCCCCGGCACGCCCGCCACCTGGCAGACGGCGCTGGACAGTTGGGGCAGCAAGCCGCTGCGCAAACTCCTCGAACCGGCCGAGCGGCTGGCCCGCGACGGCTTCACCGTCGATTCCACCTTCCGCTCCCAGACCGCCGGCAACGAGGGCCGTTTCCGCGACTTCCCGGCCACCGCCGAACTCTTCCTGCCTGGTGGGCAGTTGCCGGCCGTCGGCTCGACCTTCAAGAACCCCGACCTGGCCCGAACGTACGAGAAGATCGGCCGCGAGGGCGTCGGCGCCCTCTACAAGGGCCCGCTCGCCCGCGACATCGTGAACACTGTCCAGCACCCGCCGGTCCGCGCCGGCGCCACCCGGGTCGTCCGCTCCGGCGATCTGACCGAGAACGACCTCGCCGGCTACGACACCCTCCGGCGTAAGCCCACCAAGGTCTCCTACCGGGGCCTCGACGTCTACGGCATGCCCCCGTCCTCCTCCGGCGGCACCAGCGTCGGCGAGGCCCTGAACATCCTGGAGACCACCGACCTCTCGCGTGCCTCCGACGCCCGCTACCTGCACCGCTTCATCGAGGCCAGCCGGATCGCCTTCGCCGACCGGGGCCGCTGGGTCGGCGACCCGGCCTTCGAGGACGTGCCCGTCCAGGGCCTGCTCTCGCAGCGGTTCGCCGACTCCCGCGCCTGTCTGATCCGCGACGACGCCGCGCTGACCAGCCCGCTCGCCCCCGGCGACCCGCGCCACCCCGCCCCCTGCGCCACCGGCGGAAAGGCCGCCCCCACCACGTACGAGGGCGAGAACACCACCCACCTGACGGTCGCCGACAAGTGGGGCAACGTCGTCGCCTACACCCTCACCATCGAGTCCACCGGCGGCAGTGGCATCACCGTGCCCGGCCGCGGCTTCCTGCTCAACAACGAGCTGACCGACTTCTCCTTCACCCCGGCCGACCCCGCCGTCCACGACCCCAACCTGCCCGGCCCCGGCAAGCGTCCGCGCTCCTCGATCTCCCCGACGATCGTGCTCGACAAGAGCGGGCGGCCGGTCCTCGCGCTCGGCTCGCCGGGCGGCGCCACCATCATCACCACCGTCCTGCAGACCCTCACCGGCGTTCTGGACCGCGGTCTCCCGCTCGTCGACGCCATCGCGGCACCGCGCGCGAGCCAGCGCAACCAGGCCACCACGGAACTCGAACCGGCCCTGTGGAACAGCCCGTTGCGCGCCGAACTCGAAGCGCTCGGGCACGGCTTCCGGCAGAACCCGGAGATCGGCGCGGCGACCGGCGTGCAGCGGCTGCCCGACGGACGCTGGCTGGCCGCGGCCGAGAAGGAGCGGCGCGGCGGCGGTTCGGCGATGGTGGTCCGGCCGACGCCCTGACCCGTCTCGCACGGGCCCATAGCGCGGTGGGAACGCGCGGGCCGTTGTCCGTGATCGCCACGGTGTGCTCAGTGGGCTCGGTGGGCTCGGTGTGCGCCGCGCGCGAGCCGTCGATCGTACGGATCGTCCGGCCGTCCCGCGCCGTGGAGTGATGGTCGCTTCCGCCTCCGGCGAGCATCGGCCCGATCGCGATCACCATCCCGTGTGGCAGCGGCAGTGGCACGCCCCGGCCCGGACGCCCCTCGTCGGGGGCGTCCGGGCCCTCGCCCACGCGGTTGCCGACCACGGCCGCCGCGGCCTGAGCGGTCCCTGCCCGAGCGGTCCCGGCCGGGACGGCCGCCCGCCAACCGGGCCAGGCTGCGCGCCGGTCCGGCATGGCGCCGGTCCGGCGCCCCGGCCTGGCCGGATGCTGAGAGCCGGACCAGGCAGGAGGCACCGTGGGCGACCACCACCGCAGTCAGGAAGCGCCCGAACCGGCGTCCGCCCGCGCGGGCGTGACGGTCGCCGGTCAGCCGGGAGTCATCGGGATCGCCCTCGCCGCCGTACTGTCGGCCTCGCTCGCGCAGGGGTCCTGGCAGTGGTTCGCGACGTACATCGGGCTGACGCTGCTCGCCATCGTCCTCGCCTTCTTCCGGCTGCCGGCCTGGGCACCCGGACTCCGCTCCGGCTACGTCGTGAACCTGGTGGCGTTCTCACTGGTCGCCGGCCTGTGCTTGGCGCTCGTCCTCGCGCCGATGATGCAGCGCTGGGCCTGGCTGTTCCCGATGCCCGGCACCCGCGACCGGTGCGCCGCGGTGGGCGCGTACGCGCGCCTCCAGGCCGAGGCGGAACTGGGGAGCCTGGCGCACGGCGCCGGTGTGGCACTGGCCGGCGCGCAGGAGGCCCAGAGCCATGCGGCCGTCGCCGACTGCCTGTCCGCGACGACGACCCTGTGGC
Source organism: Streptomyces laurentii (assembly GCA_002355495.1). Classification (GTDB taxonomy): domain Bacteria; phylum Actinomycetota; class Actinomycetes; order Streptomycetales; family Streptomycetaceae; genus Streptomyces; species Streptomyces laurentii. Next base: position 6,541,358 of record AP017424.1, read on the forward strand.
TGCCGGTGTACGCGGCCGGGGCGGCCGTCCTGGTGGGCCTCGGCCTGTGGATCCTGGGGCGGGCCCGGACGCGGAGCGGGGCACCGCCGGCCGCCCCGTAGCCGCCGTGCCGGGCCTGATGAGGCCAGGCCCACCGCGTCAAACCCGGGATGCCACCGCCAGCTGCACCCGGTGGTGCCCCGGCCGCAGCGCCTCGTCCACGAGCGCGCGGGCCAGGTCGGCGTGCGCGATGCGGCCCGGTCCGCCGACGACCGTGCCCACCGCCGTCCGGTACCCGCCCGTCACCGGCGCCTCGGCGTTCAGGTCCATCGCCGGCACCACCATCAGCCAGTCCAGCGCCTGCCCGGCCTCGGCCGTCAGCAGCTCGAACTCCGCCACATGCCCCTGGGAGAAGGCCCGGTACTCCTCGGGGAACTCGGGCGCGTCCATCACCCGGACCCCCGGCGCGGTCTCCAGCGTCGTGGCGATGCCCACGACGACCAGCCGGCCCACCCCGGCCTCCGGCAGCCCCGCGAGCAGGGCCCGCGCCGCCGCCGTGTAGTGGCCGACCGACGGGACGTCGAGCCGCGCCGTGGCGTTGACGGCCGCCGCGTGGCCCGGCGCGAGGGCCGCCACCGACTCCGGGTCGGTCACGTCACCCCGTACCAGCCGGACGGAACTCCCCTCCAGATCCTGGTGCTTCGCCGGGTCGCGGACCACGGCCGTCACCCGGTGCCCGCGCGCCGTCGCCTCCGCGACCACCGCCCGTCCGACCCGTCCGCCGGCGCCGAAGACAAGGAGATCGCCGGTCGTGTTCATCGTGTTCGTCGTCATGCGGGGGACAGTAGGACGGGGACGCACGGTTACTTCAACGGTACCGACCCACGACTTGGGCCTGTCTTTCGGGTCGTGCCGGGCTCGCGTGCGCCGAGACGGAGCGAGCGAAGCGAGCGCAGTGCACCGGACCCCGCACCCTGACCCAGCCTGACCCAAAAGAAAGGCCCTAACCTCGACGGCATGACCGAGTCCGAGAACCGCGGCGCGACGACGCTGCCGAGCGACCTGTTCCGCGACCCCGCCTGCTCGACGTCCGCCCGCCCGGTCACGGTGGGCGGCAAGTGGACCGCGCTCGTGCTGCGCTGTCTGGAGGACGGCCGGCCGCACCGATTCACCGAGCTGCGCGTGCCGCTGCACTGGATCACCCCGAAGGTCCTCACCGAGACGCTGCGCGCCATGGAGCGGGACGGATTCGTCTCCCGGACCGTCCACGACGAGCACCCGCCCCGCGTCGAGTACGCCCTCACCCCGCTCGGCCGCTCGCTGCTCGACCCGCTCGACGCCGCCTGCGCCTGGGCCCGGACGCACGGGGGCGCGATCGCCGACGCGCGGGACAGCTACGACACGGCCGCCGAGACGCGGTAGACAAGCGCCCGCGCGGGGGAGTCCGGGCCGCCGACCAGGTGGCCTAGCAGCGGATGCGGGGCCCCGGGCCCGGCGCCACCGTGGACGGGTGAACCCTCGTCACAAGCCCGCCCGGCCGCGGATCCGGGCCGCACGCCGGGCCGCCGCCCTCACTGTCGTGCTCCTCGCCGCCGCCGTCGCCACCGGCTGTGGTTCCGGCTCCGGTACGCCGCGGAGCGACGTGCCGCCCGGGACCGCCCCGAGCACTTCCGGCACCCGGGCGTCGTGGTCGGCGGGGCGCAGCTGGCCGCTGTACGCCGGCATGTCGCGGCCGGTCAGGAACCGTGGAAATCGGCGTACGGGGCGATGAGCGCGAGCGCGTACGCGGCCCGCGACTACACCCCGCACCCCGCGCGGACCGTCGCCTGCGCCTCCAACGCCGGCACCGACGCCTGCGTCGCCGAGCGCGAGGACGCCATCGCCGCGTACACCCAGGCCCTGATGTGGTCGGTCTCCGGCGACGCCGCGTACGCCCGCAGGTCCGTCGCCATCATGGACGCCTGGTCGGGGCGGGTGAAGGAGCACACGCGCGACGACGCCGACCTCCAGACCGCCTGGGCGGGCTCCACCTGGGCGCGCGCCGCCGAGATCGTGCACGCCGGCTACCCGGCGTGGCCGGGCCCGCGGGTGCAGCGCTTCAAGTGGATGCTGCGCAAGGCGTATCTGCCCGAGGTCACCTCCAAGGTCCTTGATTACAACGGCAATTGGGAACTGGCGATGACCGACGCCACCATGAGCGTGGCGGTGTTCCTGGAGGACCGCGCGCTGTACGAGGAGGCGGTACGGCGCTACCGCGCCCGGGTGCCCGCGTACTTCTATCCGGCCTCCGACGGGGCGCTGCCCAAGCCGCCGCCCGGCGGGACCGTCAAGTCGGCCGACCAGCTCGCCACGTACTGGTTCGGGCAGCGCACCTACCGGGACGGCGTCGGCCAGGAGACCTGCCGCAACTTCCTGCACATCGGCTACTCGCTCGCCGCCACCGCCCACATCGCGGAGACCGCCTGGCACCAGGGCCTCGACCTCTACCGCGAGGAGGCCGACCGGCTCACCGCCGCCCTGGAGTTCCACGCCCGCTACCAGCTCGGCGCCACCGCCCCGCGCTGGCTGTGCGGCGGGCAGGTCAAGCGCACCATGGGCCCGGACGTCGAGGCCGCCCTCAATCACCTGCGGGGGCGGATGCACCGCTCCCTGCCGCAGACCGAGAAGCTGGCCGAGCGGCAGCGGCCGGCCGGTACCGACGATCTCTTCGTGGCCTGGGAGACCCTGACCCACGCCGGCAATCCGACTCCCGTCTAGTCGCGCCGACGTGCCGACGGGTGGGGGTGCGGCACGCATGATCGGTATACACCGGACGTGTCGATACGTGTCCGGTGTGGACCACTCGGGTATGAAACATGATCGACTCCGCTGCTTCCCGGCGGTGGTCTTGCTCCGGGCTGGGACGGGGCTTACGTTCTCCTCCTACGCATCGTGTCTACGTGCGTAGAGGCTCTCTGACGCCGTGCCGAAGGAGCAGCTCATGACCGACGTCGTACGCGCCGCGCTCGTCCAGGCGACCTGGACCGGCGACACCGAATCCATGCTCGCCAAGCACGAGGAACACGCCCGCGAGGCGGCCCGGCAGGGCGCGAAGGTCATCGGCTTCCAGGAGGTGTTCAACGCCCCGTACTTCTGCCAGGTCCAGGACGCCGAGCACTACCGCTGGGCCGAACCGGTGCCCGACGGTCCGACCGTGCGCCGGATGCGGGACCTCGCGCGGGAGACCGGGATGGTGATCGTGGTCCCCGTCTTCGAGGTCGAGGACTCCGGCTTCTACTACAACACCGCCGCCGTCATCGACGCCGACGGCAGCTACCTCGGCAAGTACCGCAAACACCACATCCCGCAGGTCAAGGGATTCTGGGAGAAGTACTACTTCCGCCCCGGCAACGCCGGCTGGCCGGTCTTCGACACCGCCGTCGGCAAGGTCGGGGTCTACATCTGCTACGACCGCCACTTCCCCGAGGGCTGGCGCCAACTCGGACTCAACGGCGCACAGTTGGTCTACAACCCGTCCGCCACCTCGCGCGGCCTGTCCAGCTACCTCTGGCAGCTCGAACAGCCCGCCGCCGCCGTCGCCAACGAGTACTTCGTCGCCGCCATCAACCGCGTCGGCCAGGAGGAGTACGGCGACAACGACTTCTACGGCACCAGCTACTTCGTCGACCCGCGCGGCCAGTTCGTCGGCGATGTCGCCTCCGACAAGGAGGAGGAACTCGTGGTCCGCGACCTCGACTTCGGCCTCATCGACCAGGTCCGCCAGCAGTGGGCCTTCTACCGCGACCGCCGCCCCGACGCATACGACGGACTGGTGAAGCCGTGAGCAATCTGTACGACCGGCACCGCGCCGTCCTCCCCGAGTGGCTCGCCCTCTACTACCGCGAGCCCCTGGAGATCACCCACGGAGAAGGCCGTCATGTCTGGGACGCCGACGGCAACCGCTACCTCGACTTCTTCGGCGGCATCCTCACCACTATGACCGCCCACGCGCTCCCCGAGGTCACCAAGGCCGTCGCCGAGCAGGCCGGGCGGATCATCCACTCCTCCACCCTCTACCTCAACCGGCCCATGGTGGAGCTGGCCGAACGGATCGCCACCCTCTCCGGCATCCCCGACGCCCGCGTCTTCTTCACCACCTCCGGCACCGAGGCCAACGACACCGCGCTGCTCCTGGCCACCGCGTACCGCGGCTCCAGTCAGATCCTGGCCATGCGCAACAGCTACCACGGCCGCTCCTTCTCCACCGTCGGCATCACCGGCAACCGCTCCTGGTCGCCCACCGGCCTCTCGCCGCTGCACACCCTGTACGTGCACGGCGGCGTCCGCACCCGCGGCCCGTACGCCCAGTACAGCGACGAGCGGTTCATCGAGGCGTGCGTCGCCGACCTGGAGGACCTGCTCGGGCACACCCGCGACGTCGCCGCCCTCATCGCCGAACCCATCCAGGGCGTCGGCGGCTTCACCGCGCCGCCCGACGGTCTGTACGCCGCGTTCCGCCAAGTCCTGGACCGGCACGGCATCCTGTGGATCTCGGACGAGGTGCAGACCGGCTGGGGCCGCACCGGCGAACACTTCTGGGGCTGGCAGGCGCACGGCCAGGCCGGACCGCCCGACATCCTCACCTTCGCCAAGGGCATCGGCAACGGCATGTCCATCGGCGGAGTCGTGGCCCGCGAGGAGGTCATGAACAGCCTCGACGCCAACTCCATCTCCACCTTCGGCGGTTCGCCCGTCACCATGGCCGCCGGGCTCGCCAACCTCGGCTACCTCCTCGATCACGACCTGCAGGGCAACGCCCGCCGCGTCGGCGGTCTGCTCATCGAACGCATCCGGGCCGCCGCCGCGGGCGTCGACGCCGTACGCGAGGTACGCGGGCGCGGTCTGATGATCGGCGTCGAGCTCACCCGGCCGGGCACCGATCTCGCGCACCCCGAGGCGGCCGCGGCCGTCCTTGAGACCGCGCGTGAGAACGGGCTCCTCCTCGGCAAGGGAGGCGGCCACAACACCAGCACCCTGCGCATCGCGCCGCCGCTCTCGCTCACCGTCGCCGAGGCCGAGGAAGGCGCCTCGATCCTCGAACAGGCTCTGCACGCACTCTAGTTCACGCGAAGCGGCCGTCCGCCCGTACCCAGCCCGTATCCAGCCCGCACCTCGCCCGCACCTCGTCCGCACCTCGTCCGTTCACGATCGCTCCGACTCGCAGGGGAGAAGTCCCGTGAGCACCCGAACCCTCATCCGCGGCGGCCTCGTCGTCACCGCCGCCGACGAGATCCACGCCGACGTGCTGATCGAGGACGGGCGGATCGCCGCCCTCGCCGCCCACGGCTCCGACGTCGCCGCCGGCTGGACCGCCGACCGTACGATCGACGCCACCGACCGCTATGTCGTCCCGGGCGGCGTCGACGCCCACACCCACATGGAGCTCCCCTTCGGCGGCACCTCCGCCTCCGACACCTTCGAGACCGGCACCCGCGCCGCCGCCTGGGGCGGCACCACCACCCTCGTCGACTTCGCCGTCCAGAGCACCGGCCACTCCCTGCGGGAGGGGCTCGACACCTGGTACGCCAAGGCCGACGGCAACTGCTCCGTCGACTACGGCTTCCACATGATCCTCTCCGACGTCAACGAGCACACCCTGAACGAGATGGACAAGCTCGTCGAGGAGGGCATCACCTCCTTCAAGCTGTTCATGGCCTATCCCGGGGTCTTCTACAGCGACGACGGACAGATCCTGCGGGCCATGCAACGCGGCGCCGAGAACGGCGGGTTGATCATGATGCACGCCGAGAACGGCATCGCGATCGACGTCCTGGTCGAGCAGGCGCTGGCCCGGGGCGAGACCGACCCTCGCTACCACGGCGAGGTGCGCAAGGCCCTGCTGGAGGCCGAGGCCACCCACCGGGCGATCCAGCTCTCCCGGGTGGCGGGCGCCCCGCTCTACGTCGTCCACGTGTCGGCGGAGGAGGCCGTCGCCGAGCTGGCCGCGGCCCGCGACAAGGGCCTGCCGGTCTTCGGCGAGACCTGCCCGCAGTACCTCTTCCTGTCCACCGACAACCTCGCCGAGCCGGACTTCGAGGGCGCCAAGTACGTCTGCTCCACCCCGCTGCGGCCGCGCGAGCACCAGGCGGCGCTGTGGCGGGGCCTGCGGACCAACGACCTCCAGGTGGTCTCCACCGACCACTGCCCCTTCTGCTTCGTGGGCCAGAAGGAGTTGGGCCGCGGCGACTTCTCCAGGATCCCCAATGGGTTGCCGGGCGTGGAGAACCGCATGGACCTGCTCCACCAGGCCGTCGTCGACGGGCACATCAGCCGCCGCCGCTGGATCGAGATCGCCTGCGCCACCCCGGCCCGGATGTTCGGCCTCTACCCGCAGAAGGGCACGATCGCGCCCGGCGCCGACGCCGACATCGTCGTCTACGACCCGCACGCGACCCAGACCATGTCGGCAAAGACCCATCACATGAACGTCGACTACTCGGCGTACGAGGGGAAGACGGTCACCGGACGCGTCGAGACGGTCCTCTCGCGCGGCGAACTCGTCATCGACCAGCGGACGTTCGTGGGCCGCGCCGGCCACGGCAGCTTCGTGCCCCGCTCCACCTGCCAGTACCTCGACTAGGAGCCGCCTCGTGGACTTCGGAATCGTCCTGCAGACCGACCCGCCCGCCTCGCAGGTCGTCGGCCTGATGCGCCGCGCGGAACGCAACGGCTTCCGCTACGGCTGGACCTTCGACTCCGCCGTACTGTGGCAGGAGCCCTTCGTCATCTACAGCCAGATCCTGGAGCACACCACCAAGCTCCACGTCGGCCCGATGGTGACCAACCCGGGCACGCGCACGTGGGAGGTCACCGCCTCCACCTTCGCCACCCTCAACGACATGTTCGGCAACCGCACCGTGTGCGGCATCGGCCGAGGCGACTCCGCGATGCGCGTCGCCGGGCGCAAGCCCAACACCCTGGCCCGGCTCGGCGAGGCCATCGACGTCATCCGCGACCTCGCCGAGGGCCGGGAGGCCGAGGTGGACGGCAATCCGATCCGCCTCCCGTGGGTCAAGGACGGCAAGCTGCCGGTGTGGATGGCGGCGTACGGGCCGAAGGCCCTCGCCCTCGCCGGGCAGAAGGCCGACGGCTTCATCCTCCAGCTCGCCGACCCGTTCCTCACCGAACGGATGGTCAAGGCGGTCCGCCAGGCCGCCGCCGACGCCGGCCGCGACCCGGCCGAGGTCACCATCTGCGTCGCCGCCCCGGCGTACGTCGGGGACGACCTGGCCCACGCCCGCGAGCAGTGCCGCTGGTTCGGCGGCATGGTCGGCAACCACGTCGCCGACCTGGTCGCCCGCTACGGGGAGCACTCCGGCATGGTCCCGGACGAGCTCACCGCGTACATCAAGAACCGCCACGGCTACGACTACAGCCACCACGGCCGCACCGGCAACCCCGACACCGACTTCGTCCCGGACGAGATCGTCGACCGCTTCTGCGTCCTCGGCCCGGCCGAGGCCCACATCGAGAAGCTGCGCCGCCTCAAGGAGCTGGGCGTCGACCAGTTCGCCCTCTACGACATGCACGACAACCGCGAGGGCACCATCGACGCGTACGGGTCGGAGATCATCCCCGCCCTCCGCGCCGATGCACCGGCGTGATCGCCGGGAGGCGTCCGGCAGGACGACGAGAGATGCCTCGCGACCGCTGAACGGCGAGGCATCTCGCGGGGGAGAGCGCCCCTGGGCGCTGCGGCTGTCTCTTACGGACTCGACCAACGGACACCGCACGACCGCCGGCAGGGGGCCGATCACGGTCATGCGCCGAACGGTACGGTGAGGGCATGACGCAACCCGACAGGGCATCAGCCGGACGTGGGACGACAGGGCGGATCACCTATCGCGTGGCGGAGAGCGAGCGGGACAAGTCCGCTGTCATCAAGGGTGAGTTCACTTCGGACACCGTCTTCGAGGTGGTCGAATCCGAGGACGGGTTCGGCATCCGTCCCACGCGGCTGGACCCGCCCCTCCACAAGGTCTTCCCCGACGAAGAGCCCTGGGGTGACCAGGAGTCGGAGGGTACGCGTCGGTTCGTCGCGCTGGACGACGATCGCGTGTGCGGCTATGTGGACGCGTCGTACGAGTCCTGGAACCGGCGGCTGACCATCGCCGACATCGAGGTGGCCGGGCCGTACCAGGGCCGGGGTATCGGGCGCACGCTGATGGACCACGCCGTCGACTGGGGCCGGACGCGCGGTGCCGGGCACGTCTGGCTGGAAGTGACCCACATCAACGCCCCGGCCGTCCACGCCTACGAGCGGATGGGGTTCTCGCTGTGCGGCCTCGACACGTCCCTCTACCGCGGCACCGCGTCCGAGGGGGAGATCGCGCTGTTCATGAGCCGCCTCCTCGACGAGCCCGCGCCCCTCGGCCCCGGCCGGCTCTCGCGGATGAACAGGGCCGACATGCGCTTGACTGGCCCCGGCAATGACGCGACGACTCCGAACACGGGGGCCACGCAGTGACGAAGAACGACGTTCCGCTGATACCTGACGCGGAATGGCTGGAAGAGCGGCTGGGGCAGGGCTCGCTCTGGCGGCCGGACGAGGCCGCCCTGCCGGCCGAGCTGACCGACGCCGCGTCGCGGGAGTTCCTGACGACGGTCGGGTTCCCGGCGGTCCGTCTCGACGCGGTCGGGATCGACACGACGTGTCTGCGGGACGAGGACGGGCCGGTGGTGTTCGACGCCGCCGAGATCTACGGGGAGCGGTATCCCGACGACGACTCCCCGCCGGCCGACTTCGCCCTCTGCGTGGCCCTCTGGTACGACCAGCACCTGATGCTCGACGGGGCGGACGGCGGGATCACCCACTACGACCCCAACGGCTGGGACCACGGCGCCGGTTGGAAGGGCGCGGCCGCGCATTCCCTGCCCCGTCTGGCGGTGCTGCTCGGGCTCATCACCGAGGCGGGCACGGAGCTGGAGGCGGAGGACGACGCCGAACGCGCGGCCGCCGTCGCAGCGTTGCGCGTACGGATGAGCGCGTGCGACCCGACCGTGGACGACTGCGGGCTCTGGGACGAGGTCTTCGAGGATCTGGGCTGAGCCCGGGGCGGGGCCACAGGCCGATGCTCCGGACGTCCCGCCGAGCGGGATTCCGGAACATCGGGCGTGCGAGGAACGGTGGGCGAGCCGGTCAGTGGTCGTGCGGTCCGGCGCGGTGGACGGGGCCGTGCGCGTCCTCGCAGTGGCCGGCTCCGGCACCGACGAGTTCGGCGTGCTCGGCGTGGTCCACCTGGAGGGTGCTGTGGGTGATGCCGTACTCCGCGGCGAGGAACTTCTCGAGGTCCCGGCGCGTGGTGTGGCAGTCGGCGGCGTCGTCGACCAGGACGTGGGCGGACAGCGCGTTCTGACCGGAGGTGATCTGCCAGACGTGCAGGTCGTGGACCTCGGTGACGGCCGGTTCGCGGACGAGCCGGTCGCCCAGGGCGTCGGGGTCGATGTGGGCGGGAGCCGCCTCCAGGAAGACCCGGCCGGATTCCCGGAGGAGCCCGTAGCCGGCCTTGGCCATCAGGACGACGACGACCAGGGTGGCGATCGCGTCCGCCTGGACGAAGCCGGTGAGGACGACGATCAGGCCGGAGACGGCGGTGCCGATGAAGGCGAACAGGTCGTTGAGGATGTGCTGGTAGGCGCCCTCGACGTTGAGCGAGCTGCGGTTCGCCTTCGAGAGGCAGACGGCCGCGGCGATGTTGACGGCGATTCCCGCCAGCGCGGTCACCAGGACGAGTCCGCCCTCGACCTTCGGCGGATCGATCAGCCGCCGCACGGCCTCGTACGCGAGCCAGGCGCCGAGGAGCAGCAGTGACAGGCCGTTGACCTGGGCGGAGAGGATCTCGGCGCGCTTCAGGCCGTAGGTGAAGGCCCCTTGGCCGGCCGGGCGGCGAGGCGCATCGCGATCAGGGCGAAGACGATCGACGCCGCGTCGGTCAGCATGTGGGCCGCGTCCGAGATGAGCGCCAGGGACTGCGCGGCGATGCCGACGACGACCTCGACGGCCATGAATCCGCCGATGAGCGCCAGCGCCAGCGTCAGCCAGCGGCGGTCCGCGTCGGCCGACACCCCGTGCGAGTGCCCGCCGGCCCCGTGGTCGTGACCGTGATCATGTCCGTGCGCGTTCCCGCGCTCGTTCCCGGTCCCGGTCCCGTTCGCGGTCCCGTGCTCGTGCGTGTGTCCATGGCTCTGTCCGTGTGCCTGGTCCCGTCCGTGATCATGACCGTGCCCGGGCTCGTGTCCGTGGTCGCGTCGCATGCTCATCGCCGGCCCTCCCCGTGGTTGCGGTGGTGACTGACCAGAGTGAAGCGCATACGGCGGGTGCCTGGCAAAGGCTGCAGTGGTGACCGTTGTCATCACCATGAGAAACGGCTCTGACCTGCGTAAATACGTTCCGTGAGGGACCGTGGGGCCGGTCTTCTTCACCCGTTCGACACAAACGGAGGGGCCCGGTCCGCCATCGGACCGGGCCCCTCCCTCACCGCGTCGGCCGTCAGAAAAAGACGCCGCAGCGCAGCAGGACGTTCGCGTACGGACGGGCCTCGCCCGTGCGGACGATCAGGCGGGCGTCCGCCGTCAGTTCCTTCAGCTTCTCGTGCGAGACCAGGTCGAGGTCCGCGAAGCGGTCGTCGAGGAGCGCGGCCGCCTCCGGGTTCGCGTCGCGGATCTCGTACGCCGCGGTCGCGCTCTCCACCACCAGCTCGTCGAGCAGCCCGTCCAGCACCTCGGCGAAGGTCGGCACCCCGGCGCGGAACGCCAGGTCCACCACGCGCGGGCCCGCCGGGATCGGCATGCCGGCGTCGCACACCAGCACCCCGTCCCCGTGTCCCAGCTCCGCGACCGCGCCCGCGAGATGACGATTCAGGATTCCGGTCTTCTTCACAGCGCCGCGACCTCCTCGGCGGTCGGGTAGGACTCCTGCGCGCCGGGCCGGGTGACCGCCGCCGCGCCCACGCGGGCCGCGTACGCCGCCGCCTCGGGCAGCGTCGCGCCGGTGCCCAGCCGCCAGGCCAGCGCCGCCGTGAACGCGTCGCCCGCGCCGGTCGTGTCGACCGCGTCGACCTTCACCGACGGGACCCGGGTCAGGACGCCGGGGGCGTCGTCGCTCGCGCCGGTCGCCACCAGCGCGCCCCGCTCGCCCAGAGTCACCACGACCGAGCGGGGGCCGCATGCCAGCAGCGCCGTCGCCCAGTCCTCGGGCGAGCCCTCCAGCTCGCAGCCCGCGATGACCCGCGCCTCGTGCTCGTTCACGATCAGCGGGTCGCACGCCGCGAGCACCTCGGCGGGCAGTGGCATCGGCGGCGAGGGGTTCAGGACGAAGCGGGTGCCCGACGGCAGGTTCCGTACGATCTCCACGACCGTCTCCAGCGGGATCTCCAGCTGCGTCGAGACCACCCGGGAGGCGCGCAGCAGACCCGCCGCGTCCCGGACGTCCTGCGGCGTGAGCCGGCCGTTGGCGCCCGGCGACACCACGATGCTGTTGTCCCCCGAGGGGTCCACGGTGATCAGCGCGATCCCGGTGGGCGCGCCGCCGACCAGGACGCCCGCGTTGTCGACACCGGCCTCGCGCTGCGTGTCCAGCAGCAGCCGGCCGTACGCGTCGTCGCCGACCCGCGCCAGCAGCGCCGTACGGGCGCTGAGGCGCGCCGCGGCCACCGCCTGGTTCGCTCCCTTGCCGCCCGGGTGGACGACCAGGTCGGAGCCGAGCACGGTCTCTCCGGCCGCCGGCCGTCGCTCCACCCCGATCACGAGGTCGGCGTTGGCCGACCCCACGACCAGGAGGTCGTAGTCGTACATGAACTGTCTCCCTACGGATGCCTGTGGATCCCCCCTGGATCCCCGCGCGCGTGCCGCGATGTTCGCGGACGCGGACCTCTCGGACCTGGACCACTCGGGTCTCTCAGGTCTCCCGGGTCTCTCGGACCTCGTGCACCCCTCGGAGGGCGCGGATCGCGCCGCTCTCACGGTTCACGGGGATGCCTTCAGCGGCCGAAACCGCTGTCACGGCCGCGGGCGGGCGCGTCGCGCACGACGCGCCCGCCCGCGGCCCTGACGGTGTGACGTCGGATCAGCCGTTGAACTCGGCGACGTTCTTCTTGGTGACGACCTTGACCGGGACCTTCACCATGGCGTCGATCTTCTCGCCCTTGGCGGCCTTGACGGCGTTCTCGACGGCCAGCTTGCCGAGCAGCTTCGGCTGCTGGGCGACCGAGGCGAACATCGAGCCGTCCTCGACCGCGACCAGGCCGTCGGGGGTGCCGTCGAAGCCGACGACCGTGACCGACTTGCCGGCCTTGTTGCCCAGGGCCTTGATCGCGCCGAGCGCCATCTCGTCGTTCTGGGCGAAGACGCCGTTCACGTCGGGGTGGGCCTGCAGCATGTTGGTGGTGACGTCCAGGCCCTTGGTGCGGTCGAAGTCGGCCGGCTGCGAGGCGACGACCTTGATGTCCGGGAACGCCTTCAGACCCTCGGTGAAGCCCTTGCCGCGCTCGTTGGCGGCCGAGGTGCCGGTCACACCCTGGAGGACCAGGATGGTGCCCTTGCCACCGAGCTTCTCGGCGAGCGTCTTGGCGGCGAGCATGCCGCCCTCGACGTTGTCGGAGGCGACGGTGGTGGTGACCTCGGCCTTGTTGACCGTGCGGTCCGCGGCGACGACCGGGATCTTCGCGTTGTTGGCGGACTTGACGGCCGGGCCCGCGGCGTCGGAGTCCACCGGGTTCACGATGATCGACTTCACGTTCTGGCTGGTGAAGTTCTGGATCTGGTTGGCCTGCTGCGAGGCGTCGTTCTGGGCGTCGGTGACGGTGAGGGCGATGCCCTGCTTGTGGGCCTCGGCCTGCGCGCCGTCCTTCAGCTGCACGAAGAAGGGGTTGTTGAGGGTGGAGACCGACAGGCCCACCTTCATCTTGTCATCGCCCGAACCGGAGTTGCAGGCCGTGGTGGTGAGGGCGAGCGTGGCGACGGCCGCGACGGCGATCGAGAGGTGCTTGGTACGCATGGTTCTCTCCTTGCAAGTGGAATGCGGGTGGCTGATCCGCAGGGGACGGTAAGACGGAGGGGGAAAACGGTGACGCGGTCAAGCGGTCAAGAAGTGACGCGGTGAAGCGGTGGAGCGGAGGGGTACGGCCGGTCAGGAGCGGCGGCGCAGCGTGTCCACGAGGACGGCGAGCGCGATGACGACACCGATGACGACCTGCTGCCAGAAGGCGGAGACCGAGAGCAGGTTGAGGCCGTTGCGGAGCACGGCGAGGATCAGCGCGCCGATGAGCGTGCCCGACGCCTTGCCGACACCGCCGGAGAGGCTGGCGCCGCCGATGACGACCGCCGCGATGGCGTCCAGCTCGTAGCCGTACGCCGCCTGCGGCTGCGCCGAGGCCAGCCGGGAGGCGAGGACGATGCCCGCCACGGCCGCGAAACCGCCGGCCAGGGCGTAGATGACGATCTTCTGGCGCTTGACGCGGATACCGGAGAGGCGCGCGGCCTCCTCGTTGCCGCCGATCGCGTACATGGTGCGGCCGATGTACGTACGGTTCAGCACCACGGCGGTGATCAGACCCATGGCGATCATCACCAGGACCGGCACCGGCAGCCAGCCACCGAGGGTGGCGCCCAGCTGGGACACCGAGTCGGGGAACGCGATCGGGCTGCCCTGCGAGATCACCAGGGCGAGGCCGCGGCCGATCGACAGCATCGCGAGGGTCGCGATGAAGGGCGGCAGCTTGCCGAAGGAGATGAGCGCGCCGCTGACCAGACCACAGGCGATGCCGGTGGCGAGGGCGAGCACGATCGAGAGCCAGACCGGCAGGCCCATGGTGGTGGCGGTGTACGCGAGCACGGTGGCCGAGAGCGCGGCGACCGAGCCGACCGACAGGTCGATGCCGGCCGAGACGATCACGAACGTGACACCGAAGGCCAGGATCGCGGTGACCGCCGCCTGGACACCCACGTTGAGCAGGTTCTGGGTGGAGAGGAAGTCCCCGGACAGGAACGACATCGCCACGGCCAGGACGACCAGGGCGGTGAGGGCTCCGTTGTCGAGGAGCAGTCGGCGCAGGGCGGGCGCCTTGCCCGTGTCCTTGCCGCTCTTGAGCGTGTCAGTGGCCACGGGAGCCCTCCACATCCTTTACTGCGGTGTTCGTTGTCGCTGCGGCGCTGACGGCCAGCGCCATCACGGCGTCCTGCGTCGCGTCCTGCGCGGCGAGTTCGCCCGCGATCCGGCCCTGGGACATGACCAGGACGCGGTCGCTCATTCCCAGGACCTCGGGGAGGTCGCTGGAGATCATCAGTACGGCGTGACCGGAAGCGGTCAGTTGATTGATCAGCTGGTAGATCTCGACCTTGGCGCCCACGTCGATGCCGCGGGTCGGCTCGTCGAGGATCAGCACCTTGGTGTCGGCGAGCAGCCACTTGCCGATGACGACCTTCTGCTGGTTGCCACCGGACAGGGTGCCCACGTGCTGGTGCAGTCCGGCCATCCGGACCTTCAGCTGCTTCGAGATCCGGTCGGCGGCCTTGCGCTGCCCGGCCCGGTCGACGAAACCGGCGCGGCTCGCGCGGCCCAGCGTGACCAGGCCCAGGTTCTCCTGGACGGTCGCGTCGAGCACCAGGCCCTGGCCCTTGCGGTCCTCGGGGACGAGGCCGATCCCGGCGTCCATGGCCGCGTTGACGTCGTACGGGCGCAGCCGCCTGCCCTGCACCTCGACGGTGCCGGAGTCGTACGGGTCGGCGCCGAAGACGGCGCGGACGACCTCGGTGCGGCCGGCGCCGACGAGCCCCGCGAGGCCGACGACCTCGCCCGCCCGCACCTCGAAGCCGACGTCGTGGAAGGTGCCGGCCCGGGTGAGCCCGCGGACCTTCAGCAACGCCTGCCCGGCGCCCGCGCGTTCACGCGGGTACTGCTGCTCGATGCTGCGGCCGACCATGAGGCGGACCAGCTCGGCCTCGGGGGTGTTCGCCGGGACCTGGTCGACGCTGCGGCCGTCGCGCAGGACGGTGACGCGGTCACCGAGGGCGGCGATCTCCTCCAGGTGGTGCGTGATGAAGACGATGCCGACGCCGTCCTCGCGCAGCTTCCTGACGATCCGGAAGAGCTTCTCGACCTCTTCGGTGGT
This sequence comes from Streptomyces laurentii, assembly GCA_002355495.1. GTDB lineage: Bacteria > Actinomycetota > Actinomycetes > Streptomycetales > Streptomycetaceae > Streptomyces > Streptomyces laurentii. Next base: position 6,556,483 of record AP017424.1, read on the forward strand.
CAGGACGGCGGTGGGCTCGTCCATGATCAGCACGCGCGCGTCCAGGCTGAGCGCCTTGGCGATCTCGACCATCTGCAGCCGGGCGATGCCCAGTTCGCGGACGAGGGTGCGCGGGTCGACGTCGACACCGACCCGGGCGAGGAGCGCCTCGGCCTCGGTGTTCATCCGCTTGCGGTCGATGAGACCGAAGCGGCGCGGCTGGCGGCCCAGGAAGATGTTCTCGGCGACCGTCAGGTCGGGAACGAGGTTGAACTCCTGGTAGATCGTGGCGATTCCGAGGCGCTCGGAGTCCTGCGCACCCTGGATGCGCACCTCCTGGCCTCCGACCGTGATCCGTCCGGAGTCGGGGCGGTAGGCGCCGGAGAGCATCTTGATGAGCGTGCTCTTGCCCGCGCCGTTCTCACCGAGCAGCACATGCACCTCCCCGCGGCGCAGGTCGAAGTCGACGCTGTCGAGCGCCACCACGCCGGGAAAGGTCTTGCGGATGCCTTCGATGCGAAGCAACTCGTCCGGGTTGCTCACGACATGCTCCTTTGCGGGGGAGAGGGCCGCGCGGCGGGGGACCGCACAGCGGACGGCTCGCCGGGCTCGCCGGTCTCGCCGCAGGAGCGGCGGACGACGAGACGAGCGGGGAGGGTGACGGACGCGGCGGCCCGTCCTTCGACGCGGTCGACGAGCGCGCGGACGGCGGCCCGCCCCAGCTCGGCGGTCGGCTGGGAGATCACGGTGATCGCGGGGTCGGTGTGCACGAACCAGGGGATGTCGTCGAACGCGGCGAGCGCGATGTCGTCGGGGATCCGCAGGCCGCGCGCGCGGATGGCGTCCAGCGCGCCGAGCGCCATCAGGTTGTCGGCGGCGAACACCACCTCGGGCGGCTCGGCCAGGTCGAGGAACCGCTCGGTGGCCCGGCGTCCGCTCTCCGCCTGGAAGTCGCCCTGCCCGATGTACGCGTCGGGGAGCGGCAGTCCGTACTCGCTCATCGCCGCGCGGAACGACTCGACGCGCTCGCTGCCGGTGGTGGTCGCCGCCGGGCCCGCGATGATCGCGAGCCGGCGGTGGCCGAGCGCGTGCAGGTGGGCGACGAGGTCGTGGACGGCGGCCCGGCCGTCGGCGCGGACGACGGGGACGTCGACACCCGCGATCCAGCGGTCGACGAACACCATGGGGGTGCCGTTCGTGGCGGCGTTCAGCATGAGCGGGGAGCCGCCGTCGGTGGGGGAGACGAGCAGGCCGTCGATCCGCCGGTCCAGCAGGGTGCGTACGTGGTGGTCCTGGAGGTCGGGGCGCTCGTCGGCGTTGCCGATGATCACGCTGTAGCCGAGCTCGCGGGCCTCCTCCTCGACCGACCGGGCCAGGTGGGCGAAGTACGGGTTCACCACGTCGCTGATGACCAGGCCGAGGGTGCGGGTCTCGTGGGTGCGCAGGGAGCGGGCGACGGCGTTCGGCCGGTAGCCGAGCGTCTCGACGGCGGCCTGCACCCGGGTGCGCGCGTCGTCGCTGACCGACGGGTGGTCGTTGAGGACACGCGACACCGTGGCGACGGATACGCCCGCCGCGGCGGCGACATCCTTGATGCTCGCCATCGCCGGAAACACCTCCTTGTGAGTCCGTTCGCACATACCGGCCTGGAATCGTTTACACGGCCGACACGAAGGATTGGAATCGATTACATGGAGGTGGGGCAAGAGAAATCGGAGGGTCGAGATCCGATTGTGACCTGATGTGACTGGTGACGCTCAGATGAGCGAAGGGGGTAAAACGGTCCGTCGCCCCACCGTGCGACACGGCGGCGGCCCTCCACCGGCCCCGCCGGGTCCCGACAGGGGTGGCGAGGGTCGACGAGGGGCCGTGGGAGACGACGAGGGCCGCGGTCTTATGGAGCGGTGGCGCCCGGCAACGTCGGCAGGTAGCGCGGCGCCCGCCACGCGTCCAGCCGGTCCTCCATCGCCGCGCCCAGCGACAGCAGGGCCGCGTCCTCGCGGTCGCCCGCCATCAGGAGCAGACCGACCGGCAGCTCGCCGACGAACCCGGTGGGCACGGACAGCGACGGGTACCCGGCGACGGCGGCCGGGGTGGAGGACGGGATCACGTCGTCGTCGCCCCGCCCGCAGTCGGTCGTCCAGGCGGGCGGGTTCGCCGGGGAGGCGATGGCGTCCAGGCGGTGCGCGGCCATCGTCTCGTCGATGGACCGCCGGGACAGGTCCTTCAGCTCCGCGCGCATGGCCCGGTAGCCCGGATCCGTGGTCGGCGGCGCGGCCAGGGCCTGCTCGAACAGCTCCTGACCCGCGAAACAGGTCCGCTCGGCCGGATGTGTACGGTTGAACTCGACCAGGCCGGCCAGATCACGCGGCCGGTCGCGCGGACCCCGACGCGTCTTCAGATAGGCGTCGACGTCCCGGTGGAACTCGCTCAGCAGAGCCGGGAACTCCAGCTCCGCGAGCCGGTCCTGATACGGCGGCGTCACCTCGACGACCTCGGCCCCGGCCGCGCGCAGCCGTGCCGCCGTCCGGGTCATCAGGGCGTCCACGTCCGCGCCGAGCGAGGGAAGCCGCCACAGCCCGATCCGCTTGCCGCGCAGGCTGCCGGGGCGCGGCGTCGCGTCCGCGGGGCCGAAGGCGCCGCCGGTGCCCGTGACGTCCTGGCCGCTGAGGACCGACAGGGTGAGCGCGGTGTCCACGACGTTGCGCGCCATGGGGCCGGCCGTGTCCTGCTCGGCGGAGATCGGGACGACGCCGGACTGGCTGACGAGCCCGAGGCTGGGCTTGTGGCCGACGACCCCGTTCATCCCGGCCGGGCACACGATGGACCCGTCCGTCTCCGTGCCGATCGCCACCTGCGCCAGCGACGCGGCGAGCGCCGCCGCCGAACCGGCGGACGAGCCGCACGGGTTGCGGTCCAGGACGTACGGGTTGTTCGTCTGCCCGCCCACCGCCGACCAGCCGGAAGTCGGCTTCTCCGCACGGAAGTTGGCCCACTCCGACAGATTGGCCTTGCCGAGGATCACCGCCCCCGCCGCGCGCAGCCGGCCGACGAGCTCCGCGTCCGCGTCCGGCGGGCGCCCCGCGAGCGCGAACGACCCGGCCGTGGTCGGCATGTCGCGGGTGTCCACGTTGTCCTTCAGCAGGACCGGGATGCCGTCGAGCGGGCCGAGGGTCTTGCCGAGACGGTGCCGGACATCGCTGGCCGCGGCCTGGCGCAGAGCGGTCGGGCTGACGCGCAGCACGGCGTGGATCGTCGGGTCGACGGCCTCGATCCGCCGCAGATACGCCCGGGTCAGCTCCGACGAGGTCAGGTTCCCGCGCTTCATGCGTGCCTGTAATTCGGGGATCGTCACCGTGTCCAGGTCCACGCCGCGGACGACCGCCGGCCCGGCGGGGGAGGCGGAACCGTCGGCGGCCGAGGCGCGCTGCCCCGGCGCGCCCGCCGCCAGCAGGGGTGCCACGGCCAGGGCCGCGGTCAGCACCGTGAGGCTTCTCTTCTTCATGGGGGACACCCCACTGCAGGGCGGCCCCGTGCGCAAGAGGACCTTCCGCGCTTCCGCCCCGCCGCACGCGTCCCACGAGCGGAGCCGGACCCGATTCCCGTACGAGAGGGTCGCACTGACGCCCTGTCGGGAAACGCCCCGGTCACCCCGCCGCCACCCTGCCCCGCCCTGACACGCCCGGTGTCGATGGCCCGTTCGACGGAATGAGCCGGGGCGTTCGGGGCGCCCCCCCCCGCCGTGTCCGCCGGGATCCTTCCTCTCCTGGTGCACCGTTGCCGGTACTCATGCTGCGAGCGCGCGAGCACACGGAGAGGAACGGCCCGGATGACGCGATGTCAGGGGATGTCCGGTGGCGGGGCCGGACGGCGTCGGCGGGTCCGGCTCTGGGCGGCGCTGCTCGGGCTGGTGGCCGCCGTGCTCGTCGGTACGGGGGCGCCCGCGTCGGGCCAGGGCGACTGGGACTGCCTCGGCGGCCCCGAGACCCGGATCGGCTACCTCTTCGAGGCCGAAGGCTCGGGCTCCGCCCCGTACGACATCGTGCAGGTCGACTACACCACCGGCGCCGCGACGGTGGTGGGCGGCACCCCGGTCCCCGTGGACGGGGTCGGCTTCAACACCTACGACGGCTTCCACTACGCCGTGACCGGCGGCAACACGATCGTCCGGATCGACAGCTCCGGCAACACCACCACGGTCGGATCCGCCGCCGGCAGCGTCTACACCAGCGGCGACTTCGACACGTCCGGCCATCTGTGGCTGATGGGCAACATCCTCCCCGGCGCCTGGGCGGAGATCGACCTGGTGCCGGGATCGCCGACGTACGGACAGACGCTCGCCACCGGAACCGTCACCTACCCGGGCAACCAGTACCGCGCCCTCGGCGACTGGACCTGGATGACCGGCCCCGCGGGCACCGGCCTGTACGGCGTCGCGGACATGGTGGGCCAGCGCCTCCCGACCATCCTGTTCTTCAACACCGTGACGCGCGCCTTCACCGTCGTCGGCGAGGTGAGCGGGATGCCCGTCGGGATCGGCGGCGTCGACACCCGGGGCAGCTTCACGGACGGCACGTTCCTGTACGTGTACACGTTCACCTCCGGCGCGGTCTACCGCATCGACTACGGCACCCGCGTCGCCACCCAGCTCCCGCAGAGCCCGGGCGCGATCATGTTCGGCGACGGCGCCCAGTGCGCCGCCGCGCACTCCGGCTCCGGCACCGCGCCGACGGTGATCTGCCCGGCGACCACGCTGGCTCCGGGAGCCTCGGTGACGTGTGAGGCGACGTATGTGGTCACCGCAGCCGATGCGCAGGCGGGCGAGGTCACCAACACGGCGAAGGCCACCGCCGACAACCCGTCCGGCACGGAGGTGAGCTCGGCTCCGGCGAGTGCGATCTTCACGACCCACGCCCCGCCGACGTCGTCGCTGAGCCTGAGGAAGTCGGTCACGCCGACCAGCGTCACCCTCGGGGACCAGGTCACGTACACCTACGTGGCCACGAACACCGGGGAGACCTCGCTGTCGGGTCTGTCGGTGGCGGACACCGCGTTCTCCGGTACGGGCACCCCGCCGGACGTGTCCTGCCCGGCGACCACGCTCGCCCCGGGCGCGTCGGTGACGTGCACGGCGACGTACACCGTCACCGAGGCCGACGCCCGGGCCGGACAGATCACCAACACCGCGAAGGCGACCGCCCAGGACCCCTCCGGGGCCGATGTCGCCTCGGGCCCCGCCAGCGCCGTCGTGATCACCAAGGAGACGCCTCCGGCCGCCTCGCTCGGTCTGAAGAAGTCGGTGTCGCCGGAGAAGGCCGGCGCGGGTGACGAGGTCACCTCGGATCCCGCGAGCGCCGTCCTGGTCACCAAGGGGACGCGGCCGCCAGCCGACTCGCTCAAGCTGAAGAAGACCGCGGAGGTCACCGACACCAACCACAACGGACGCAACGACCCGGGCGACATCGTCACCTGGACGCTGACCGTCACCAACACGGGCAGCGGCACCCTGCACGACATCGAGGTCGCGGATCCGGTCGCCGGCCCGGTGACCTGCCCGTCCACGCCCCTCCAGCCGGGCGCCTCGATGATCTGCGCCGCGCCGCCGTACACCCTCCGGGAGGAGGACGCGAAGCGCGGCCACCTCACCAACACCGCCGTCGCGCGCGGCGTCGACGACTCCGGTGAGGTCATCACCTCACGGAAGGCGCGGGTCACGATCCCCGTCCAGCGCGGGCACGGCCCCAAGCCCCCTCCGTACGGGGGCTACTGACCGGCGACGGCGACCGCATCCGACAACCGATGGCCAGCGGGCAACCCACCCGCCGGCCATCGGCGTGTGCGGCGGCTTCAGAAGCTCACGCGGTCGTGCAGGCGGAGCCGTTCAGGGTGAAGTCGGCGGGCTGGGCGAAGGTGCCCGTGTACGTGCCCTGGAAGCCGAACGTCTGGCTGCCTCCCGGGGCGATCCGCGCGTTGTGGCTCACCGGGCTCGCCGTGACGGCGCCCGAGGACGGGGCGACGGTGGCGTTCCAGGCGCTGGTGACGCTCTGGCCGGAGGGCAGGGTGAACCCGAGCTTCCAGTTGTCGACGGCCGTCGAGCCGGTGTTGGTGACGGTGACGTTCGCGGTGAAGCCGCCCGGCCACACGTTCGTGGCATAGGCCACCTTGCAGGCCGCCGGGGTGCCCGGGCCGGGGCCGGAGCCGCCGGTGTTCACGGTCGAGGAGAAGGAGTTCACCGCGAGCCCCGCGCCGTTCTCCCAGGGCTCGAAGCCGGCCTGGACACTGGTCAGGTACCAGTTGTTCTGGGCCATCCCGCGCGTCACGGTCGCCCGGACGAAGTCCATGACGTCGAAGCTCCAGCTGTCGATCGCCGACGGGGCGACGAAGGACAGCACGTCGTTGCCGCCGTTGTTGCCCGACCACAGCTGCCAGCTGCGCCCGCCCACGGTGGCCGTGCCGACCTGCGCGCCCACCGGCTGGATCGGTCCGACCTTGTTGAACCAGATCATGATCTCGGTCCGGTTCACGCCGTCCTTCTTCGGCTCCGGGTCCAGCCAGATGTCGTACGCCGCGTCGTACACGGCGCCGGAGACGTAGGTGTACGAGATGCTGCTGGGCGCGCTGGAGATGGTGCCGAGCCGCGCCGGGAGGTTCGTGCCCGGCGAGCAGTTGGTGTAGTGGCAGCCGTTGAAGACCGAGGGGTACGACTTCGGCGCGCCGTTGGTCGCGACCGCGCCGTCGGCCTGGGTGACCTTGAAGCCGGTGCTGGTGGCGCTGACGCACTGGGCGGCCGCGGTGCCCCAGCGGTTGTTCTGGACGACGTAACGTCCCTGGATCGTGGTGGAGCCGAACTGCTCGCAGATCGTCGTGTCGGCCTGCGCCGGCGCCGTCGTGGTGATCAGCGCGCCGATGGCCATCAGGGCCATGAGAAGACCGCTCAGCAGGGTGCGCGCGGAGCGGGCGGGGGGCGATGACGCTCTCATGCCGGGCCTCTCTCGAAGATGAGGGGATGTCATATGCCGTTCGGGGTGTGGGAGCGCTCCCATGTGTCGATGCTAGGGACTGTAGGAACAGAACGTGTCCCTGACAAGGCTGTGCGCGGCCGAGAAAATGGACGGCGCATGCGGCCCGCCCGGCCCCGCGCGCACCCCTGGCCCCCGTGGCCCCACGTCCCCCGTCCCCGCCCGGCTTCCGTTCCGGGGCCGCCCCGCTTCCGTCCCGGTTCCGCCCCGTCCCCGTCTCCTCCACGGAAGGGCTCCGCCGTATGACCGCCACCTCACCCTCCGGCAGACCCGCCGGCCCCGCCGCCCGCACATCCGCCCGTACCGGTGCCACCGCCGACGGCCGCGTCGAACTCCCGCCGGACGCCGTCCCCGCCGACCCCCGCTTCGTCAACGGCGACCTGCTGCCCGTGCCGCTTGCCGGACGCCGCTGGACCACGTACAACTTCGCCGCCCTCTGGGTCGGCATGGCCCACAACATCCCGTCCTGGCTGCTCGCCTCCGGCCTCGTCGCCCTCGGCATGGACTGGCTCCAGGCCGTCCTCACCATCGCGCTGGCCAATGTCATCGTGCTGCTGCCGATGCTGCTCACCGGGCACGCCGGACCGAAGTACGGCATCCCGTTCCCGGTCCTCGCCCGCGCCTCCTTCGGTCTGCGCGGCGCCAACCTGCCCGCGCTGGTACGCGCCGGGGTCGCGTGCGCCTGGTTCGGCATCCAGACCTGGATCGGCGGCCAGGGCATCTTCGTCCTGCTCGACAAGGTCTTCGGCGGCCACTGGGGCGACGTCGGCCGCATCGCCGGCCAGCCGTGGACGCTGTGGCTCTGCTTCGTCCTGTTCTGGGCCCTCGAACTCGCCATCATCCACCGGGGCATGGACGCCCTGCGCCGCTTCGAGAGCTGGGCCGCGCCCTTCGTCATCGTCGGCGCCCTCGTCCTGCTCGCCTGGGTCACCGTCAAGGCGGGCGGCCTCGGCCCCCTCCTCGATCAGCCGTCCGCCCTCGGCTGGGGTCCCGGCTTCTGGCGCGTCTTCTTCCCCGCCCTCATGGGCATGATCGCCTTCTGGGCCACCCTCAGCCTCAACATCCCCGACTTCACCCGCTTCGGCGCCGGCCAGCGCGCCCAGGCGTGGGGTCAGGCCCTTGGGCTTCCTACCACCATGACCTTGTTCGCCCTGCTGTCCGTGCTCGTCACGTCCGGTTCGCAGGCCGTGTACGGGGCGCCGGTCTGGGACCCGGTCGCGCTCGCCGCCAAGACCGACAGCGTCTTCGGACTGCTCTTCGCCCTGGTGACGGTCCTGGTCGCGACCATCTCGGTGAACATCGCGGCGAACGTCGTCTCGCCCGCGTACGACCTCGCCCATCTCGCCCCGAAGCGCGTCGACTTCCGCCGGGGCGCGCTGATCACCGGGATCGTCGGCGTCCTCATCATGCCGTGGAAGCTCACCTCCACGCCCGAGCTGTACATCTTCACCTGGCTCGGACTGGTCGGCGGGCTGCTCGGCACGGTCGCCGGCATCCTCATCGCCGACTACTGGCTGGTCCGCCGCACCGTCCTCGACCTCGCGGGTCTCTACCGGGTCGACGGCCCCTACTGGTACCGGGGCGGCTGGAACCCGGCGGCCGTGCTCGCCTTCCTCGTCGGCGGCGTGCTCGCGGTCGGCGGGTCGCACTCGGCGCCCGGCGCCGGACCGTTCCCCGAGGACGGCCTGATCCCGTTCCTCAAGCCGCTCGCCGACTACGGATGGGCGGTCGGACTCGTCGCCTCGATGCTGATCCACACCGCCTGCATGGCCCGGCGTACCCGCGCCGACCACGCCCCTCGCACGGGCGGGTGACGGCGCGACACCGGCCGGGCCGCGGCCGGAGCGGGTCCTTTACCCTCGCCGTCCGCGTGCCATAGCCTCGGCGACGCGCACGCCACGCGCACGCGACGCGGAACAGCGGAACACCCGCACACTGCACCACACGAAGGCGGTCGTCGATGTCCGGCACGGAATCCTCCGACTACACCCAGCGGCTGGCCCGGCTGGAGAACGCGGGGATCAAACGTCTCCTGCCCACCCAGGCCCCCTACCGCTGGAACCTCAGGCGGCTCCGCCTCGGGCGCGTGCTGGACGTCGGCTGCGGCATCGGCCGCAACCTGCTCAACTGCGGCCCCGGCAGCGTCGGCGTCGACCACAACGCCACCTCCGTCGCCACCTGCCGCGCACGGGGCCTCACCGCCTACACGCCCGACGAGCTGGCGACGGCCCCGGACTGCGGCCCCGGCGCCTTCGACAGCCTGCTCTGCGCGCACGTCCTGGAACACATGGACGAGACGCTCGGCAACACGATCCTGGAGCAGTACCTCCCGCTGGTGAAGCCGGGCGGCTCGGTCGTCCTGATCTGCCCCCAGGAGGCGGGTTACCGGACCGACACCACCCACGTCCGCTTCGTTGACTTCGCCGGCCTGCGCGCGCACGCCGAGAAGGCGGGCCTGGACGTCGCGCGCACCTACTCGTTCCCGTTCCCGCGCGCGGTCGGAAAGGTCTTCCCGTACAACGAGTTCAATCTCGTGGCGAGGAAGCCGAGGAGCTGACCGGCCCCTCCCGGGGCGGAGCCCAGTCGGGCACGTGGGCGGCCGCGGCGCGTTCCCAGGCGGCCACGCCCTCGGCGAGAGCGCGCGGGCCCGTTGCTCGCCTTCGCACTTCTGCTTCTCCGGGGCACGGCCGACGGCCTCCAGCGGTTTTATCCAATACCGACCGGGCCGAGGTGGCGCACTCTGCTGTCAGAGAGAGCTTTGCCGGGCCCGGGAGGTTCGGCAGGACCGTTGAGACGGAGTGCCGTTGATGAAGACCACCAAGAGGATCGTGGCGGTGGGTGCCGCTGCCCTGCTGGCCGTAGGCGTTGCGGCGGGCAGCGCGAGCGCGGACCAGTACGCCCCCTACATCGGCTACGGCTACAGCAACACCCACGATGGTGTGCAGTGTGTCCAGCACGCCATCAACAACTCCCCCACGCCGTACCACGACCTCGCCGAGGACGGGGTTTTCGGCCCCGACACCTACAACGGCATCATCGCCTTCCAGAAGTGGTGGAACGCGGCTGTCGCCGCCCCGCCGCTCCAGGTGGACGGCGTCGTCGGAAAGAGCACCGGCGGGCCCATGCAGGACTGGGCCGCCGACTGGGGGAACAAGTGCACCAAGGCCCTCCCGAGCTACCCGGCTCCCTGATCCTGGTACGGAATCGGGCAGAGCAGGACCGGAGTCCCGGGCGCCGTCAGGTGCCCGGGACTCCGGTCATCTCTCGGACCCTACGGGACCCGCGCCGTCCACTCCGGGGTGGCGAACTTCGATCCGGCCAGCTCGCGGGCGAGGGCCAGCTCCTCGTCGGTGACGTGGCCCTCCGCGAGGCCGTAGCGCGACCGGAAGGAGGCGATCATCCGCTCGATGACGGCCTCGCGCGGCAGACCGGTCTGGCGGCGCAGCGGGTCGACCCGCTTCTTGGCGCTCTTGGTGCCCTTGTCGGACAGCTTCTCGCGGCCGATGCGCAGCACTTCGGTCATCTTGTCGGCGTCGATGTCGTACGCCATCGTCACGTGGTGCAGCACCGCGCCCTCGCCCGCGACCATGCGCTTCTGCGCGGCGCCCGCGATCTTCCCGGCGTCCGTGGCGATGTCGTTCAGCGGCTGGTACCAGGCCTTGACGCCCATGTCGCCGAGGGCGCCGAGCACCCAGTCGTCGAGGTAGGCGTAGCTGTCGGTGAACGACAGGCCCTGCACCAGGGCGTCGGGGACGGAGAGGGAGTACGTGATGGTGTTGCCCGGCTCGATGAACATCGCGCCGCCGCCGCTGATCCGGCGCACCACCTCGATGCCGTGCCGCTCGGCGGCCTCCGGGTCCACCTCGTTGCGCAGCGACTGGAAGCTGCCGATGACCACGGCGGGGGAGGCCCACTCCCAGACCCGCAGCGTCGGCGGGCGGCGGCCGGCCGCGACCTCGGCGGTGATCACCTCGTCGAGGGCCATGTGCAGGGCCGGGGACTGCGGCGCCGCGTGGATCAGCTGCCAGTCGTAGTCGCTCCACTCGGTGGCGTGCGCGAGCGCCCGGCGCACCGCGACCGCGACGCCCTCCGTCGTCAGACCGTACATCTGCGTGCCCGGCGGCAGCGCCTGGTCGATCCGGGCGGCCAGACCGGCGGCGTCGGTGTCGGACGGGGCGCCTTCGAGCGCTCCGTCGATGGCCTCGATCGCCTCGTCCGGCTCCAGGAAGAAGTCGCCCGCGACCCGGACCCGGCGCAGCGCGCCGTCCTCCACGTCGAGATCGACGACGACCAGCTTGCCGCCGGGGACCTTGTACTCGCCGTGCACCGGACCTGCCTCCCAGCCCGTCGGGGGTGAATGCCGCCAGCGTACTCCGGCGACGGTGTGTGCCCGGCGGGCCGGGCCTATCTCCTCACCCGGCTGCGGACGGCCAGGGCGGCCAGTCCGAGCAGGGCGGGTTCGACGATCCGGGAGGCCATCTCCACGTATGTCCCGATGGGGCTCAGCTGCTGTCCGGAGGAGCGGAATACCACGGAGTTGACGACCACCCGCACCGACTTCTCGAACCGTTTGGCCGTCACGCGGCCGCGGTACGGCCCGCGCGGACCGGCCGGATCCGGGGTGTCGGTGACGAGGGTGATGCTGTCGCCGCTCACCTTTCCCGTACTCCGGGCCTTGGGATCGTCCTGCGGCAGACCCCACAGCATGATCGCCAGAACGGTGGCGGTCACGGCCAGGAGCAGCCATCCGAGGGCGCGCGTGGCCCGCAGGCCGTATCCGGACGTCGCCCAGTACAGGCGGAGGAGGGCACGTTCACCCCGGGACGACTCGGGGTCGTGGCGGCGCATCTCCATCTCGCCGTAGTAGAAGTCGGCCGCCCCCGGCTCGTTCCTGCCGTCCTCCAGGGCCTTGCGCAGCTGCCGGTACACCGGTGCCAGCACGGTGGGCTGGGGGATGCTCGCGCCCGCCGGAGCGGGCGTCCAGCCGGACGCGGCGTACCGCGTGGCCCGCCAGTGGTGTTCCTCGATCAGGGTGCGGCGACGGGTCCAGCGCCATCCTTCCGGAGGCGGGGGAAGAGGGCAGCGCCCCTCCAGTCCGAGCTGGTCGAGATGGACGGCCCCGATGAAGTGGCAGTGTGTCAGGTCGATCTCGTTCAGGGCGAGTTGGGCTGCGTCGACACCCCGGAGGGAGGTGAGGCGTACGCCGGGATCGGTGGGGTCCTGCCCGGTGCTCTCCTCGCCGTCGTCCGGGACGACGGGGCGGGGCCGGCCGGTGACGCTGACCGGGAAGTCCAGGACGGCGTCCGTCAGGTCGACCTCGGCATGACTGAGGCGCAGCGTCGCGGTCGTGCTCCACCGGGTCCGCCGGCAGCGGATGTTCCGTGCCGCGGCCTCGATGGTCACCGCGGACCGGAAGACCGCGCCGGAGAGGTCCAGGGTCCCGGCGAACGCCAGCGGGCCCAGCATGGCGGTCTTCTCGAAGGCCGCCTTCCGGAAGGCGAGGGTGCCGTGGATCTCGGCCCCGTCGAATCCCGCGTCGCCGGTGATCTCCGCCCCGGAGAATCCGGCGCCCTGACGGAAGTACGCGCCGTGGAACGAGGCGTCCCCGCCCATCGTGGCGGAGTCGAAGCGCGCGTCCCGGTCGAACCACGCCCCGTCGAACCACGCCGTGTGAGCGAGGGATGCCTTCGTGAACCGGGCGTCCTGGCGGAACGCCGCGCCGTTGAACCAGGCCGCCCCGCCGATCCGCGCCCCGGTGAACAGGGCGATCCCCAGGAACTCCGTCCCGCTGAACGTCGCGTCGCCGCCGACGCCCAGGTCCTGGAAGACCGCGTTCCCACCGATGCTCTCGACCGCGAAGCGGAGCGCGCCGGCGATCTCGGCCGTGTGGAACCAGGCCGCGCCGAGGATCTCCGCGCCGTCGAACCAGGCGTCGTGCGCGACCTTCGCCTCCCCGAACCTGAGGTCTCCCTCGAACCGGGTCCCGACGCAGGAGACGCCGCCCCCGAACCGGGCCCCGCCGAAGGAGGCGACCCCGGTGACATGCGCGTCGTCGATACGGGCGTCACCGCTGAACTCCGCCTCGTCCAGCAGGACATGACCCAGCCGGGGCCGTCCCGTCGACAGGTCCCGGACCGCGGACAGCAGGTCGTCCAGCAGTCGCGGGGTGAAGGGGGTGCCGCGGTGGTCGAGGTCGCTGCCGGGGGCCAACCCCGCCAGGTACGCGGCTCGTTCGGCCGTGCCGAGGTGTGCCAGGCAGGCCGCGTGGGGTTCGACGCGGCGGCCGCGGCAGAGCCCTCCGTCGGCGTACTCGCAGTGCGGCCAGTCGGGGGCTTCGGGCGTGAGGGTGCCGGAGGGCGAGGTGATGGCGAACTCCTGTGCCGGCGAAGGGACATGGATGGTGTCGGTCGTGAGGTGTCCGGAACGCCGGGACTCACTCGGTGTACAGCGTGATCATCGCCTTGTCCGTGTGCCGTGGATCCTCGGCGAAGGCCTCCACCAGCCAGCGCCCCGGCCCCCCTTCCACCCGCGCGCGCAGGAGTCCCGGCGCGTCACGGACCAGGAGGACCGGCTGCTCGGCCCCGCGGGGAAACCGCCGCATGACGGCTCGCACGTTCCGGTCCCGCAGGTCGGTTCCCAGGACGGCGACCTCGAACGGTTTGCCGGCGACGGCTTCCGCGGGAGCGTGCAGGGTGATCTGGGTGTCACCGGCGAGCATGGCGTTCACCGGGAGGCCCTTCCGGATGGCGGAGACCTTGTCGCCGAGGGCCGCGGAGCTCGCCAGGTCGGCGTGCCGGTGATCCGTCCAGAGCATGTCCCCCAGGTCCTCGGGACCCCAGCCGGCGAGGGCCGACTCCCGTGGCACCGTCCCGTCTCCGGGACCCAGATCGTAGGCCGGGCTCGACAGGTCGACGTCCTGCCCGTCGGCGGTGAGCGCGACGGTGCGCACCGTGGGGTGGGCGGTGCTCCCCAGGCCGTACACCCGGTAAGGCGGCCGGCCGTCGGGGTCGGTGCGCCGATGCGCCTCGCGCGCGCTTCGGATCGCGTGGTGGAAGGACAGGGCGTCGTCGACGAGGGCCGTGGGCAGGCCGGGCACGGGATACCTGTCGTCGGCGATGGTGCGCGGACGCGACTTGCCCGTGACGCGGACCGCGTCGTACACCGGCAGGAGTTGGGCCACGGACGGCAGGCCGAGGGCGAAGGTGCGCAGGATGTCGTTGAGCCCGCGCGCGGCGCTCCCCGCGGCCGAACCGTCCCCGGCGCCATGGCCGGTCAGCAGCCGCAGGGCCTGGGCCATGCCGTCGTTCGGCGAGCCCAGGGTGACCAGGGTGCGCGCGGTGTCCCGGCCGCCGAGGCATTCGAGGTAGTAGCGGCCGACGAGGCCGCCCGTCGAATGGCACACGAGCACGACCCTCGGCTCGTCCGGGCGGTCCGGATAGCGCCGGTCGACCTGCTCGGTCCACCGGGCGAGTTCCCGCGAGATCCGGCGCCCGAGCTCCTCGGCGACGAGCCGGTGGGACAGCCGCCAGTCGTACGGGAAGGGGACGTACTGCCCGTCGACCGGATCGCCGAGCGCCGCGCGCAGGTCCGGGTAGCCCGCGCAGGACAGCAGTCCCGGCATCGAGTCGGGCGACGTCAGCAACTCGTCCGCCACCAGCCGGAAGCGGTCCTCGGGCGCCTCGTCGCCCAGGCCCGGGGGAGGGCCAGGGGTGCCAGCGACGCGGCCGAGGGCCGGGACCGGAGCAGGGCGTCGCCGCACTCGCTCCACACGTCCCGGCCGTGCCTGGTCAGCCGGCTGCCGAGGAATCCTGGTACGAAGACCACGAGGTCGTGCTCCACTCACACACCCTTCTTCGTCGCACGGCCGCTCATGCCGTGTTCTCTGTCCGCTGATGCTGATTCGATTTAGGGGGCCGGGGCCGGGGCGGGGCCTGGGACACGTTCACGCCGGACCCGGCTCCCGGGGCCCGAAGAACGCGTGCGGCAGCCGTACGAGATCGCACCGGTCGTTCCCTTGCAGCGCCACCACCAGGCCCTCCGGATCCCGGGCGGCGTCCATGGTGTGCACGGTGTAGCCACGCCACGGGACACCCTGCCCGTGCAGCCACGCCTTGGCCCGGACGTCCCACACGCGCAGGGCCGCCCGTTCGCCGGAGACCAGCAGCAGAGGGTGCTCCGGAGGACCCGCGAACCGCAGCGAGGTCACCGCCCCGGGACCGTGGTCGAGCCGTACGGGCTCCTTGGTGAACCGGGACGAACAGTCCTTCAGATGAATGCCGTTGTCCGACCAGGCCAGCAGGGGAATGGACAGCTCGTCCTCGGCGTCGTACAGCTCGCCCAGCGTGAGATGGGAGGGGAACACCCCCGGGACGCGGTGCGCCGACGTCAGGCCCTGCGCGCCGTGCTTCCAGAGGCCCAGCTCGTCACCGAGATCGGCGGCGAGCCAGTGCGTCCCGTCGCGCATGGCCCGGGCGTCCAGTCCGCAGCAGCGCAGCCCGGCGGGCACGGGCCGTCCTTCGTGCCAGTCGAACCCGGAGCCGGACGCGCCGGTCCGCAGCTCGCCGTGGGTGACGCGATGCCGGTCCGGTACGTGGATCCGCAAGGCCGTCGTCGCGTGGTCGACGGCGAGGCCGATGGACGTGACCGGTTCCCCCGCGTCCCCGCCGAGCACGAGGTCGTGGAGGGACTCGACCGAGAGGTCCTCGGCGAGGCGCCACACGCGGACGGTGCGCTCGGCGGCCGCGACCACGGCCCAGGCGCCCGGCAGGCGGACCGCGGCCACGGCGGTCACCAGCTTCAGATGGGTGAGGACCGTGGCGGGGAGATCGGCCGGAGCACCACGACCGGGCCGGGACACCCTGATCTCGTCGTTCCAGGTACGGCACAGCAGCGGCGGCCCGTCCGGCGCCTCGGCCAGGGCGACCGCCGGTCGCTGGTTGCTGGGCCGGCGCCGCCGTCCGTACCTGGCGGCGAGCGCCGGGGCCACGTCGAGCATGCGGATGTCGGGGCCGTCCGCCACGGCGAGCAGTCCCTGGCCGCCCGGATCGAAGGCCATGGCCTTGCGGGGAGCCGTCAGCTGGAACTCCGCCTCGCCCGACGGATCCTCGACGTCCCAGATACGCACGCCGACCTCCTCGTACCCGGCCAGGAGCACGGTGTCGCCGTGGCGTCCGAAGGCGAGTGCTCCGGCCGTGGAACGGAGTTCGCGGACGAGCCGCACGGTGGGCGGCGCGGAGGGGGCGGCCGGGTCGGTCGCACAGTGCCAGACGCGCACCCTGCTCCCGTCGGCGACGGCGATCCAGCCGTCCACCCGCTCCGGGTGCGGCGTCCGGTCGTCCACCGGGCCGGTCATCGCCGCGGCGGCGAGCGCCGGGTCGTCCAGGCCGCAGAGGACCACCTTCTTCGTGAGCCGGCGGCCGGACCGGTCCGTGAGCCGGTCGACCTCGACGAGGACGGCGGCCCGCTCCCCGGCGACCAGGGCGAACAGGCGGGGCCCCAGGGCGAGCGCCGCGAGCCGCCGTACGTCCATCGTGGCGATCTCCGTCAGATGCGCGCCGTCCCGGCCCATGTCCTGCTTCCAGGACCACACCCAGACCCGCCGTCCGTCGGCGGCCAGCACGACGGTCTCCGAGGGACTCTCGGCCGCGGCGAGACCGCCGACTGTGCCACCCCAGCGGTAGACGTGGTCGGGCAGGCGGGAGCCGGAGTGCCAGAAGTAGAGGGCCCGGTCGTCGCGGGCGATGGTGGTCCAGTGCGGGCCCGCGCCCACCTCCCGTACCTCGGTGAGGGCGTTCCCGCGTTCGTCGGCGGCTTCCCGGGTCCGGCGGGTCAGCAGCCGGGTGCCCGAGTCGGGGTGGAGAACCAGGATCTCGCCGCGCCCGCCGGCGGTCAGCGTGTCCCCGAGCATCAGTTCCGCCGCGCCCGTGCTCGCGCGCCAGCTCAGCGTCCGGGCCCCGCCCAGCGGGGCCGCGCGACGCCACTCCAGCGGGTCCGGCGGCATGTCGGTCCAGTACTCCTGCCAGGGCAGGAAGCCGTCGATCCCCGCTGACGTCCGGTAGGTGGCGTCCCGGTGGCTGACGAACGCCGTCGCGCTCAACAGGGTTTTGCGAGACAGCAGTTCGTCGTGGGGGGACGTGGCGGACAAGGCGCGGAAGGCTCCGCCGATCCGTCCGTAGAGCGCCGCCCCGTCACAGTCGCGGGCGAGCGTGGCGGCCAGCGGCACCATCACATGGGGGTTGGTTCGCAGCAGGAAGGCCACGTCCTTGAAGAGTTCTCGCAGTTCCTCCGGCCCGACCTCGGCGGCATGCGCCCCCAGATAGTCGAACGTGTAGTCGTCCGCGCCGCTCCAGCCGGGACCGGGCAGGGCGCGAAGCGCCCTCACCACCGTGCGATGGGCGTCCTGCGCGCTCGACGCGGCCTGGGCGAGGAAGTACGCGCCGTAGCTGGGGTGGGCCAGGCGAAGCGTGGTCTTTCCGTCGCGGCCGGTGGCCTGCGAGGCGACGATGCCGCCGTCGGCCCGTCGGCACACGTGTGCCAGATCGCCGCGGGTGAGCGCGGGACTGCCCGGATCGCGCAGCGCGTTGGCGAGCGCGAGCCAGGTCCGTCCGGGCTTCAGACCGAGCCCCTGGGCCACGGCCAGCGGGCGCAGGACCTCGTGCGCGCGCCTCGCCCGCCGCTCCGAGGTGAGATGGCCCATCTCCTCGGCCAGTCGCGTGCGCAGGTCCATCCCGCCGTGCCGCATCCACGGCTCGAGTTCCTTCTCGGTGACGGCGCGGCCGCGGCGGGCGAGCTCCGTGGCGGCGAGGCGAGCCACCAGGAACGAGCCGTGGCTGTGGGAGGCGACGAGCCGGGAGGTCCACTCGCGCTCGCTCCTCCTCTCGTCTCCTCGGTAGGGGGAACGCGCCGTGTCGAGTACGGACGCGGCCATGGCGGCGATGCCGCTCCGGGCCTCCTCGTCGTCCTCGAGGACCACCGGACCCACGCTCTGGTCCAGGGTGTCGAGGAGCGACTCCTCCTCCGTGCTCGCGGTGGCCCGCCGTCGGGGCTGGGCCCTCGTCCCCACGACCACGCGGACCCCCCAGAGCCCGGACAGCGGGTTCAGCAGATGGCGTGCGATGTCGTGGGCCTGCTCGGGCAGGGCCTCGTCGAGGGCGTCGAAGAGCAGATTGAGGGAGAAGTTCGCGGTGGAGACGAGGGTGTCGACCGCGGCGCGGAACTCCTCGGGGGTGACCGGCCGTTCGGGCAGCGGCCCCACTCCCTCGAGAGCGGTCAGCACGTCCCAGAGCAGCTCCATGAGCGAGTGGATCGACTGCCCTCGGCAGCTCAGGGCGGCGTGCACGGTGCCGGCCCGGGGCAGCGTCGAGGGGTCGAGGTCGGGACCGAGCGCCTCCCGCTGGCCCGGCAGCGACGTCAGGGCCAGCCGGCCGAGCAGCGCGGTCTTGCCCATGCCCGCGAGGCCCGTCACGGCGAGCAGCCCTCTCGGGTGGGTGTCCATCCAGCGCACCACCCGGGCCAGGGCGCCGTTCCGGCCGGCGAAATGAAGGTCGAGATGGCCGCCGGTCTCCAGACCGAACTGTTCGGCCTCGACCCACGGCTTGCGCCGCTTCAGTTCCGCCGGTGTGTACAGGCGGCGCCCGCTGTCCTGGAAATAAGGGTTGTCGAGGAAGTTGTTGGGCAGGGACCGCACTTCCGTGTAGCCGGGGCGCTGTCCCGCCTCGTCGAGTCCGGCGGCCGCGGCCTCCGCGTCCACGGCGTCCCGCAGATACGGCAGGGGAAGGTAGAGGGCCGACGGTTCGAAGGGGCGGGCGTGATCGGGGGCCACGAAACCGGGCTTGGCCAGAGCCTCGTCGAGCCACTTGACCCAGCGCCCCTCGGGGACCTCCGCGTCCGTCCCCGAGGTCCCGATGACGGCGAAGCCCGCCCGGCGGCTCTGCCGGGCGCCGGCCACGCTCGTGCGGTCCTGGGCCAAGGCCCGGCGCAGGGCCGCGGGCAGGTCGTGGGAGAAGCACGCGTCGACGATCAGAAGGGTGTCGGTCTCGTGGTCGGGGCGCAGGAGGCGGTCCACGAGATCCGTCAGGGCGAGGGCCCGCTCCGGCGCGAAGCGGCCGTCCTCCCAGGAGTCCGCGCAGGCGAGGAAGTAGCCCTGGTCCTGCCGGTGGAGTCCGTGTCCCGTCCAGTAGAGGATCCTCCGCTCCGCGTCGTGGGCCAGGAAGTCCTCGATGGCGTCGCCCAGTTGGCGGCGCGTGGCCCCGGCCTCGTCGAGGCGGACGGACCTCCCGAAGCCCAGCGCGTCTCGCGCGATGTCGGTGAACCGGCCGCGTACGCCGGCCACGTTCCTCAGCCGGATCTGCTGCCGCCTGTCCTCGTCGGGGTGGCGGTAATCGGACACGGCGACGGTGCCCACGAGAGAGGCGGCCCGCCGCCTGGACCTGATCAAAGTCAGATGCTCGCCCACATCGCTCCATATCATGTCCTCGTCCGATGTCCGTAGCTCTACCAGGCCCGAAGATCCGTGTACAAGGTCCTGGAAAGGAAGTTGACGATGCCTCGAGACCGATTCACCGTCGTCGGACGGGAGACGGCCTGCCACATCTACGAGGGTGACGGGGTCCGTCCCATCCTGGAAGACGAAGTCCGTGTCAAGTACCGTCCCACGCGGGTGCAGTTCCCGGAGGAGATCGGCGGCTGGCGGCACGCCATCGAGGAGGAGCAGCAGCGGAACGAGGCGCTCGGGCTGCCGCATCGCTGGAACAACGACCGCTTCGCCGTCGAACGGGTGGTCGTGACCCGCACGCATCTCGACGAGCAGCCGGTGGTCACAGTCTCCCTCCAGGACGCCGACTACTACGACTTCCTCACCACGTCCCTCAACCTCCAGCGCCGGCAGAAGAACGGTCTGACGCTGCGCCAGCAGTATCTGGAGGGTGAGGATCCCGCCCACGCGCCCGCGTGGATGAACTGCAGCTTCGGCGTCAACGTGGCGGTGGAGACGGGCAAGGACGGGTGCATGCTGTTCTCGCGGCGCAGCGCCCATGTGGCCGGGCCCAACAGCTCGCGGTGGAACTCCTCGGCCAACGAGGGCCTGGCCCGTCAGCACGATCTCACGGAGGACGGCCGCACGGTCAGCCTGTACGCGGTGGCCCGCCGCGCCCTGTACGAGGAGCTCGCCGTCCACGACACCGACCGGGTGGAACTCGAACTCCTGGGCTTCGGCCTTGACTTGGAGAACCACCAGTGGGCCGGATTCTTCCGCGCCGTGCTGCCCGACCTGGACGAGCGGACACTGCGGCTGCGCTGGACCCGCGGGGTGACCGACAAGTGGGAGCACGACCGCTTCGAGTTCGTGCCCGCCGACCCGGAATCCGTACTCGGCTTCCTCGCCGACGAGCCGCCGGAGCGCTGGACCCCCTGCGCGCCCGCCCTCTTCTACCTCGCCCTGGTGCGCGGCGCGGTCCAGCGCGCGGACGAGAATCCGGCGGCGCGCTTCGACGTCGAGACCGCCGAGCAGCGGGTGATGGAGGCCCGCGGGCTGTGAGCCGGTGCCGGGCGCGGGCCCGTGGACTGTGAGCCGATGCACCGGCGCCGGCCGGCCGCCCCGGCCCTCTGGCCGGGACGCATGACCACCGGCGGGCGCCCGTCGCGCCCGCTCCCCGCGCGGGGCGGCCTGTGTCCTTCGGAGCCGGTCACGAAGGCCGCGGACCGGCCGCGGCCGGTCTCAGGAACCGCAGCGGGTTCCCGGCCCATATCCCGTGCCCGGGTACGGAGTCGAGGACCAGGGACCCCATGCCGAGCACGGCCCGCGGGCCCACCCGGACGTACTCCCGGATCTTGGCGCCGGCCCCCACGTACGCACCCTCCTCCACCACGGACCTGCGGCCGAGGAACACCTGGGCCCCGATGGTGGCGTAGTCGCGCAGCGACACGTCGGCCGCCATCATCGTCTGGGGCCGCACGATCACGTGGTCGCCGATGACGGCTCCCGGCAGGACGCACACCATCGGCATGATCACCGCGCCGTGGCCGATCACGCAGCCGGGATCGACGACCGCGCTGCGGTGGACGAGGGTGGCGTAGCGGTGCGCCGGCAGACCCAGCCGCTCGACGATCCGCCGACGCGCGCCGTGGTGGTCCACATGACAGACCGAGACGACCACCTGCGCGGAGGGGTGCCGCGCGACGGTCTCCAGGCCGCCGAGGACCGGCCATCCGTCGACCGAGGAGCCGCGCAGAGCCGGGTCGTCGTCGACGAAGCCCCGCACGCGCCACTTCCGGTGTCCGGCCTCGTCCTCGTCCCGCGCCCCCAGCGAGGCGATCGCGCGGCCCATCCCGCCGGCCCCGACGATCAGCAGGTCGACCGGGCGCCGGTCGCCGGGGCCGGTCCGCCTCATCTCCGTGAAACCGTGCGGCACATGTGCTCCTCGTCGCTGCGTGCGGTCGCCTCGCCGTACGGTCCACGTCGGTACACGCGGTACGGCACGCGGACGGTACGGCACACGTCTCCTCGCGGCGATCCGGTTTCCGGCCCTCTTTTCGAGACGGGCGGTGCGCGGGGCGGCGCACCGGGAGTCCGGCGGGGCCGGGGCGGGGCCCGGTCACGTACGGTGTCCGGCCTATCCTGGGGGCAGGGATCGCCGGCCGACACGAGGAGTCCGAAGGTGACGTCGATGTTCGATGCCGTGGTCGTGGGGGCGGGGCCGAACGGGCTGACCGCCGCCGTCGAACTCGCCCGCCGGGGCTTCTCCGTGGCCGTTTTCGAGGCGAAGTCCACCGTGGGCGGCGGCGCCCGCACCGAGGAGCTGACGCTGCCCGGCTTCCGGCACGACCCCTGTTCCGCCGTGCACCCGCTGGGCATCGGCTCGCCCGTGTTCGGCACGATGCCGCTGGACCGGTACGGCCTGGAGTGGCTGCACCCCGAGCTGCCGATGGCCCACCCCTGGGACGACGGCACCGCGGCCGTCCTCGCCCGCTCCGTCTCCGAGACCGCCGCCTCCTTCGGGCCGCGCGACGCCGGCGCGTACCGGCGGCTCGTCACCCCGTACGTCCATCGCTTCGACAGCCTCGTCCGCGACTTCATGCAGCTGCCGTCCACCGCGCTGCCCCGCGATCCCGTCACCCTCGCCCGCTTCGGGATCGACGGACTGCCGCCGTCCACCTGGCTGACGCGCCGTTTCCGCGACCCGAAGGCGCCCGCCCTGCTCGCCGGGCTCGTCGGCCACGTCATCGCTCCGCTCGACGGCTTCGCCACCAGTGCCGTCGGGCTGGTCTTCGCGGCCGCCGCGCACGCGGTGGGCTGGCCGCTGCCCCGGGGCGGCTCCCAGTCGATCTCCGACGCCCTCGCCGCGTACCTGAAGGACCTCGGCGGTGCCGTGCACACCGACTTCGAGGTCAAGCGGCTCGACGACCTGCCGCCCGCGCGCGCGTACGTCTTCGACACCTCGCCCACCGCGCTCGCCCGGATCGCCGGGCTCGGCGCGTCCTACGACGGGTACCGGTACGGGGCCGCCGCGTTCAAGATCGACTACGCGCTGTCCGGGCCCGTGCCGTGGACCGCCGAGGCCGCCCGCCGGGCCGGCACCGTGCAGGTCGGCCCGACGGCGGGGGAGATCGGCACCGCCCTGCGCCAGGCCTCCTCCGGCACGGCCCCCGACACTCCGTTCCTCATCACCGCCCAGCCCAGCCTCGTCGACCCCGGCCGCGCCCCCGACGGCAAGCACGTCTTCTGGGCGTACGGACACGTCCCGCACGGCTGGCGCGGCGACCTCACCGACGCCATCGAGCGGCAGATCGAGCGCTTCGCGCCCGGGTTCCGCGACCTGATCCTGGCCCGCGCCACCGCTGGTCCGCCCGAACTGGCCGAGCGCAACGCCAACTACATCGGCGGCGACATCGCCTGCGGCGCGGCCCGCGGGCTCCAGCTGCTGCTGCGCCCCAAGCTGTCGCTGTTCCCCTACAGCACCCCGCACCCGGCGGTCTTCCTCTGTTCCTCCGCGACCCCGCCCGGCCCCGGCGTGCACGGTATGTCGGGTCACAACGCGGCCAAGGCGGTGTGGCGACGGCTGCGCACACCCGGAGCGGCCGCGGCGGCCTGAGCCACCCGACCGCTCCGAGCCCTCGGAGCGGGCAGGGTGACCGGCGCGCAAAACGCGGTGCGCGCCGGCGGATCCCGCGCGACGATGAGGACATGAGCGCACAGCCTGCCGATGCGTCCGCCCCCACGGATGCCCCCACCCTCGTCCTCGTCCGTGGCGACATCACCGACCAGGACGCCGACGTCCTCGTCAACGCTGCCAACTCCTCCCTCCTCGGCGGCGGGGGAGTGGACGGCGCGATACACCGGCGCGGCGGGAAGGCCATCCTGGACGACTGCCGCAGGCTCCGGGCGGGCCACTACGGACGCGGCCTGCCCACCGGTCAGGCCGTCGCGACCACCGCCGGAGACCTCGCCGCCCGCTGGGTCGTCCACACCGTCGGCCCCGTGTACAGCCGTACCGAGGACCGTTCCGCGCTCCTCGCCTCCTGCTACCGCGAATCCCTGCGCGTCGCCGACGAGTTGGGCGCCGGGTCGGTCGCGTTCCCGGCGATCTCGACCGGCGTCTACGGCTGGCCGATGGACGACGGCGCCCGGATCGCCGTCGAGACCGTTCGCGCGGCCCGTCCCGCTTCGGTCCGGGAGGTGCGCTTCGTCCTCTTCGACGCCCCCGCGTACGCCGCTTTCGAGGTCGCGCTGGGGTGAGGCCGCGGGTGGGGACGCGGGCGCGGGCCCGGGCGGGCACGGCCATGTCGTTTTTCCGCCAGCCCGCCCGCCCCCGATCGCCGATCCTGGAGGCATGCACACCGACACCGAGCGCTGCGTGCGGGCCGTCCAGTCGAAGGACGCCCGCTTCGACGGCGTCTTCTTCACCGCCGTCCGCACCACTCGGATCTACTGCCGCCCCAGCTGCCCCGTCGTCCCGCCCAAGCCCGAGAACATGGAGTTCCACCCCACCGCCGCGTCCTGCCAGCGCGCCGGATTCCGCGCCTGCAAGCGCTGCCGGCCCGACACCAGCCCGGGGTCCCCGCAGTGGGACGCCCGGGCCGACAGCGTCGCCCGCGCCATGCGGCTCATCCAGGACGGCGTCGTCGACCGCGAGGGCGTCCCCGGGCTCGCGGCCCGGCTCGGCTACTCGACCCGCCAGATCGAACGCCAGCTCCTCGCCGAACTCGGCGCCGGCCCGCTCGCCCTCGCCCGCGCCCAGCGCGCCCAGACCGCGCGCGTCCTCATCGAGACCACCCCGCTCCCCATGGCCGAGATCGCCTTCGCGGCCGGTTTCGCCTCCATCCGCGCCTTCAACGACACCGTCCGCGAGGTCTTCGCCCTCACCCCCGGCGACCTGCGCGCCCGCGCCGCCCGCAGCCGCCCGGCCGCGCCGCCCGCGACCCCCGGGACGATCACCCTCCGGCTGCCGTTCCGCGCCCCCCTGAACCCCTCGAACCTCATCGGCCACCTCGCCGCCACCGCCGTCCCCGGCGTCGAGGAGTGGCGCGACGGCGCCTACCGCAGAACCTTGAGCCTCCCGTACGGGCACGGCATCGTCGCCCTCGCCCCGCGCCCCGACCACATCCTGTGCCGGCTGTCGCTCACCGACCCGCGCGATCTCACCCGTGCCATCAACCGCTGCCGCCGCCTGCTCGACCTCGACGCCGACCCCGTCGCCGTCGACGAGCGGCTGCGCGCCGACCCGCTCTTCGCGCCCCTCGTGGACGCGGGCCCCGGACGGCGGGTGCCGCGCACCGTGGACGCCGCCGAGTTCGCCGTACGAGCCGTGCTCGGCCAGCAGGTGTCGACAGCCGCGGCCCGTACCCACGCCGCCCGCCTGGTCACCGCGCACGGCACCCCCGTCGACGACCCCGAGGGCGGCCTCACCCACCTCTTCCCGGACCCCGCCGCGCTCGCCGGCCTCGACCCCGAGACCCTCGCGCTGCCCCGCAGCCGCCGCACCACCCTGCTCACCCTCGTCACCGCCCTCGCCGACGGCAGCCTCGCCCTCGGCCCCGGGACCGACACGGAAGAGGCCCGCGCCCGGCTCGCCGCCCTGCCCGGCTTCGGGCCCTGGACCACCGAGATCATCGCCATGCGGGCGCTCGGCGACCCCGACGCCTTCCTCCCCGGCGACCTCGGCGTCCGCCGCGCCGCCGCCGGGCTGGGCCTGCCCGCCACCCCCGCCGCGCTCACCGCCCGCGCCGCCCGGTGGCGGCCCTGGCGCGCGTACGCCGTCCAGTACCTGTGGGCCACCGACGACCACCCGATCAACCACCTCCCCGCGTAAGGAACCACCGCCATGCCGCCCACCGTCCGGCACACGGTCATCGACAGCCCGTACGACCCGCTGACCCTGGTCGCGGTCGACGGCGTCCTCAGCCGCCTCCACATGACCGACCAGCGCCACCGCCCGCCCGAGGAGACCTTCGGCGCCCCCGACCCGCGCCCCTTCACCGAGGCCGTCCGCCAGCTCGACGCGTACTTCGCGGGCGAACTCAACGAGTTCGACCTGCCGCTGCACCTCGTCGGCACCCCGTTCCAGCTGCGCGTCTGGGCGGAGCTCCGGCGCATCCCGTACGGGGAGACCCGGACGTACGGCGAACTGGCCGAGGACCTCGGCAACCCCGCCGCCTCCCGGGCCGTCGGCCTCGCCAACGGCAAGAATCCGGTCGGCATCATCGTCCCCTGCCACCGTGTGATCGGCGCGAGCGGCAGCCTGACGGGGTACGGCGGCGGGCTCGACCGCAAGCGCCGGCTGCTCGCCTTCGAGACGGGCACCCCGGCCGACGGCGACACACTGTTCTAGCGTCCACCGCCCGCGCGAACCGGCCGCGGCGCGCCCGTTGCTCCGATCGGCGGATCTTCGGCGGGCGCGCGTGGAAGGGCGCCCCCGCCGGGGAAGCCGCGCCCCTACGGTCGCGCCGTGAACACGGCGCTGACGGTCCTCGCGGCCGGTCTGAAGATCGACTGGGCGAAGATGCCCACGTACAACACCATCATGTCGCTGTGCGCCGGAGCGGGTCTGCTGCTCGTCGTGGCCCTCGGCTGGATGCTGCTGACGGACCGGCCCGTGGTGCCCGACGCCTGGGCGATAGGCTTCGGCACCCTGGGCCTGATCCTTTTCGCGACCGGTCTGCACATGACGCTGACCTGGCCGCTGGCCGGGCAGGGCTTCCCCTTCGACAACGTCATCTTCGGGGAACCCGCGCTCGGCTTCGGCGTCCTGCTGCTCTTCGCCTCGTTCTTCCTCTGGAAGCGCGGCGGGGTCGTCAGCTCGGGAGCGGACCGCGGCCGCTCCGTCTCGGCCCTGGCCGCGCCCGTCTCGCTGCTGGTCTTCGGCCTCGGACTCGCCTGCTTCGCCATCGCCGCGGCGGGCTGGCACTACACCCTCTTCGCCGCGCCGCCCGAGGAGCCCATCTCGGGCGAGTTCGCCGACTACCCGATGCTGGAAGCCGGCTTCATGTCGTCCCTGTACGTGCTCACCGGCATCGGCGCGGTGCTCTTCCCCTTCGTGTTGCGCACCCGGGGCGGGGCGATGGCCTGGGTGGCCGGCGTGTGCTGGACGATCGCGGGGCTGGCGTTCCTGCTGTTCGGGGCGCTCAACTACTTCACGCACATCGGACTCATCGTCAACACGATGTGAATCGCGGCCGTATACCCCGTACGGCCACCGGCCACCGGCCACCGGCCACCGGCCACGGGCCACGGGCCACGGGCCACCCGGTACGGCCGCCGGTCCCGCCGGCCGGTGTCGTCGCGCGCCGCGCCTTCGCTAGCGGAGCCGGTCGAGCAGCGCCGGCAGGGCGGTGCCGATCGGCTCGCGCACGATCTCGTCCGCGAGCGGGTCGTACGGGGTCGGCTCGGCGTTCACGATGATCAGCCGGGCCCCAGCCTCGGCCGCGAGGCCCGCGAGTGAGGCGGCCGGCTGCACCTGGAGACTGCTGCCGACGGCGAGGAACACCTCGGCCGCCTTCGCGACCGCCATGGCCCGCGCCAGCACCTCAGGGTCGAGATGCTCCCCGAACATGACCGTCGCCGACTTCAGGATCCCGCCGCACTCCCGGCACGGCGGATCCGCCTCCCCGGCCTTCACCCGCTCCAGCGCCTCGGCCATCGACGACCGGGCCTGGCACGCCGTGCACACCACCGACCTCGCCGAGCCGTGCAGTTCGAACACCTTGCGCGCGGGCACTCCGGCGGCCTGGTGCAGCCCGTCCACGTTCTGCGTGATCACCCGCAGCGCGTTCCCGGTCTTCTCGTACGCGGCGATGGCGAGGTGCGCCGTGTTCGGCCGCGCCCTCAGCACCGGCCCGTCCAGCCGCATCCGCCACGAGCGGCGGCGGATCTCCGGGTCGGACATGTAGGGGCCGTACGTGACGAGCCGCTCGGCCTCCGGGTCGCGCCGCCACAGACCGTCGGGTCCCCGGTAGTCCGGAATCCCCGAATCGGTGGATATCCCGGCGCCCGTCAGAATCGCAACCATGGTCATATGCCAAGCCTAGGTAGACCCGGACACCACCCGCGAATGGATTAAGGCCGGCATATTCGGGTCGGGTCGGACCGGGAGCACCTTGTTCAGCGGGCCGGCCGCCCGTCCTCCAGCTCCACCGGACCGCGACCCGCCGCCAGAGCGTCGAGAGCGGCGTGGACGCGTACGCACAGGGCGTCGGGGAGATAGGCGGCGAGATCCGCCCGCTCGACCAGCTTCCAGGAGTCCAGCTCCTCCTCCTGGAGCCGGATCGCGGCGAACCGCTCGTCCGCGAGCACCCCGCCGTCGTACACGTACGCCACCAGCGGCGGGCGCGCCGCCCCGTGCACCCAGTCCACCACGAGTAGCGGACCCGGCTCCGCGTCGAGACCGATCTCCTCGGCCGTCTCGCGCCGCGCGGCCTGGCGCGGCGTCTCTCCGGTGTCGGCCTCGACGGTGCCGCCCGGCAGGGTCCAGCCCGCCCGGTAGTTCGGCTCGACGATCAGCACCCGGCCGCTCGCGTCGCGGAAGACCGTGGCCGCGGCGGCCAAGACCCGGGGCAGGCTCGCGATGTACGCGACGTATGCGGCGGAAGGGCCCAAGGGAGGAGTGGGACCGGGGGCGGGACCGGAGGGAACACCGGGAGTCGTCATCCCGTCAGCGTAGCCAGCCGCACCGTCCGGTCCGCCAGCTCGCTGATCCGTACGCGGTCGAAGCCGGTCACCGCGCTGCGCACCCGGTCGCGCAGCGGACCCGACCACTGCGGCGGGATCGCCGCGGCCCCGCACAGGACACCCGCGACCGAACCGGCCGTCGCGCCGTTGGAGTCGGTGTCCAGGCCGCCGCGCACGGTCAGCGCCAGCGTGCGGCTGAAATCCCCCTCCCCGTACAGCAGCCCCGCGGTCAGGACCGCCGCGTTCGGCACCACATGGATCCAGCCGAGCCCGCCGGTCTGCCCCGCCAGCTCCGTCAGCGTCTCGGCCCACTCCACGCCCGCCTCGTGCAGGGCCATCGTGTGCCGCACCGTCCGGGCGAGCCGGGCGCTCGCCGGGATCCGCTCCAGGGCGGTCGCCAGCGCCGTGCGGGTGTCGGGCGCCGTGAACGCGGCCGCCACCAGCGCCGCCGCCCACATCGCCCCGTACACGCCGTTGCCGGTGTGGGAGAGGACCGCGTCGCGGCGGGCCAGCGCGGCGGCCCGGCGCGGATCGCCCGGCGAGGTCCAGCCGTACACGTCCGCCCTGATCAGCGCGCCGATCCACTCCTGGTACGGATTGTCGTACGTGGCGGTCAGCGGCGGCTTCAGGCCGTTCGTCAGGTTGCGGTACGCGACCCGCTCCGCCGTGTACGTCCGGAGATACGGCAGCCGTAGCAGCCACTGCTCGCCGACCTGCTCCGTGGTGAAAGAGAACCCCCGCGTCTCCAGCAGATGCAGCCCCAGGATCGAGTAGTCGATGTCGTCGTCCCGGCAACTGCCGTTGATCCGGCCGCGGACGCACTGCGGCCACTCCGGCCGCAGCTCGAACCCGTCGGCGCCGGCCGCCGGCGGCGCGGGCAGATAGTCCGTGAGCGGCAGGGCGCCGGTCAGCCGCAGATAGGCGTCGATCCGCTCGGGCGTCCAGTGCTCGCCGCACTCCACCGGTTTGCCGAGCATGTTCCCGGCGATCCGCCCCGTCCAGCCGCCGAGGATCCGGTCGGCGAGTTCGCTGTGCTTGAGCAGGCCCATGGCATTGGTCTACCGAATGCGGGGCCGCGCCGCGCGCCGACGCACCGCCCGCCGCCCCGTGAGCAGGGGTGGCAGGGCGTCACCCCCGCCCGATAGGGTCGGCGACGGCGCGACTGCCTGTTCGAAAGCAAGGGATGCAAGGTGACGGACGGAGCAGTAACCAAGGCCGCGCGCGTGCTCGTCGCGGCGGACAAGTTCAAGGGCTCGCTCACGGCCGTGCAGGTCGCCGAGCGGGTCACCGCGGGTCTCCGGCGGGTCGTCCCGGGACTCGACATCGAAACCCTGCCCGTCGCCGACGGCGGCGACGGCACGGTGGCGGCGGCCGTCGCGGCCGGGTTCGAGCGGCGCGAGATCCGTGTGACCGGGCCGCTCGGCGAACCCGTCACCGCGGCGTTCGCACTGCGCGGCACCACCGCGGTGGTCGAGATGGCGGAGGCGTCCGGCCTCCAGCTGCTGCCGCCCGGCGTGTTCGCCCCCCTCACCGCCACCACGTACGGCTCCGGGGAACTGCTGCGCGCGGCCCTCGACGCCGGAGCCACCGACATCGTCTTCGGGGTCGGCGGCAGCGCCACCACCGACGGCGGCGCCGGGATGCTCGCCGCGCTCGGCGCGGACTTCCGCGACGCGGACGGCGAGCCGGTCGGCCCCGGCGGCGGCGCGCTCGCGCGGCTCACGTCCGCGGACCTCTCCGGCATCGACCCACGCCTCTCCGGCGTCGACCTCGTCCTCGCGAGCGACGTCGACAACCCGCTGACCGGTCCCAAGGGCTGCGCGGCGGTCTACGGGCCGCAGAAGGGCGCCGGCCCCGACGACGTCGCCGCACTCGACGCCGCCCTCGCGCACTACGCGCGCGTACTCGAAGACGCGATCGGCCCGAAGGCCGCCGGTCTTGCCGCCGCCCCCGGCGCGGGTGGCGCGGGCGGCATCGGCTACGGCGCGCTGCTGCTCGGCGCGCGCTTCCGCCCCGGCATCGAGCTGATGCTCGACGTCCTCGGCTTCGCCCCCGCGCTCGCCCGCGCGACCCTCGTCATCACCGGCGAGGGCTCCCTCGACGCGCAGACCCTCCACGGCAAGGCGCCTGCGGGCGTTGCCGCGGCGGCCCGAGCAGCCGGCAAGGACGTCGTCGCGGTGTGCGGACGGCTCGCTCTCGCGCCCGAGGCGCTGGGGGCGGCGGGGATCCGGCGGGCGTATCCGCTGACGGACCTGGAGCCGGACCCGGCGAAGTCGATCCCGAACGCGGGGCCGCTGCTGGAGCGCGTGGCCGCGCGGGTGGCGCGGGACTTCCTGGTGTAGGACGCGGGGGCGGGCGGGACGGTGCGCTGGTGCCGCGGGCGGGGGTCGTGTTCCGTACCACGTGAGGTACGGCGCGGAGCTGGTGGGCCGAGACCCCCGGCCCCCGGCCCCCGTCCCCCCCGCTCCCGTCCCTACCCGCGCCCGCGGGTAGGGGCCCCCACCTCAGGGGGCGAAGGCTCGGGGGGTCGTGTCGACAAGTGAGTCGGCGTACGCGGCGGTCAGCGGAGCGCTGCGGTGCAGCCACCTCTGGAAGAGGGGCGCGTAGAGCACGTCGAGGACCAGTCGAGGTCGGCGCCAGGGTCGAGCTGGCCGGCCCGCTGGGCGCTGCGCAGGCGTGCTTTCTTGGCCTCTTCCAGCGGTCGGGCCAGCTTCTCGCGGTACTCGGCCGCCGGCGCGGGCCGGGCCCGAGAGGACCTGTACCGATCCTGGGAGCACCTCAGCCGGATCGCCCCTGGCTGACCGGGCCCGGCCCGCGCCGACGGCCGGGGTGGGGAATATGACAGGCCTGGACGGGCGTGGAGGGGGCTCAGAGAGCTCGTGGACCGGGCGGATGGGGCCTGGAGGGCTCTCGACGTCTTCCCGTGCATGAGGAAGGGCCCGGACGCTTTCGCGTCCGGGCCCTTCCTCATGCACGGTGTTCCGTTGTCCGGCTAGCGCAGTTGTGCCGCCTGCGCCTCACGGGCCTCGCGGCTCTCGCGCCGGTTGCCGCGGAAGGTGTTCACCCGCCGGGCCGTCGCGAAGAGCGGGATCACCGCGCCCAGCACGACCTGGAGCGCGCAGCCCGTCTGGAGGAGCAGCGCACCGCCCGGGGCGTCGAACGCCCAGGCCGCCAACATCGCCATCGCGCCGACGATCCAGCTGAGCATCGCCGCCGCGAGGACACCCCGCGGCTTCGGGTACTCGACCCGGCTCACCATCAGCCACGCCGTACCGATGATCGCGAGGAGCGTCGGCACGAACGGCAGCTCGAGCAGGATGATCGAGACGACCGTGAGCGCGCCGAAGGGGCTCGGCATGCCCTGGAACATGCCGTCCTTCATCGTCACGCACGAGAACCGCGCGAGCCTGAGCACCACCGCGAGCAGCACCACGATCGCGGCCACCGCCGAGACCTTCTGGTGCGCGTCGTCCGCGACCATGCCGTACACGAGCACGAAGTACGCCGGCGCGAGACCGAAGCTGATCAGGTCCGACAGGTTGTCCAGCTCGGCGCCCATCGGCGAGCTGCGCAGCTTGCGGGCCACGAGCCCGTCGCACAGGTCGAAGATCGCCGCGCAGAGCATGAGGATCACGGCGGTGGCGGCGGAGTGCCGCGCCATGCCGCTCTCCATGCCGTTGCCGGTGAGGTGCGGGATGAGGATGCCGGTGGTGGTGAAGTACACCGCCATGAAGCCGCACGTGGCGTTGCCGAGCGTGAGGGCGTCCGCTATGGACAGCCTCATCGACAGCGGCATCTCCTCGGCCTCGTCGGCGGACTCCGCCTCCCCGTCGGCGGCCCATTCGGCCGCCCGTGTGTCGGGATCAATCACGGTCAATGCGAGTCACCCCCGCGGTCGTGGCCTGGCCGACCTCGACGGCGACCTCGACACCCTCCGGGAGGTAGATGTCGACGCGCGAGCCGAAGCGGATCAGACCGATGCGGTCACCCTGCTCGACCTTCGTGCCCTGCGGGATGTACGGCACGATGCGGCGTGCCACGGCGCCCGCGATCTGCACCATCTCGATGTCGCCGAGCTCGGTGTCGAAGTGCCAGACGACCCGCTCGTTGTTCTCGCTCTCCTTGTTGAACGCCGGCACGAAGCCACCGGGGACGTGCTCCACGGACGTCACCGTGCCCGCCATCGGGGCGCGGTTGACGTGGACGTTCAGCGGGCTCATGAAGATCGCGACGCGGGTGCGGCCGTCCTTCCAGGGCATGATGCTCTGCACCACGCCGTCGGCGGGCGAGATGACCCGCCCCTGAGCGATCTCTCGCTCGGGGTCGCGGAAGAACCACAGCATGCCGGCCGCGAGAGCGGTGACCGGTACGGCGACGGCACGGGCGCGCGTGGACTTGCGAGAGCGCGCGAGGCTCAGCGCCGCGGTGGCGACGGTCGGCAGAAGCCACGGCGATGCTCCGCGTGCGATGCGCACGCCCTTGAGGCGGTCGCGGTGTGCAGAGGTTTGGCTGTGGGGCATGGATGACCTTCGTAGCGGATGAGGCCGCACTGGCAACGGGGGACGGCGGCTTTTCCGGCGATGCTATCGGTTGTGGGCTGCAACTGGGCAAGCCAGAAGCCGAGTCGGCGGCCGGAAGACGAACACAGGGTGTGATCTTCTTCGCGGCCAAACCGGCTCAAAAGAGACAATCAACCCTGGAATCGGTACTCCTCGAGCAGCCGACGACCAATGATCATTTTCTGGATCTCGGCGGTACCCTCGCCGATGAGCAGCATCGGCGCCTCGCGGTAGAGCCGCTCGATCTCGTACTCCTTCGAGAAGCCGTAACCACCGTGGATGCGGAACGCGTCCTCGACCACTTCCTTGCAGTACTCGGAGGCGAGGTACTTCGCCATGCCTGCTTCGAGGTCGTTTCGTTCCCCGGAGTCCTTTTTGCGTGCTGCGTTCACCATCATGGCATGGGCGGCCTCGACCTTGGTAGCCATTTCGGCCAGCTTGAACTGGATCGCCTGGTGCTGGGCGATCGGCTTGCCGAAAGTGTGACGCTGCTGGGCATACTGGACACCCAGCTCGAAGGCACGCTGTGCGACGCCGCAGCCACGGGCCGCCACATTCACGCGGCCGACCTCCACGCCGTCCATCATTTGGTAAAACCCTCGGCCGGTGACCCCGCCGAGCACCCGATCGGCCGGAATACGCAGTCCGTCCATGATGAGCTCGGTGGTGTCGACCCCCTTGTAGCCCATCTTCTCGATCTTGCCCGGGATCGTGAGCCCGGGACGGACCTCGCCGAAGCCGGCCTCCTTCTCCACGAGGAAGGTCGTCATCGACTTGTGCGGGGCGGTGCCCTCCGGGTGGCCTTCGTCACTCCGTACGAGCACGGCGACCAGGGTGGACGTGCCGCCGTTCGTCAGCCACATCTTCTGGCCGTTCAGGACGTACGCGTCGCCGTCCTTCACCGCCTTCGAGGTGATCGCCGACACGTCCGAGCCGAGACCCGGCTCCGACATCGAGAACGCGCCGCGCGTCTCGCCGGCCGCCATCCGGGGCAGGAAGTGGTCCTTCTGCTCCTGCGTGCCGTGCTGCTTGAGCATGTACGCCACGATGAAGTGGGTGTTGATGATGCCGGACACCGACATCCAGCCGCGCGCGATCTCCTCCACGCACAGCGCGTAGGTGAGCAGCGACTCACCCAGACCGCCGTACTCCTCGGGGATCATCAGACCGAAGACGCCGAGCTCCTTGAGCCCGTCCACGATCTGCTGCGGGTACTCGTCACGGTGCTCCAGCTCCGTGGCGACCGGGATGATCTCCTTGTCGACGAAGTCGCGGACCGTCGCGACGATCTCCTGCTGGACGTCGGTGAGACCGCTGGTCTGAGCGAGTCGCGCCATGACTACTTCTCCTGTTCCTTCAGCTCGGGCCGGCCGGGCTGCTCGCCGCCGCGCGCGTCGATGTACTCGGCGGTCGGGACCATCACCTTGCGGCGGAAGACGCACACGAGGGTGCCGTCCTGCTTGTAGCCCTTGGTCTCGACGTAGACGATGCCGCGGTCGCTCTTCGAACGCGACGGCGTCTTGTCGAGCACCGTGGTCTCGCCGTAGATCGTGTCGCCGTGGAAGGTCGGCGCCACGTGCCGCAGCGACTCGACCTCCAGGTTCGCGATGGCCTTGCCGGAGACGTCCGGCACGGACATGCCGAGCAGCAGCGAGTAGATGTAGTTGCCGACGACGACGTTCTTCTTGAAGTCCGTCGTGTTCTCCGCGTAATTCACGTCCATGTGCAGCGGATGATGGTTCATCGTCAGCAGACAGAAGAGATGGTCGTCGTACTCGGTGACCGTCTTTCCGGGCCAGTGCTTGTAGACGGCACCGATGTCGAATTCTTCGTAGGTACGGCCGAACTGCATGGGGATCAGGCCTCCGCCTTCTTTTCCGAACCGGGCAGTTCGAACGTGCTGGTGCGCTTCATTCCGGCGGCCCGGCCCTTGCCGGAGATCACCAGCGCCATCTTGCGGGAGGCCTCGTCGATCATCTCGTCGCCGAGCATCGCCGAGCCCTTCTTCCCGCCGGCCTCGGACGTGTAGTAGTCGTACGCGTCGAGGATGAGCTCCGCGTGGTCGAAGTCCTCCTGCGAGGGCGAGAAGATCTCGTTCGCGGCGGCGACCTGGTCCGGGTGCAGCACCCACTTGCCGTCGAAGCCGAGGGCGGCGGCGCGCTGCGCGACCGCGCGGTAGCCCTCCTGGTTGCGGATCTGGAGGTACGGGCCGTCGATCGCCTGCAGGTTGTTGGCGCGGGCGGCCATCAGGATGCTCATCAGGATGTGGTGGTAGGCGTCCGCCGGGTAGCCGGGCGGCTGCTCGCCGACGACCAGCGACTTCATGTTGATCGAGGCCATGAAGTCGGCCGGGCCGAAGATGATGGTCTCGACGCGCTGCGACGCCTGGGCGATCGCGTTCACGTTGACCAGACCCTGGGCGTTCTCGATCTGCGCCTCGATGCCGATCTTGCCGACCTCGAAGCCCATGGTCTTCTCGATCTGGGTGAGCAGCAGGTCGAGCGCCACGATCTGCTCGGCGTTCTGCACCTTCGGCAGCATGATGCAGTCGAGGTTCTGGCCGGCGCCCTCGACGACGGTGACGACGTCACGGTACGTCCAGTGGGTCGTCCAGTCGTTGACCCGCACGACGCGCGTCTTGCCGGTCCAGTCGCCCTCGTTGAGGAACTTCACGATGGTGTGCCGGGCCTCCGGCTTGGCCAGCGGCGCGCAGGCGTCCTCCAGGTCCAGGAAGACCTGGTCGGCGGCGAGGCCCTGGGCCTTCTCCAGGAACCGCGGGTTGGAGCCGGGGACCGCAAGGCACGAGCGGCGCGGGCGCAGCCGGTTCACGGGGGAAGAGGGCGTGGTCATGCGGGGACCTCCGTACGTTCGAGGGGGCTGAGCTGGTTGGCATTCCGGATCTCGTCGACGATACGTCCGATGATCCCGGTGATACCGAAGTCCTTCGGGGTGAAGACGGCGGCCACTCCGGCCGCCCGGAGCTCCTCGGCGTCGGCGTGCGGGATGATCCCGCCGACGACGACCGGGATGTCGGCCGCGCCGGCGTCCCGCAGCCGGTCGAGCACGTCCGGGACGAGCTGCGCGTGCGAGCCGGAGAGGATCGACAGACCGACCGCGTGCACGTCCTCCTCCAGGGCGGCGTCCACGATCTGCGCGGGCGTCAGCCGGATGCCCTGGTAGACCACCTCGAACCCGGCGTCACGGGCCCGTACGGCGATCTGCTCGGCACCGTTGGAGTGCCCGTCCAGGCCCGGCTTGCCGACCAGGAAGCGGAGCTTGCCCACGCCCAGGTCCCGGGCGGTCGCGTCGACCTTGTGGCGCACCTCGGCGAGCGGCGAGCCCTCCTCGGCCGGCACCGCGACCGGGGCCGACGACACGCCGGTCGGCGCGCGGAACTCGCCGAAGACCTCGCGCAGCGCCCCGGCCCACTCGCCGGTCGTGACACCGGCGCGGGCGCACTCCAGGGTCGCCTCCATGAGGTTGCCGGTGCCCTTCGCGGCCTCCTTCAGCCGCTCCAGCGCCTTGCACGGGCGCGGGTGGTTGAACGGCGGCTGGTAGCGGGTGTCCCGCCAGGTGCCGAGACCGGCCACGACGCGGGCCTCGACGGCCGGGTCGACGGTCTGGATCGCGGTGTCCAGGTCGGCGGTGAGCGGGTTCGGCTCGGTCGTCTCGAAGATGTTGACGCCGATGATCTTCTCCTCGCCGGACTCGATCCGGGCCCGCCGTTCGGCGTGCGAGGAGACCAGCTGCGCCTTCAGGTAGCCGGACTCGACGGCCGCCATCGCGCCGCCCATCTCCTGGATCCGCTCGATCTCGGCCAGGCACTCCCCGACCAGGGCGTCCACCTTGGCCTCGATGACGTGCGAGCCCGCGAAGATGTCCTCGTACTCCAGCAGGTCCGACTCGTGCGCGAGCACCTGCTGGATACGGAGCGACCACTGCTGGTCCCAGGGACGCGGCAGGCCGAGCGCCTCGTTCCAGGCCGGGAGCTGGACGGCGCGGGCGCGGGCGTCCTTGGAGAGGGTGACGGCCAGCATCTCCAGGACGATCCGCTGGACGTTGTTCTCCGGCTGCGCCTCGGTCAGACCGAGCGAGTTGACCTGCACGCCGTACCGGAAACGCCGCTGCCTGGCGTCCTCGATGCCGTACCGCTCCCGGGCGATCCGGTCCCAGATGCGGCCGAAGGCGCGCATCTTGCACATCTCCTCGACGAACCGGACGCCCGCGTTCACGAAGAACGAGATCCGGGCGACGACCTCGCCGAACCGCTCCGCCGGGACCTGGCCGGAGTCACGGACCGCGTCGAGGACGGCGATCGCCGTGGACATCGCGTACGCGATCTCCTGGACCGGCGTGGCGCCCGCCTCCTGCAGGTGGTAGCTGCAGATGTTGATCGGGTTCCACTTCGGGATGTGGTTGACCGTGTACGCGATCATGTCCGTCGTGAGGCGGAGCGACGGTCCGGGCGGGAAGACGTGCGTCCCGCGCGACAGGTACTCCTTCACGATGTCGTTCTGTGTGGTGCCCTGGAGCTTGGTGATGTCCGCGCCCTGCTCCTCGGCCACCACCTGGTAGAGCGCCAGGAGCCACATGGCGGTGGCGTTGATGGTCATCGAGGTGTTCATCTGTTCCAGGGGGATGTCCTGGAACAGCCGCCGCATGTCACCGAGGTGCGAGACCGGCACGCCGACCCGGCCGACCTCGCCGCGGGCGAGGACGTGGTCGGGGTCGTAGCCGGTCTGCGTGGGCAGGTCGAACGCGACCGAGAGGCCGGTCTGGCCCTTGGCGAGGTTGCGCCGGTACAGCTCGTTCGACGCCTCGGCCGTGGAGTGGCCGGCGTACGTCCGCATGAGCCACGGCCGGTCCTTCTGGCGCTCTGTCATCTGTGGTCCCGGGTTCGGTTCGGTTCGGGGGTCAGGGATCAGGGGTCGCGGAGATCGCGGAGACCGCGGATCAGACGTTCCGGAAGCGATTGATCGCGTCGAGGTGCTTGGCGCGCGTCTCCTGGTCGCGCACACCCATGCCCTCCTCGGGAGCGAGGGCGAGCACGCCGACCTTGCCCTGGTGCAGGTTGCGGTGCACGTCGTACGCGGCCTGCCCGGTCTCCTCCAGGGAGTACACCTTGGACAGCGTCGGGTGGATCTTGCCCTTGGCGACCAGGCGGTTGGCCTCCCACGCCTCGCGGTAGTTGGCGAAGTGCGAGCCGACGATCTTCTTCAGCGACATCCACAGGTAGCGGTTGTCGTACTCGTGCTGGTACCCCGAGGTGGACGCGCAGGTCACGATCGTGCCGCCCTTGCGGGTGACGTAGACGGACGCGCCGAAGGTCTCGCGGCCCGGGTGCTCGAAGACGATGTCGACGTCCTCGCCGCCGGTCAGCTCACGGATCCGCGAACCGAGGCGCTTCCACTCGCGCGGGTCCTGGGTGTGCTCGTCCTTCCAGAACTTGTAGCCCTCGGCGTTCCGGTCGATGACCGCCTCGGCACCCATGGCGCGGCAGATGTCGGCCTTCTCGGGGGAGGAGACGACACAGATCGGGTTGGCGCCGCCGGCCAGCGCGAACTGCGTGGCGTACGAGCCGAGGCCGCCGCTCGCACCCCAGATCAGCACGTTGTCGCCCTGCTTCATGCCGGCGCCGTTGCGGGAGACCAGCTGGCGGTACGCGGTGGAGTTGACCAGGCCGGGCGCCGCCGCCTCCTCCCAGCTGAGGTGGCCGGGCTTCGGCATCAGCTGGTTGGACTTGACCAGGGCGATCTCGGCGAGGCCGCCGAAGTTGGTCTCGAAGCCCCAGATGCGCTGCTCGGGGTCGAGCATCGTGTCGTTGTGGCCGTCGGAGGACTCCAGCTCGACCGACAGGCAGTGCGCGACGACCTCGTCGCCCGGCTTCCAGGCGTTGACGCCGGGGCCGGTGCGCAGCACGACGCCCGAGAGGTCGGAACCGATGATGTGGTACGGCAGGTCGTGGCGCTTGGTCAGCTCCGACAGGCGGCCGTAACGCTCCAGGAACGCGAAGGTCGACACCGGCTCGAAGATCGAGGACCAGACCGAGTTGTAGTTCACGGAGGAGGCCATCACGGCGACCAGGGCCTCGCCCGGGCCCAGCTCGGGGAGCGGGACCTCGTCCAGGTGGAGCGACGTGCGCGGGTCCTTGTCGCGGCTGGCCTGCCCCGCGAACATCTCCTGCTCGTCCTTGTGGACGGTCACGGCGCGGTACGACTCGGGGAGCTTCAGGCTGGCGAAGTCGGCCGAGGTGGAGTCGGGCGACTGGATCGCGTCCAGGATGTCCTTCACGGGGTGCCTCCGGCGGTGCGGCGTCCCAGGGGGACGCGCTGAGGGTTACGTCGGGGTTGCTGCGGTGGAGGTGTGCCGTCGGTTCGGCGCTGGTGATGCTGTGGCGGCGCCGTGGTGGGGCGCGCGGGTGCCTGTGACGCAGGCGTCCGGGCGCACGGGCGACATCGGCCGTGGGGACAGCCGGCGAACGGGGGATTCCCGGGCGCCGGCCGCCCGGACGAGATCAACGTATGGCACGCCGTGTCACCTGACAAGGCACTGCGTGCCAACAATTTCACTCAGATGCGATCTGGTGTTCACGGATGAGCGATGATCGATCGAAAATGCCCCTGAACTGGCTCTTTCTTATGTGCCTCGGTTCTCCCCCTGCCTTCGGCGGGGGACCCCCACGGGGTGCTGGAGTCGGACTCACCGCACCGATCGTGCTCGCCCCGCTCGTTCCTCGCGGGCCTGCGCGCGTTCGGCACTGTTCCCCCGACGCACCCCTTCGGCTCACTCGGCCGTCGTGCGCGAGGCGCAGTACGGGCACCGGCAGCTGGCACCCCGCACGTCACCAGGTCATGGGAACCCGCACGTATCGGCGCGGGGCGAAGGGTGGAGGTCCGCTCGCGGGGTGCCCGACTCCGGTGGGCCAGGCCCTTGTCGGTGCGGGGACGTGCGGGGTGATGCGCTGGGCGAGTGAGCCGAAGGGCGCCGCGGGTGTCGAAAGGGAGAGCGCGCGGAGGCCCCGAGGAACGAGGGGGCGAGCACGGTCGACCGTCGACACTCGCACCAGGCGCCCGGAGGTGAACCGAGCCACAAAAAAGGCCAACCAGAAGCTCGCGGACAGCGGGTACGCCCGTGTGAGTGCTCAACTCATGCGGGCCCGTACAGGCCGGTGCCCTTCCGTCTGGGGTGGCCCCGATTCCTGCGGCACAGACAGCGCGCACGCCCCCGGCGTATGCGGGCCCCGCACAGGCCCGTGCTCATTCCCTCCGGGCCGGCACCATGCCGGTACTCATCCCGTGCGGGCCGCCCCGCCCCGCCCCGTACCGGTACCCGTCCCCGCCCGGCCGCCCATGTCACCCCGTGCCCCCATCTCACACGTCAGGCCCGCCCCCGCCCTCATGGGCGCGAGCGGGCCGTCTGTCCTCGCGTACAGCTGGAGCCTGGTGTATCCGGCAGGCTCAGCCCCGGGAAAGTGCCTGCTGGATCGTCTGCATGATCTCGTCCAGGGGGGCGTCGGTGCGGGCCACGGCGACCACGACGTCGCCGGTCGTCGAGGCGGTGGCCGCCGGTGCCCGTCCCGGGGCCGGCGCCTCCTCCGCTCGCGGCGCGGCCCCCGCGCCCGCCCCCGCTCCCGCCGTCCCCGGCCGGGCGCCTATGCCGCTGCCGAAAGTGTCGCGGACGATGGCGAAGGCGTGGTCGAGCTGGGTCTCCACGTCGCCCTGGCCGCCCGCGCGGAGCCAGCGGCGCAGGACGTGGTTGTGGGCGGTGACGACCGCCGACGCGGCGACCTCGGCCAGCAGCGGGTCGTCGTTGCCGTCGTGGTGGTCGCGCTCGTCGAAGTGGCCGAGGAGGTAGCGGGTGAACAGCCGCTCGTAGCGGGCCACCGAGGCGATCTCGCGTTCGCGGAGGGTCGGCACCTCGCGGGTGAGGCGGTAGCGGGCCACGGAGACGGCGGGCGCGCCCGCGTACATCTTCATGACCTCCTTGATGCCCCGGCACACCGTGTCGAGCGGGTGCTCGTGCGGCGGGGCGGCGTTGAGGACCGCCTCGGCGCGCACCAGGGTGTCGTCGTGGTCGGGGAAGATCGCCTCTTCCTTGGAGCGGAAGTGCCGGAAGAAGGTCCGGCGGGCGACCCCGGCCGCCGCCGCGATCTCGTCGACGGTGGTGGCCTCGTAGCCCTTGGTGGCGAAGAGTTCCATGGCCGCGGCGGCCAGTTCCCGGCGCATTTTGAGCCGCTGCGCGGCGGCACGGGTCCCTGCCGCGCTCTCCGGGGCGTCGGGCGTGGACGTGGCACGGGGTGTCTTGGCGGCCTTGGGCATGCCCCGAACGTACTGCATCCGGGCGGCTGCGTGTCCCGACGGGGGAGGGGTGCCCGGCCCGGCACCGGTGGTGCCCGACGGGCTGAGCAGCCCTCCCCATCGTCCGTACGGCCTCTCGTGCCTTCCTCCGTGCGACTCCGGCCGGGCCTCAGCGGCGGGCATATTCGCGGAAGCCGCGGCCCGTCTTGCGGCCGAGGCAGCCCGCGGCCACCAGGTGCTCGAGGAGCGGGGCCGGGGCCAGGCCCGGGTCGCGGAACTCGCGGTGCAGCACCTTCTCGATGGCCAGGGAGACGTCGAGGCCGACCACGTCGAGCAGTTCGAACGGCCCCATCGGGTAGCCGCCGCCGAGCTTCATCGCGGTGTCGATGTCGTCGAGCGTCGCGTAGTGCTCCTGGACCATCTTGACCGCGTTGTTGAGGTAGGGGAACAGCAGCGCGTTGACGATGAAGCCGGCGCGGTCGCCGCAGTCCACCGGGTGCTTGCGGACCTTGGTGGTGACCTCGCGGACGGTGGCGTGGACATCGTCGGCGGTCAGCACCGTACGGACGATCTCCACCAGCTTCATCGCGGGCGCCGGGTTGAAGAAGTGCATGCCGATGACGTCCTGCGGGCGGCTCGTGGCCCGGGCGCAGGCGATGACGGGCAGCGAGGAGGTCGTGGTGGCGAGCACCGTGCCCGGCTTGCAGATCTTGTCGAGGCGGGCGAAGAGCTCCTGCTTGATCTCCAGGTCCTCGGCGACCGCCTCGACCGCCAGGTCGACGTCGGCGAAGGCGTCGAGGGCACCGGCGGGGCTGATCCGGGCCAGTGTCTCGTCGCGCGCCTCGCCCGTCATGCGGCCCTTGTCGACCGAGCGGGCCAGGGACTTCGCGATCCGGGCCTTGGCGGTGTCCGCCTTCTCCTGTGAACGGGCGGCGAGGACCACGTCGTAACCGGCCTTCGCGAAGACCTCGGCGATGCCAGAGGCCATGGTGCCGGAGCCGGCGACGCCGACCGAGCGGACCTCGCGGCCCGCGCCCGCGGCTTCCGCCGCCCGCGGGGTGAGCGCGTCGGGGACGGTGGTGGCGGAGCCCGGGCCCTCGTACGTGTAGAAGCCGCGGCCCGCCTTGCGGCCGGTCAGGCCGGCCTCGCTGAGCTGCTTCAGGATCGGGGCGGGGGCGTGCAGCCGGTCGTGAGAGGCGGCGTACATCGCGTCGAGGACGGTCCGGGCGGTGTCGATGCCGATCAGGTCGAGCAGTGCGAGCGGGCCCATCGGCAGTCCGCAGCCGAGCTTCATCGCGGCGTCGATGTCCTCGCGGGAGGCGTAGTGGGCCTCGTACATCGCGGCGGCCTGGTTGAGGTAGCCGAAGAGCAGCCCGTCGGCGACGAAGCCGGGCCTGTCGCCGACCGCCACGGGCTCCTTGCCGAGCTCCTGCGCGAGCCGGGTGACGGCGTCGACGGCGCGCGGGTCGGTCAGCACCGAGGAGACGACCTCGACCAGCTTCATGGCCTGGACGGGGGCGAAGAAGTGCAGGCCGAGCACCCGCTCGGGGTGGGCCGAGTCGGCGGCGAGCCGGGTCACGGACAGCGCGTTGGTGCCGGTGGCGAGGATCGCGTCGGGGCGGACGATGCCGTCGAGGGCCCGGAAGACCTCCTGCTTGGTCTCGTACGACTCGGGCACGACCTCGATCACGAGGTCGGCGTCGGCGGCCGCTTGGAGGTCGGAGGAGGTACGGAACCGGGCGAGCGTGCTCTGCCGCTCCTCCTCGGTGACGCGGCCTCGGGCCACGGCGCGGGTGGTGGAGTTCTCGAGCGCGGTGACGGCCCGGGCGGCCGCGGCGTCGCTGATGTCGATGCCGACGACCTCGCGGCCGGCACGGGCCAGGATGTCGGCGATGCCCGAGCCCATGGTGCCGAGGCCGACGACGGCGATGGTGGAGAGAGGGGTGTCCATCAGGGGACTCCTGGGAGGAAGAGTGACGACTGAGGCGTGCGGAGGCGCGCGCGGAGCACGTTCGGCGCATGCGCGGAGTGCGTACGAGCGGAGTGCGTACGAGCGGCGTACGCGCGCGGGGTGTACGTACGAGCGGAGTGCGTACGCGACGGTGCGTACGAAGGGCGTGTACGGGGACGGAACGCGCGCGGGCGTGAACGCGGAGGGGCGGGCGCGCAAGGATGCGCGGAAATGCGCGCGGGCGTGCGAGAGATGCGTGAGGGTGTGCGAAAGCGTGGTGTACGCCGCCGTGCTGCCCTGCGGAAAAGCGACGGACCCGGTCCCGGGGTCACGCCTGAAATACCGAACCGACAAACAACCACAAC
Source organism: Streptomyces laurentii (assembly GCA_002355495.1). Classification (GTDB taxonomy): domain Bacteria; phylum Actinomycetota; class Actinomycetes; order Streptomycetales; family Streptomycetaceae; genus Streptomyces; species Streptomyces laurentii. The sequence continues at coordinate 6,599,813 of AP017424.1, forward strand.
GGCTGCGTCACCAGGCCGTCGTGGGGAGTGCGGGGGGTGGCCCGCTCACCTGAGACTAACCGGCGAGTAACGAGCGCGCCAGTCCCGGGAAGTCGAGGAATATGTGATCTGGGTCGCGGATAGGCTCCGGAATATGAATTCCAGCGCGGATCCCGAATTCTGCTCGATGATCGATCGTTTGCGGGAAGAGATCGGAATGGGCGGCGGCGCGGTCCCGGCGGCATTCGAGGAACTCGCCGGACCCGTCGGGACGGAGGAGCTCCACGAGGCGCTCACCGCCCCCGGACAGCCGCTCTGGGCCCGGGAGATCGCCGCCTTCCGGCTCGGCCTCGCCGGCGATCCGCGGGCCTTCGAGGCCCTGGTGCTCCTCCTCAACCACCGTGACCCCGAGCGCTGTGTCTCCGCCGCCTATGCCCTGAGCCGGCTCGGCGACCCGCGTACAGCCCGCGCCGCCGCCGCGCTCGCCACCAACGAACTGCGCGTCGCGTACGCCCTGTTGCCGGTCCGTCTGCTGGCCGACCTGCGGGCCCCCGAGAGCGTGCCCGCTCTCGTCGCCGTCCTGGAACGCCGCCTCGCTCCCGGCGACCCCCACTGGCGCGTCGGCCTCGCCTGCGTGGAGGGCCTGGGGGCGCTGGGCGATCCCGCCGCCCGCGAGGTCCTTCAAGCGGCCCTGCCCCACCCGAGGTTCGGCGCCGCGGCGCGTGCGGCGATCGGCCGGCTCGGCGAGGTGAGCCTGCGCCTGCTCGGCGCGGCCGACTGGCCGTTGTGGCGGGAAGCGCGCCTGACGGCACTCGGCGACGCGCCGCACGCCTTCACGGCCCGGCTCGCCGACTGGGACGACGGCGGCGAGAGCCGCTGGCGCGAACGGCTCGCGCTGCCGGACGCCCACAACCTCGTCGCCCTGCTGGACGGCGACATCGTGGGGATGGCCGCCGGCATGCCCGGTGACGGGCCCGACGCGCGCCGACTCCGCTCGGTGTGGGTGAGCCCCCGCGTACGCGGCCGGGGCGTCGCGGACCGGCTGGTCGCCGAGGTCGCGTCCTGGGCGAGCCGGTCCGGCGCGACCCGGCTCACCCTCGCCGTACTCCCCGCCAGCACGGCCGCCTTGGCGCTCTACCGGCGTCACGGCTTCACCGTGGTGACGGAAGGACGCGAGACGGTGATGAGCAAGGAGCTGTGAGGCGTACGGCGCCGGGAGGATCGGACGCTAGGGCCTTTCTTTTGGATCTTGCTGGGCTCGCGTGCCCCGGCACGCGCTCCCCCGTAGCCCTTCGGGCACGGGAGGTACCCCCACCGCGTTGTCTCCCTCCTCCGCCTTGCGATCACACGCACCGGATCCCGCTCCCTGATCCAGCCTGATCCAAAAGAAAGGCCCTAGTCGTCGTTTCCGTTGCTTGAGTTCGCGTTCCCGTTCTGCTTGCGGTTCCTCCGCTGGACGTCGCGTACGCCCTCGCCCGCCGCCAGCGTCACGGCGGCGGCGCCCCGGACCCACCGGGGACCGCCCCGGGACGCCCAGACGACACACACGCACCCCGCGACGGCCAGTACGAGGACGCCGATCAGGACGAACACGATCATGCCCGTCACCACCCTTCATCGTTCACTTCCGTGGTCCCCGCCATCCTCTCAGCCGGGTCCGGGGCGCAGGGTGCCGTGGCGGACGGAGCTCGCCTCGTCGCCCTCAAAGTGATGGCTCCCGCATGGCTGATCTCGCCACGTTTCAGGGCCGGTTGGCGGGGGCGGAGGCCGCCGCCTTGTCCGCGGCACCTGGCCGGGGGACGCCATCGACCGCGACGCGGATGCCGAAGACCCGGTCGTGACCGGTCCAACCGTTCACGCGCCCCCGGTCGTTGCTGATCTGCACGCGCTTGTGGGCCGGATCGAGGGCGGACACCAGATGGAGATACACGGTTCCGGCGACGCGCGCCGGCCCTCCGTCAGTGCTCGTGGCCGAGCACCCCGTGCAGCGTCGCACCGGGCGACCCCGACGCCCCCGTCGCTCCGGTCGGCGCGGCGTCTGCGCTTGCCGCGCCCTGCTTCACGGGCTCCGGTTCCGGGAGCCGCTCGCAGAAGGCGTCCGCCTCGGCGCCCTCGGCCCCGCGCGGGACCTCGCCGGTGGCGAGATAGGTGATCAGATGGTCGTCCATGCAGTCGTTCCCACCCAGGGTCACGCCGTGGTTGCCCCCGCCCTGCTCGACGACGAGGCTGGAGCGCCGGACCATCCGGTGCAGCGCGGCCGCGCCCTCGAACGGCGTGGCGGCGTCGTTCGTCGCCTGGAGGATCAGAGTCGGCGGCAGCTGGTCGTTGGTGACGTCCGGCGGGGTCAGCGAGGGGACCGGCCAGAAGGCGCACGGCGCGTTGTACCAGGTGTTGTTCCAGGTGTAGAAGGGCGCCTTGGCGTACGTGTTCCAGGCGTCCTCGCGCCACCCGCTCCACTTCTTCGGCCACTGCGCGTCCCGGCACTGCACGCTCGTGTAGACGGAGTAGCCGTCGTCGGCGGCGGCGTCCGCCGCGCCGTGCTTCTCGTACGCCTTCACCAGCGGGGCGCTGTCGTGGTCGACGGCGTACGCCGAGAACGCCGCCGCGAGCGCCGGCCAGTAGCCGTCGTAGTAGCCGCCCGGCAGGAAGGTGTCCTCCAGCTCGCTCGCCCCGACCTTGCCGGCGGCCGGCTTCGCGAGCAGCTCGTCCCGCATCCGGTACCAGGCGGCCTCGACGTTCTCCGGGTTGGCGCCGAGCCGGTAGACGTCGTCGTGCCGCGCCACCCAGGCCGCGAACGCCTTGTGGCGCGCGTCGAAGGCGTGGTTCTGCGCGATGTTGTCCTCGTACCAGACGCCCCGCGGGTCGACCACCGAGTCCAGCGCCATGCGGCGCACCCGCTCGGGGTAGAGGCGCGCGTACACGGCGCCGAGGTAGGTGCCGTACGAATAGCCGAGGTAGTTGATCCGGGGCGCGCCGAGTGCCCGGCGGACGGCGTCCATGTCCCGGGCCGTGGAGCGGGTGTCGATGTACGGCAGGATGTCGGCGTACTTGTCGCCGCACGCCTTCGCGAAGGACCGGGCGCGCTCCAGGTTCGCCTTCTCGCCCTCGGCGCCGCGCGGTACGGAGTCCGGGCGGACCGGGTCGAAGTAGCCGGGAAGGCAGTCCAGGGCGGGTTCGCTCTTGCCGACGCCGCGCGGGTCGAAGCCGATCACGTCGTACTGCGCGATCACCTTCGCGGGCAGCATGGCCGCCACGTATCCGGCCAGTCCGCGTCCGCTGCCGCCCGGCCCGCCGGGGTTGACCAGGAGCGGGCCCTGGTACGTGGCGGCCGTGTGGGCGATCCGGGTGAGGGCGAGCGAGATCTTCCGCCCCGCCGGGTCGTCGTGGTTCAGCGGCACTTTCAGGGTGGCGCACTGGAGTTTCGGATAGGCCCGGGTGCCGCAGTCGGTCCAGGTCAGCGAGGTGACGGGCCGGGTGGTCGGCCCGGGCTCGGCGGCGGAGGCGGGGCCGGGCAGGACGGTGACCGTCCCCGCGACCAGGGCCCCCGCGGCGATCAGCTTGCCTGCGCGTGGTTTCATACGGCGTCCGTGCCCCGCCCATGGCCCGGAGGGACGGGTTCCGCCCGGACTTGACCCGTTCGGAGGACGTGACACGCCGTCAGAAAGATGTGGGTGCGGCCGAGTCGGAGCGCGCGGGCCCGGGGCGGGTGCCCGGTCTGCCTCACACGGGGCCGAGTGGCCCGGGACCGTGCGTGCGGGCCCGGGGACGGCCAGGATTTGGGGCCCCGCCGCGCAGGTGATTGGCTTGACTCGTACCCCCTGAGAGCACCACGAGAACAACCTGGAGGAAGTGCCATGGCGCAGGTCGAGGCCACGACGGAGCGGATCATCGCCGCCGACGCGGGCACCGTGTTCGACGCTCTCGCCGACTACCGCGGCACGCGCGCGAAGCTGCTGCCGGAGCAGTTCAGCGAGTACGAGGTACGCGAGGGCGGCGACGGCGCGGGCACCCTGGTGCACTGGAAGCTCCAGGCCACCAGCAAGCGGGTGCGCGACTGCCTGCTTGAGGTCACCGAGCCCTCCAGCGGACAGCTGGCCGAGAAGGACCGCAACTCCTCCATGGTCACCACCTGGACGGTGACCCCGGCGGGCGAGGGCCGCTCCAAGGCCGTCGTCACCACCGTCTGGAACGGCGCCGGCGGCATCGGCGGCTTCTTCGAGCGGACCTTCGCGCCCAAGGGCCTCGGCCGCATCTACGACGCCGTGCTCGCCCGGCTCGCCGCCGAGGTCGAGAAGTAGACCGGAGCCCGTCCGGACCCCCGTCGTCACCCGTACGGGTCACCCGAGCGGAACGGCGGCCCGGGAAGTAGCCCCGGCGAACCAGAACCGGGAAGTAACGCCCGGAGCTGTCACCGATTCGAGTGGTTTCCCCGCGGCCTCCGCCAGAGCGCCGGGGGCGTGCGGGGGTCGCTCTTCACTTTATAAACGTGCTGATGAGCGCCCCGCGTACGCCGTCGCTCTACGCCCTCCCACCCCTCACGCCCCCGCTCTCCCCGTCACCTCGGCCGTACGCCGGCCCCGCGCGCCCGGCGAACAATGACCGGCGCAGAGGTCGTGACGAGGGGAGCGGTACGTGGGTGCGCGCACGAAAGCGGAGGACGCCGAGGGGACCATGACGGTCCTCGCGGACGGACCGCCGGCCGGGGAGGGACCGGGCCACGAGGGGGAGCCGTCCTTCCCGTGGGACCAGGAGTCCCGGTGGGATCCGACGGCGCCCGAACCGGAGGCGGGCCCCGGACCGGCGTCGGCCGCCCCTGAAACGGAGGGCCCCGGGGTGGCGGGACCCGACACGGGTCCGGCGGCCCATCCGGGGGAGGCCCTCGACCCGCGCCGTGTCCGGCTGGTCTTCATCGGCCTCATGCTCGCGCTGCTCCTCGCCGCGCTGGAGCAGATGATCGTCGCCACCGCCCTGCCGAAGATCGTCGGCGAGCTGCAGGGCCTGGACCGGATGTCCTGGGCGATCACCGCGTACCTGCTGACCTCCACCGTCGGCCTGCCCGTCTACGGCAAGCTCGGCGACCTCCTCGGCCGCAAGGGCGTCTTCCTCTTCGCGATCGTCGTCTTCGTGATCGGGTCCGGCCTGGCCGGCTGGTCGCACACGATGGACCAGCTCATCGCCTTCCGCGCCCTCCAGGGCGCGGGCGCCGGCGGGCTGATGATCGGCGTCCAGGCGATCATGGCCGACATCGTGCCCGCCCGGGAGCGCGGCCGCTACATGGGCCTCATCGGCGCGGCCTTCGGCCTCGCCTCCGTCGCCGGACCGCTGCTCGGCGGTTTCTTCACCGACCACCTCTCGTGGCGCTGGTGCTTCTACTTCAACGTGCCCTTCGGCCTGGTCACCCTCGCCGTCGTCGCCGTCGTCCTGAAGCTGCCCCGACCCGCCGCCCGGGCCCGCTTCGACGTCCTCGGCGCCCTGCTGCTCGCCGCCGCCTCCACCTGTCTGGTGCTGCTGACGACCTGGGGCGGCACCGAGTACGCGTGGGGCTCCAAGGTCATCCTCGGGCTCGGCTGCGGCGCCGGCGCGGCCGCGCTGCTCTTCCTGGTCGTCGAGCGCTTCGCGCGCGAACCGCTCATCCCGCTGCGGCTGTTCCGTGACTCCGTCTTCACCGTCACCAGCCTCGTCGGCGCCGTCGTCGGCATCGCCCTCTTCGGCGCGGCCAGCTACCTGCCGACCTTCCTCCAGATGGTCGAGGGTGCCACCGCGACCGAATCCGGTCTGCTGATGCTCCCGCTCATGGGCGGCATCGTCGTGGCCTCCGTCGTATCCGGCCAGCTCATCAGCCGCACCGGCCGCTACAAGATCTACCCGGTGCTCGGCAGCGCCGTCGCGACGGCCGGGATGTGGCTGCTGTCTCGTATGGACACCGACACCCCGCGCATCGAGTACAGCCTCTGGCAGGCCGTCCTCGGCGTCGGCATCGGCCTGATCATGCCGGTCCTGGTCCTCGCGGTGCAGAACTCCGTACGCCCCGCCGACCTCGGCACCGCCACCAGCGCCCACAACTACTTCCGCCAGATCGGCGGCAGTGTCGGTGCCGCGATCTTCGGCACCCTCTTCGCCTCGCGGCTCGCCGACGCCCTCGCCGAGCGGCTGCCCCGGGACGGCGCCGACGCGCTGCCGCCCGCCGACTCGATCACCCCGCAGGTGGTCCACGCGCTGCCGCCCGCGCTGCGCGACGCCTTCGTCCAGGCATATGCCGACGCGATGCCGCGGATCTTCCTCTACCTCGTGCCGGTCCTCGCGCTCGGCCTCGTCCTCGCCTTCTTCCTCAAGGAGAAACCGCTGGTGTCCCACCCCACCCCCGCCACCGAGGCCCCCTCGCCCCCGTCCCGCAGCCCCGGGACATCACCTACGACCCGGTCACGGCCGTCCCGGCGGCCGCCGCCGCGCCGCTCGCCGGGGTGCCCGTCTGCGGCACCGTCCGGCACCACGACGGCAGCCGGGTCCCGCGCGCCGCGCTCACCCTCATCGACGTCCAGGGCCGCCAGATCGGCCGCGGCGCGAGCGTCGACGACGGGCGGTACGCGCTGAGCGTGCCCGGCCCCGGCGCGTACGTCCTGATCGCCGCCGCCGGCGGCCACCAGCCGCAGGCCGTCTCCGTCACCGTCGGCGAACGGCCGGTCGACCTCGACGTCGTGCTCGGCGGCGCGGGCCGGCTCGCCGGTGCCGTCGTCACCGCCGACGGCACCCCGGTCCGGGACGCCACCGTCACCCTCACGGACGTACGCGGCGAGGTCGTCGCCGCCACCCGCAGTGGCCGCGAGGGCGGCTACGTGATCGGCGAACTGGTCTCCGGCGAGTACACCCTCGCCGCCAGCGCTCCCGCCTTCCGCCCCGCCGCGCTGCCGGTCAGCGTGCAGGCCTCGCGCGAGACCCGCCAGGACATCGAACTGGCGGGCGGCGCGGTGCTGCGCGGAACGGTCCGGGCGGGCGGCGGGCGTCCCGTCGAGGACGCCCGCGTGACCCTGCTCGACGCGGCCGGCAACGTCGTCGACACCTTCATCACCGGTTCCGACGGAAGCTTCCGCTTCATCGACCTGTCCTCGGGCGAGTACACGGTCATCGCCGCGGGCTACCCGCCGGTCGCGACCGTCCTCCAGGTGGCCGGCGGCGGCCGCACCGAGCGCGACCTGCTGCTCGGCCACCAGGACTAGGTCATCGCAGGATCAGCACGATCAGGAGGCGTCGGTCGCCTTGCGCAGCGCGCTGATGCAGGCGCCGATCGCCTCCTGGAGGGCCTCCAGGCGCTGGACCATGTCGGCCTCGAGGACGTCCTCCTCCAGGACCTCGTCCAGGGTCAGCTCCTCGAAGACCTTCGTGGCCTTCTGGAGGCTGTTGTAGAACTTCGCCCGGCGCTCCTGGACCCGCAGCGCCGGGTCCTCCTCCACGGCCTTCACGACCAGCGACTTCACCGTGTCATATGCCTCGCCGGCCCACTCGCCGGCCTCTTCCGAGTCGTCCAGCTCGTCGATCAGCGACAGGTGGCGCTCGGCCTCGGCGCGCAGCTCCGGCGACGCGTCGAGCTTCTGCCCGGCCGGCGTCCGGACCTGTCCGCCCTCGGCGATCTGGCGCACGTACTCGATCCGGTCGGCCGCCTTCGCCTCCTGCGCCACCGCCTTCTTCAGCTCGCCGGTCCGGGCGATGGCCCGGGCCATCTCGGTCTGGAGCGCCGCGTCCTCCTTCATCCGGTCGAGGAGCGCGCCCCGGGCCGCCTCGGCCGTGCCCGGGTCGGCGAGGATCGCGGCGCGCAGCGCGGTCGGGTTCTCGGCCACCTCCAGCGCCTTGGTCGCCTTGATGCCCTCCGCCTCCGCCGCGGCCGTGATCGCGTGACCCCGCACGGACGTGGCGCTGGAGCGCGAGGAGTAGTACGACAGCCAGACGTCGGCCTCGGGCAGCTCGACGTCCTCACCCGGGACCAGCGCCTCGAACTGCGGCACCAGGCCGTCGTCGGCGGCCATGTCCCACGCCTTGTAGTAGCGCATGACGCGCTCGGCGGAGCAGCCCGCCAGCTCGGCGAACGCCTTCGCCGACACCTTGTCGGAACCCTCGGCCGGCTGTCCGCCGGGCCGTACGCTGCGCGCCACCTTCAGCGCGAACGTCCAGCCGCCCGTGCGCGCGTACACGCCGAAGTCCCGGGCGTCGCGGACCACGGCCTCGGCGACGTCCTGCGCGACGGGCTCGACCCACTCACCGGTGTCGAGCAGGGGAGCGAGCGAAAGGTCCGCCCCCGGCTCGGCCGCGGGGGCGGGGACCGGCGCCGTGACCTGCTCGGCCGCGGGCTCGACGGGGATCTCGGACAGGGAGGGGGACGTGGTCACCGAAGGGTCTCCTGGAGTCGGGGCACGGATTCGGGGCGGAATCCGCACCTGTCAGCGTATACGTGCGGGATGAAATGATTCGCCCGATTCCCCGGGTGGCCGGACGTCCGGCGGTTGGCGCACCACCGGCAACGGTCCCCGAGGGGCCGGGCCTTCGACACTTTTCCACAGGGGTGGTGGGGGCCGTGGGTCGGCGCGTACGGTGCCTGGCATGAAGATCCTGATCAGCGCCGACATGGAAGGCGCCACCGGTGTGACCTGGCCCGCCGACGTGCTGCCGGGGACACCGCAGTGGGAGCGATGTCGCTCCCTGTTCACCTCGGACGTCGACGCGGCGGCGCGGGGCTTCCTCGACGGCGGCGCCGACGAGGTGCTGATCAACGAGGCGCACTGGACCATGCGCAACCTGCTGCTCGAACAGCTCGACGAGCGCGCCGAAATGCTGACCGGGCGCCACAAGTCGCTGTCCATGGTCGAGGGCGTCCAGCACGGTGACGTCGACGGCATCGCCTTCGTCGGCTACCACACCGGGGCGGGCGCCGAGGGCGTCCTGGCGCACACCTACCTCGCCAACTCGATCACCGGCGTCTGGCTCGACGGGGTGCGGGCCAGCGAGGGCCTGCTCAACGCGCGCGTGGTCGCCGAGTTCGGGGTCCCCGTCATCCTCGTCACCGGAGACGACCTGACCTGCGAGGACGCCCTCGGCTACGCGCCGGAGGCGCACAAGGTCGCGGTCAAGGACCATGTGTCGCGGTACGCGGCCGTCTGCCGCACCCCCGCCCGTACCGCCGCCGACATCCGTGCGGCGGCCGAGAAGGCGGTCTCCCTCGCCGTGCGCCACGAACCGGTGCAGGCCGGGCCTTTCACGATGGAGCTGGAGTTCGACGCGGAGCACCTGGCCGGCGCTGCCACCGTGGTGCCCGGCACGGAGCGGAGCGGCGAGCGGCGCGTCGCCTACACCAGCGAGACGATGTACGAGGCGATTCGCACGTTCAAGGCGGTCACCACGATCGTGTCCGCCGCTGTGGAGGAGCAGTATGGCTGAGGAACAGCGCGGCCCGGACACGACGGCACTCGACGAGGTGGTCACCTTCACCTCCGAGCTGATCCGGATCGACACCACCAACCGGGGCGGCGGCGACTGCCGCGAGCGCCCCGCCGCCGAGTACGTGGCGGAGCGGCTCGCGGGCGCGGGCCTGGAGCCCACGCTCCTGGAGCGCACCCCCGGCCGTACCAGCGTCGTCGCCCGCATTCCCGGCACCGACCCGACGGCCGACGCGCTGCTCGTCCACGGTCACCTGGACGTCGTGCCCGCCGAGGCCGCCGACTGGACCGTGCACCCGTTCTCCGGCGAGGTGCGCGACGGTGTCGTGTGGGGGCGGGGCGCCGTCGACATGAAGAACATGGACGCGATGGTGCTGTCCGTCGTCCGGTCCTGGGCCCGTGAGGGGTTCCGGCCGCGCCGCGACATCGTCCTCGCGTACACCGCCGACGAGGAGGCGAGCGCCGAGGACGGCTCCGACTTCCTCGCCGACCGGCACCGCGACCTCTTCGAGGGCTGCACGGAGGGCATCAGCGAGTCCGGCGCCTACAGCTTCCACCCGGAACCGGGCCTGACGATCTACCCGATCGCCGCCGGGGAGCGCGGCACCGCCTGGCTCAAGCTCACCGCCCGCGGCCGGGCCGGACACGGCTCCAAGGTCAACACCGCCAACGCGGTCACCCGGCTCGCCGAGGCCATCACCCGGATCGGCGCCCACCAGTGGCCCGTCCGGCTCACCCCGACCGTGCGGGCCGCGCTCGCCGGGCTGGCCGCGCTGTACGGCATCGACACCGATGTCGACGCCCCCGACTTCGACACCGACCTGCTCCTGGACAAGCTGGGCCCGGCCGCCGCGCTCGTCGAGGCCACCGTCCGCAACAGCGCCAATCCGACGATGCTGGAGGCCGGCTACAAGGTCAACGTCATCCCGGGCCAGGCCGTCGCCTATGTCGACGGGCGGATGCTGCCCGGCGCCGAGGAGGAGTTCGTCGAGACGATGGACCGGCTCACCGGCCCCGACGTCGCGTGGGAGTTCCACCACCGCGAGGTGCCGCTCCAGGCGCCGGTCGACTCGCCCACCTTCGCCAAGCTGCGCGCCGCCGTGGAGCACTTCGACCCGGCCGGGCACGTCATCCCCTTCTCCATGACCGGCGGCACCGACGCCAAGCAGTTCTCCCGGCTCGGCATCACCGGCTACGGCTTCACCCCGCTGAAGCTGCCCCCGACGCTCGACTACGGCGCGCTGTTCCACGGCGTCGACGAGCGCGTCCCCGTCGACGCCCTCCACTTCGGCGTCCGCGTCCTCGACCGCTACCTCCGGTCCGCCTGACGCGCCGGCCGGACCCGCCCCGCCCGTTCACTCGCACACCGACGCACGCACTCGCTCATCCGCATCGCTCGCATGACCCGTACAGGGGGGAACCTGATGGCATCCACGGCCACCTACGGCAGCTGGCCGTCACCCATCGACGCGGCCTTGGCCGCGGCGCACGACGGCCGGCCCGATTTCGTCGGCTTCGTCGGCGACGAGGTGTGGTGGACCGCACCGCGTCCCGCCGAGGGCGGCCGGCGCGCCCTGGTGCGCCGCCACCCCGACGGCGTCGAGGAGTCGGTGCTGCCCGCCCCGTGGAACGTCCGCAGCCGGGTCGTCGAGTACGGCGGACAGCCCTGGGCCGGCACGGTGCGGGCGGACGGTTCGCCGCTCGTCGTCTTCTGCCACCACCCCGACCAGCGGCTGTACGCGTACGAGCCGGACGCCCCGGACGGCGCCCCGCCCCGCCCGCTGACCCCGCTCTCCCCGGTCGGCGACGGACTGCGCTGGGTCGACCCGGTGCTCCGGCCCGAACGGGACGAGGTCTGGTGCGTCCTGGAGGAGTTCACCGGCCCCGCGCCCACCGACGTGCGCCGGGTCATCGCCGCCGTGCCCCTGGACGGCTCCGCCGCCGAGGACCGGACGCGCGTCCGTGAACTGTCCGACGGGCGGCACCGCTTCGTCACCGGCCCCCGGGTCTCGCCCGACGGCCGGCAGGTCGCCTGGATCGGCTGGGACCACCCCCGGATGCCCTGGGACGGCACCGAGGTCCGGCTCGCCGGCGTCACCGACGACGGCGCCTTCACCGAGGCCCGGACCGTCGCCGGCGGACCCGAGGAGTCCGTGCCTCAGATCGGCTGGACCGCCGACGGCCACCTGCTGCACGTCAGCGACCGCACCGGCTGGTGGAACCTCTACCGCACCGCGCGGGACGGCGGCGAGCCCGTCGCGCTCTGCCCCCGCGAGGAGGAGTTCGCCGGCGCCCTGTGGAAGATCGGCCTCAGCTGGTTCCAGCCGCTCGACAGCGGACTGGTCGCCGTCGTCCACGGCCGCGGCGCCGCCACCCTCGGCATTCTCGACCCCGAGAGCGGCGACCTCGCCGACGCCGTCGGCCCCTGGACCGAGTGGGCCGCGACCCTCGCCGCGCACGGCACCCGCGTCGTCGGCGTCGCCGCCGGACCGCACAGCGGCCACGAGGTCGTCGAACTGGACACCTGCACCGGCTTCGCCCGGGTGATCGGCGCCCCGCACAAGGACGCGGTCGACCCCGCGTACTACCCCGAGCCCGAGGCGCGGACCTTCGCCGGCCCCGGCGGCCGGGAGATCCACGCCCAGGTGTACGCGCCCCGGAACCCCGAGTTCACCGGCCCCGACGACGAGCGGCCGCCGTACGTGATCTGGGCGCACGGCGGTCCGACCGGGCAGGCCCCGCTCGTCCTCGACCTGGAGATCGCCTACTTCACCTCCCGCGGCATCGGCGTCGCCGAGGTCAACTACGGCGGCTCCACCGGGCACGGCCGGGCGTACCGCGAGCGGCTGCGCGAGCAGTGGGGCGTGGTCGATGTCGAGGACTGCGCCGCCGTGGCCACCGCCCTCGCCGCCGAGGGCACCGCCGACCCGGCCCGGCTCGCCGTCCGCGGCGGCAGCGCCGGCGGCTGGACCACCGCCGCGTCCCTCGTCCACAGCGACGTCTACGCCTGCGGCACCATCCTCTATCCCATCCTCGACCCGGCCGCCTGGGCCACCGACGAGACCCACGATTTCGAATCCCGCTACATGGACTCGCTCATGGGCCCAATCGCCGAGGTCCCCGAGCGCTACCGCGAGCGCTCCCCGCTGGAGCACGTCGACCGGATCACCGCGCCGTTCGTGCTGCTCCAGGGCCTGGACGACGTGATCTGCCCGCCCGCGCAGGCCGAGCGATTCCTCGCCCGGACCGCCGGCCGCGGCGTGCCGCACGCCTCCCTCGCCTTCGAGGGCGAATCGCACGGCTTCCGCAGGGCCGACACCCTGATCCGCGCGCTGGAGGCCGAACTCTCCCTGTACGCCCAGGTCTTCGGACTCGACCGGCCCGACGTCCCCCGGCTGGAGCTGAGGAAATGACCGTCGAGTCACTGGTACGGCCCCGCCGGCTGCGCGCCGGCGACCGGGTCGCGATCGTCGCCCCCAGCGGACCGATCCCCGAGGACCGGCTCCAGGCCGGGCTCGACATCCTGCGCGGCTGGGACCTCGACCCCGTCGTGGCCCCGCACGTCAAGGACACCCACCCGGTCCTCGACTACCTCGCCGGCACGGACGAGGCCCGGGCCCGCGACCTCACCGAGGCGTGGTGCGACCCAGGGATCGCCGCGGTGCTGTGCGCCCGCGGCGGGTACGGTGCCCAGCGCATGGTGGACCTGCTCGACTGGACCGCGATCCGCGCCGCCGGCCCCAAGGTCCTGGTCGGCTACAGCGACATCACCACCCTGCACGAGGCGTTCGCGGTCCGGATGGGCCTGGCCACCCTGCACGGTCCGATGCCGGCGGCCGGGGCCTTCGTCACGAACACCCGCACCCAGGAGTCGCTGCGCGCCACCCTGTTCGAGCCCGAGTCGGTCCGTTCCCTCGGCCTGGAGACCGCGGGCGCCCTGGTGCCCGGCCGGGCGCGCGGCGTCACCCTCGGCGGCTGCGCCAGCCTGCTCGCCGCCGACCTCGGCACCCCGCACGCCCGGCCCTCCGCCCGGGGCGGGCTGCTGCTCCTGGAGGAGGTGGGGGAGGAGCCGTACCGGCTCGACCGGATCCTCACCCAACTCCTGCGCTCCGGCCGGCTGGACGGCGTCGCCGGGATCGGCCTCGGCTCGTGGGAGGAATGCGGTCCGTACGAGGAGGTGCGCGCGCTCCTCGCCGACCGGCTGGGCGGGCTCGGTGTGCCGGTCCTGGAACGCATGGGATTCGGCCACCAGGACGACGCGCCGACCATCCCGTTCGGCATACCCGGGGTGCTGGACGCGGACGCGGGCACGCTCACCCTCGACGTACCGGCGCTGATCTGACACCCGCGGACGGACGCTCCCCGGCCGGGTGCCGGCCGGGGAGCGTCCGTCCGCGTCTTCACCGAACCTCCGTGGACAACCCCGCGCACGCGCGTTGACGCGCTCCTGACACGTGTCCCACGATGGGCCCGGCCCGCACCTACCGCTTGGTAGGTCGTCTCGCGCGTCGTCGGTGTGGAGGTCCTCGTGTCCCGTGCCCTGCCCAGATCACGCAAGCTGTTCGCGCTCACGGCCGGGGCGGCGCTGGCCGCGCCGCTCGCCCTCGCCGTACCCGCCCAGGGCGCGCAGCCCGCACCGGGAAGCCTCGCGGCCGGCACGTACACCGTCACCCCGCTGCACTTCACCGTCCAGGCGGGCGGCCGCGGTTGCGTCGTCGACGCCGACCTCTACCGCCCCGACGGCGTCGACGCCGCTCATCCCGCGCCCGCCGTCCTCGCCACCAACGGCTTCGGCGGCAGCAAGGCCAGTACCGAGGGCATCGGCAAGGCCTTCGCCGCCCGCGGCTACGTCGGCCTCGTCTACTCCGGCCTCGGCTTCGGCAAGAGCGGCTGCCTGATATCCCTCGACGACCCGCGGACCGACGGCGTGGCCGCCGCCGGGCTCGTCGACTTCCTGGCCGGCCGCCGGGCCGCCGACGACGGCACCCGCGCCGACTTCGTCGCCCAGGACGCGCCCGGCGACCCCCGCGTCGGCATGATCGGCGGCTCGTACGGCGGCGCCATCCAGATGGCCACTGCCGCGGCCGATCCCCGCCTCGACGCCCTCGTCCCCTTCATCACCTGGAACGACCTCGCCTACTCCCTCGCCCCGAACAACGCCGACCGGGCCACCCCCGGCGTCTTCAAATGGCAGTGGGCCAACGGCTTCTACCTGATCGGCGAGGGCCAGCCGCTGCTCGAACCCTCCCTCGACCCCAGCCGGATCAACTCCCTGAACTGCCTGCACTTCGTCACCGACGCCTGCGACACCGTCCGGCTGCTCAACTCCGGCACCTACCCGCAGGCCGGCGCCGACAAGATGCTCGCCTACGCCCGCAGCGTCTCCCCGGTCTCGTACCTCGACAAGGTCAAGGCGCCCACCCTCCTCGTCCAGGGCCAGACCGACAGCCTCTTCAACCTCAACGAGGCCCAGCGCAGCTACGACCGGCTGCGCGGACAGGGCGTCGACACGAAGATGATCTGGCAGTCCGCCGGCCACAGCGGCGGACAGAAGCCCGGCGAACTCGACCTCGGCCAGGGGAACCTGGAGACGAGTTACGTCGGACAGCGCGTCCTCGCCTGGTTCGACCGGTATCTGCGCCGCGACCAGGCCGCCGACACCGGGCCCGCCTTCGCGTACTACCGCGACTGGCAGAGCGGCTACGGCACCGCCGCCGAGGTGCCCGCGGCCGGCAGCCGGCTCTACCTGTCCGGCGACGGCGCGCTGGTCGACGACCGCGCCAAGGTGGCCCGGGGCTCGCGGATGTACGCCAACCTGCCGGTGCCCACCAGTCATTCGGAGTTCTCGCTGGCCGGCACCCTGGGGGTGCCCGATCCGCAGCCGTACGACCTGGCAGGCACCTACCTCGGCTGGCGCAGCGCCCCGCTCACCGCCCCCGCCGACCTCGTCGGCTCGCCGCGGGCCACCCTCAAGGTCGCCTCGCCGAGCGCGGCGCGCGTGCAGGACTCCGGTGACGCCGCCGACAAGCTGGTGCTCTTCGCCAAGCTCTACGACGTCGCCCCCGACGGCACCAAGACGCTGGTCAACCGGCTGGTCGCGCCGGTCCGGGTGCCGGACGTGAACCGGGCCTTCACCGTCGAACTGCCCGCGATCGCCCACCGCTACGAGACCGGCCACCGGCTGGAGTTCGTCGTCGCGGCCAGCGACACCGCGTACTTCGGCAACCGGGGCAGCAAGCCGGTGACGGTCACCAGCGCCCCCGAGGACACCGGGACGCTGGACCTGCCGCTGGTGAACGGGCGGGTGGGCTGAGCACGGAAGGACCCAGGTGTACGCGAGGCCCGCGCGGGAGATCCTCCGCGCGGGCCTCGGCTCGCCTCGCGCCGTCAGCTCGCGGCGAGGGCCGCGTACCCCGGCCGGATCAGCTCCTCGATGATCCGCCGGCGCTCCGGCAGCGGCAGGAACGCGGCCTCCACGGCGGCGACCGTGAACTCCTCGAAGACCTCCGGGCCGTACCCGAAGGTGTCCACCAGGTGCTGGAACTCCTCGCCCATGGTGGTACCGGAGACCAGCCGGCCGTCGGTGTTCAGGGTGACCCGGAAGCCGAGGCGGCGCAGCTCGTCGACCGGGTGCGAGGCGTAGTCCTTGGCCGCACCGGTCTGGAGGTTGGAGGTCGGGCAGATCTCCAGCGGGATGCGGTTGTCGCGGACGTACGAGGCGAGCCGCCCCAGCGTGCCGTCCTCGGCGATGTCGTCCGTGATCCGCACGCCGTGCCCGATCCGCTCGGTGCCGCAGACCTGCACGGCCTCGTGGATCGACTCGGCGCCGACGGCCTCGCCCGCGTGGATGGTGAAGTGGCAGTTCTCCTGCTTCAGGTACTGGAAGGCGGGCAGGTGGCGGGCCGGCGGGTTGCCGATCTCGCCGCCGGCGATGTCGAAGCCGACCACGCCGTTGTCGCGGTGCGCCACGGTCAGCCGGGCGATCTCCAGCGACCGGTCGGTGTGCCGCATGCCGGTGAGCAGGGTGCGGACCGTGATCCGGCCGCCGGCCTGGCGCTCGCCGGCCCGGAAGCCCGCGTTCACGGCCTCGACGACCTCGTCGAGGGTCAGCCCGCCCTCCAGGTGCTGCTCGGGGGCGTACCGGATCTCGGCGTAGACGATCCCGTCGGCGGCCATGTCCAGGACGCACTCCTCCGCCACCCGCTCCAGGGCCGCGCGGGTCTGCATGACGGCGCAGGTGTGCGCGAAGGTCTCCAGGTACCGCTCCAGCGACCCCGAGTTCGCGGCTTCCCGGAACCATTCCGCCAGCTCGGCCGGGTCCTCGGTGGGCAGCCCGGTGTAGCCGTGGTCCCGCGCCAGCTCGACGATGGTGGCGGCGCGCAGGCTGCCGTCGAGGTGGTCGTGCAGGACGGCCTTCGGGGCCTGCCGGATCCAGTCGGCGACGACGGGGCCGGTCGGGGAGGAGACACCCGTGGCGGTGAGGTTGTCAGACAAGTGCATGGCGCGGAAGTGTACGCCACCCGGGGAGGCGCGCGGGCCCGGGCGCTGGCGACGGGCGCGGGGGTACGGCCCGGGGCTCAGCCGGACTGGACCACGGGCAGCGCGGGCGCACCCGTCGGCAGCATGTGCTTGGCCGCCAGGACCGGGGTGCCGTCGACCCGTACCACCTGGGTCACCAGGACCGCCGGGGTGTCCGCGGGGCGGCCCAGCTGCTCGCCCCGGCGGCGGCCGAGCAGGGTCGCCGTGACGGAGCTGTGCGCGGCCAGCGGCACGCCCCGCGAGGCGGCGGTGAGCACGGCCAGCATCGAGGTGTGACCCGGCCGTTCCTCCCGCCCGGCGGGCGGCGGCGCCGGTGCACGCAGGGCCGCGGCGAAGGCGGGGTGGACCCGTTCCAGGACCTTCTCGGCCGCTGCCCACTCCTGGCTGAGGACGGCCGGGCCGGCCCCGCCGACCAGCACGGATTCCCAGAACCGCAGCTCGGCGCCGGCCGGTGCGAGCAGCTGCTGCGTGGTGAAGTCGGTGGGTTCCTCGACCGTGCGCAGGACGTCCCGCACGCGCAGCGGGGCGGTCGTGCCGAGCAGGTCCTCCAGCGGGCGCAGCCGCTCGAAACCGCGCCGGGGCGGGTGGGCGTTGACCGTCCGGCCGACCCCGCGCCGGACCGTGAGCAGCCCGTCCTCCTGGAGCAGGAGCAGTGCCTCGCGCAGGGCGGGACGGCTGACGCCGAACGCGCCCGCGAGTCTCGGCTCGGAAGGGAGCGTGGAGCCCGGGGGGTAGGTGCCGTCGCGCAGGGCGTCCGCGATCCGCTCGTAGAGCGCGACGACGGGTCGCCGCCCCTGTCCGCCGGCTGCCACGGGACCTCCTGGTGTCCGTCCGGGTGTCTGTCTGGGTGTCCTGCCTGCTGACACGTCGACCACCGTAGTCGTCTCGCCCTGTCTGACAAGTCACTCCTTCGGTGCAGCTCGCCAGGGCTGTGGGGCGCGAATCGGCCGATCCTGGGGGAACGCACGGCGGGACGGAGAGAGGGCGGCCATGAGCGCCAAGAGGACGACGAGGGACAGGTCGAGCGCGAGCGCGTCCCGGGCCGGCGGGTTTTTCACCCCCGGCCGGATCGCGATTCTGGTCGTCGCGGCCGTGACGCTCGTCTTCATCTTCGAGAACACCCGTGAGGTGCGGATCAGGGTGCTGATCCCCGAGGTGACGATGCCGCTCTACCTCGCGCTGCTCGCCACCGCCCTGCTCGGCGCCGTCTGCGGCTATTACCTGGCCGCCAGGAGACGCCGGTGATACGGGCGGCCCTCGTGTGGGCGGGGGCCGCCCTCGTGCTCGCGGCCGTGGCCGTGGGCTCGGCGCGTCCCGAGGGCGCGACGGACGGCGCGGATGGCGCGGATGGCGCGGATGGCGCCGTCGACGACATCGGTCGGCTGCCGATGCCGGACCTCCGCGGCCGGGGGCTGTGGCGGGTCTTCACCGCCCTCGACGCCCGGACCCGCCTCGACGTCCACGACGCCGCCGGCGCCGACCGCCGTGTCCTCTGGCCGCTCAACTGGCGGGTCTGCACCCAGTACCCGCCGCCGGGCACGGCCCGGCACCCCGGCGGCCGGCTGGTGGTGGGCGTGCTCAAGAAGGGCGAACCCTGCCCGGCCCGCGTCGCGGCGGCCCGCCGTTGAGCGGTACGCGCCTCCGGCGGCCGGTCGCGAGGGGCGCCGACCGCCCGGCCCCGTAACGTCGTTGAGCCCCGGTCCGCGCCCGCATAGCCTGGGTCCATGCCCGATGATCGAGAGAACCAGTCCGGCCGCTACCTGGCCGTCGGGCCCCGCGTCGCCCTGCGCCCGTTCACGGCGGGCGACGCCGAGGAGTTCACCGCACGGGCCCGGGAGAGCCGGGAGCTGCACACGCCCTGGCTGTTCCCGCCGCTCACGGCCGAGGCGTACGAGGTCTACGCCGGGCAGCTGATCGGCAACCCGGTCCGGGCCGGGTTCCTCGTCTGCGACCGGACCGACGGCGCGATCGCCGGATTCGTCAACATCAACAACATCGTCCGCGGCTCCTTCCTGTCCGGTGCCCTCGGCTACGGCGCGTTCGCGCACGCCGTCGGGCGCGGACTGCTCTCCGAAGGCTTCGGGCTCGTCCTCTCGCATGCCTTCGGGCCGCTCGGACTGCACCGCCTCGAAGCGAACATCCAGCCCGGCAACGCCGCCTCGCGCGCCCTGGTCCGGCGGGCCGGCTTCCGGCTCGAAGGCTTCTCGCCCGCGATGCTCTTCATCGACGGGGCGTGGCGCGACCACGAGCGCTGGGCGGTCACGGCCGGCGACCCCGGTCCGGCCCGCGCCGGCGTCCGGGCCGACGCGTGACGGCGGGGCGCCGGCCCGTCCGGTCCGGCGCCCCCGCTTCAGCGGCGGTTCAGCGCCGCTTGTAGTTGATCTTCATCGTGTCCATGTCGGTGACCGTGGACCGCAGCCCCTTGAAGCCGTGCCCGAGCTTTCCCAGGGCCGTCTCCACCCGGTCCTCCGCGATCGCGCCCGCCATCTCGTCCCCCTCGGCCGCGTCGGAGACGACGACCATGCGGTACGAGAAGTGCTTCAGCGTGCGGTCGTAGGCGAGCGAGCCCTCCTCGGTGAACTCCATCGCCGACATGCCGTGCGCGTCGGCCTCGGCCAGCAACCGCTCGCGGCTCTCCTCCGACAGCCCGTCGAACGTCCCCCGGACGATCACCCGGTAGGTGTGCTGCTCGCTCATGTGCCCGTGCCTTTCTCGATGGAGAACCAAGCGTAGGACGGGCTCCGCCCACCGCAACGGAATTTCTCGGTCAAGCACCCCCGGGCGGTTGTCCACCCCCTGGCCAGTGGTGGTTCCGCCGTGTTCCATGGTCGACATGACGACCGTACGACGTGCCGTACTCACCGTGCCCGCGGCGCCGTTGGGCCCGGACAATCCGCTGCCCGCCCTTCGTCTTCTCGGTGGCACCCCCACTCCCGCGGTCGACGCACGCGACCGGGCCGGGTTGCCCCGCGACATGGCGCGCCAGCTCGGGCACGCCCCCCTGCGCACCCTGCTGCCCACCCGCGTCCGTGACGGTTACGGACGCGATCGCACCCCGACCGACCTCGACACGATCGTGATCGAGAACGACCGTCTACGGGTCACCGTCCTGCCCGGACTCGGCGGCCGCGTCCACTCCCTCCTCCACAAGCCGACCGGCCGCGACCTCGTCTACCGTAACCCGGTGCTCCAGCCCGCCGCCTTCGCCCTCAACGGCGCCTGGTTCTCCGGCGGCATCGAGTGGAACATCGGCGCCCACGGCCACGGCCCCCTCTCCTGCGCCCCGCTGCACGCGGCGGTCGTCCCCGCGCCCGACGGCGGCCCGATGCTCCGCCTGTGGGAATGGGAAAGGCTGCGTGACCTGCCCTTCCAGGTCGACCTCTGGCTGCCCGACGGCGCCGAACACCTGCGCGTCGCCGTCCGGATCCGCAACCCCCACGCGCGCGCCGTGCCCTGCTACTGGTGGTCCAACACCGCCGTCCCCGAGGACCGCCGGGTCCTCGCACCCGCCGACAGCGCCTGGCACTTCGGCTACGAGCGCACCCTGCGCCGGGTCCCGGTACCCCGCTCCGCGGACGGCGCCGACCACACGTACCCGCTCCGATCCGCCCACGCCGCCGACTACTTCTACGCGCTCGCCGACGGACGGCGCCGCTGGACCGCCGCGCTCGGCGAGGACGGCACCGGGCTCGTGCAGACCTCCACGGACACCCTGCTCGGCCGCAAACTGTTCCTCTGGGGCACGGCGCGCGGAAGCCGTCGCTGGCAGGAGTGGCTGACCGAGCCCGGCACCCCCGGATACGCCGAGATCCAGGCCGGTCTCGCCCGCACCCAGCTGGAACACCCGCCCCTCGAAGCGGGCGAGGAGGTTTCCTGGCTGGAGGTGTACGGGCCGCTCGGCGCCGACCCGGCGGCGGTGCACGGCGCCGACTGGGGGGCGGCGGGCGCGAGCGTCGAGGACGAACTGGAGCGGATCCTGCCGCGGGCCGAGGTCGACACCGCGTACGCGCGGTGGCGGGCCCACGCCGCGGACACCGAGCCCGGGCCGCTCCTCGCGACCGGATCGGGCTGGGGCGCGCTCGAAGTGCTGCGCGACGCCCATGTGTTGCCGGGGACGCCGTTCCCACCAGAGCTGCTGGGCGAGGAACAGCGGCCGTGGGCCGAGCTGTTGCGTACGGGCGGGCTGCCGGACGCCCCGGAGTCCGAGGCCGCGCGCTGGACCACGCCGGTGAACGACGCCTGGCGCGATCTGCTGGAGTCCGCCGCCCCGGCCGGACCGTCCACCGAGTACCACCTCGGCATCGCCCAGTGGGCGGCGGGCGATCTGGCCCAGGCGGTACGGAGTTGGGAACGCGGCCTGAAGAACGCGACCGAGCGCTGGCCCCTGCTCTTCTGCCTGGCCGTCGCCGACCGGGAGAGCGGACACCCGATGCGGGCCGCCGAGCGGTTCGCGGAGGCGTACGACGCGCAGCGGCGCACCGGCGATCCGCTCGTCGCCGCCGCGCTCGCCCGCGAGGCGGTGCCCGCCCTGCTCGCCGCCCATCGCGCCGACCGGGCCCGCCGGATCCTGGACCGCCTCCCCGAGGAGGTCCGCGCCCGCGGCGCCTTCCGGTATCTGGCGGCCCGGCTGCTCCTCGCGGAAGGCCGGAAGGACGAGGCCCGCGCCGTCTTCGACGCGGGCTTCGAGGTCGCCGACCTGCGGGAGGGCGCCGAGGAGCTGGGCGAGACCTGGGCTCGTATCACCGACGAACCCCTGCCGGACGCCTACGAGTTCAGGATGCGCCCGCCCGAGTGATCCGGCGGGTCCCTTGAACGGTCAGACCCGGCACAGGATTTCACCGTGCAGGACGACGAACCAGCCGTCGTCCTGCACACCCCAGGAGCGCCACGCGTCCGCGATCGCCGTCAGCTCCTCCAGGGTCGCGTGACCGCCCTCGACCGCCCGGCGGGCGTATCCGGACGCGGTGGTGCGGTCCGCCCACATCCCGCTCCACCAGGCGCGCTCCTCCGGCGCGGCGAAGCACCAGGTCCCGGCCGAGGCCGTGACGTCGGTGAACCCGGCCGCGCGGGCCCAGGACACCAGGCGGCGACCGGCGTCGGGTTCGCCGCCGTTGGACCGGGCGACCCGCCGGTACAGCTCGAGCCAGCGATCCAGGCCCGGCGCGGACGGGAACCAGGTGAACGCGTCGTAGTCGCTGTCCCGCACGGCCACCACGCCGCCCGGCCGGCACACCCGCCGCAGCTCGCGCAGTGCCTGTACCGGGTCGCCGACGTGCTGGAGGACCTGGTGGGCGTGGACGACGTCGAAGGAGTCGTCGGCGAAGTCGAGGGCGTGGACGTCGGCCACCGCGAACTCGACGTTGTCCAGGCCTCGTTCGGCCGCGACGGCCCGAGCGGCGTCGACGACGTCCGGCGCCGAGTCCACCGCGACGACCCGGCCGCCCGGCGCGACCCGCGCGGCCAGATCGGCGGAGATCGTGCCCGGTCCGCAGCCCACGTCCAGGACCGTCAGGCCCGGCTTCAGCTCCGGCAGCAGATAGGCGGCGGAGTTCTCCGCCGTGCGCCAGCGGTGCGACCGCAGCACGGACTCGTGATGGCCGTGGGTGTAGACGGCCGTCTCGCGGGGCGTGGACGGTTCCGGGCGGGTGGCGCTGCGGTCGGTCATGGCCGGGCTTCCTCACGGGGATCGGGTGCGGAGCGGTGCGTGTGGGGCGTGCGGTGCGGCCACGCTACGCCCCGTATTCGCATGGCGAGACCCCCTTCTCAGGATATGGACAACCGGTAGCGCAGTTCGCGCAGTTCACGGCCCCCGGTCTCCTCGACGACGGCCTCTCCGTCCGGGCTCCAGCCGGCCGCCTGGTAGAACGCCCGCGCCCGGGCGTTGTCCTCGAACACCCACAGCCCGGCCTCCCGGAAGCCGGTCGCGCGCATCGCCGCCACCGCCGCCGCGAGCAGCGCCCGCCCGACCCCGCGGCCCCACGCCTCCGGAGCGGCGTACAGCGCCGACAGTTCCGCCGTCGCCGACGGTTCCGCGGCCTCCTCGCCGCGCCACGCACGGAAGGCGACGAACGCGTCCACGGCCCCCGCCTCAGCCGCTCCTTCGGCCACCAGCACCACCGGCCCGGCGGGATCCGTCAGCCGCTCGCGCCACGCGACCGCCCGCTCGGCCGGATCGAGCGCGTCGAGATACGGCGCGGGCAGCAGGTCGCGGTAGGCCGCCTGCCAGGAACGGACATGGACGGCCGCGATCGCGGCGGCGTCGGACGGGAGGGCGTGTCGGATCGGCATGCCCGGCATTGTCGAGGGCGCCCGTCCGCTTCCGCCACGCCTTATCCCGCGGGCCAGGGCGGATGCGCGCCGGTCAGCGGGACGACGCCCAGCGCCGCTCCCCGTCCTGGAAGACGTCCGTCGGCGTCAGCCCGGCCGCCGCGGCCACCGCCGCCGAGGCGTGGTGCTCGGGATGGACGTGCGCGACGAGCGACGGTACGCCCTGCCCGCGCAGCCAGTCGGCGAGGGCCACCGCCGCCTCGCGGGCCAGCCCCCGGCCCTGCCAGGGCGTACCGACCACCCACGCGATCTCGGCGCCGTCGCGCACCACCGTGGCCTGCGCGGTGCCGACCGCACTGCCCCCGTCCGGGCCGTCGCCGCGCAACCGCAGCACCCAGTTGCACCAGGCGGCCGATCCGGCCTCGGCCGGCCCCGCGACCAACCGGGCGTAACGGGCCAGCAGTCCGGGCTCGGTGAGCGGGACCCCGCCGATGAAGGAGTGCAGCGCCGGATCGGCCAGGGCCACCGCCATCTCGGGCGCGTGGTCGAGCCGTAGCGGCTCCAGGTCCAGCCGGGCGGTGCGCAGCGGGACGGCGGCGAGACCGAGCGGGTCGGGTGCGTTCATCCGTACAGACTGCCCTGCGACGAACGGCCCCGTCAGCCCCGCTGGGGCCCGTCGGCGATGCGATAACCCACCCCGGGTGTGGTCGTGATGACCGGTGGACCGCCCAGCTTGCGGCGCAACCGGCCGACGGTGACGGTCACCGTGTGGGTGAAGGGATCGGCGTTCTCGTCCCATACCTGTTCCAGGAGGCCCTCGGCGCTCAGGAAGCCGGGGCTCGCGCGCAGCAGCGCCTCCAGGACGGCGAACTCCTTGACGGACAGATCCAGCGGACGGCCGTCGCGGAGGACGGTCCGGCGCACCGGGTCGAGTTCGAGGCCGGCGGCCCGCAGCACGCGGGCCCGGCCGGCCGGCCGGCGGCGGGCCAGGGACCGGATGCGCAGGATCAGTTCCGGGAAGTGGAACGGCTTGGCGAGGTAGTCGTCGGCGCCGAGGGTGAGGCCGCTGACCCGGTCGCCGGGGGCGCCCGCCGCGGTCAGCATCAGAACCATCGCGCGATCGTCCCGCTCGGTGATCATCTGGCAGAGCGTGTCGCCGTGGATACCGGGCAGATCGCGGTCGAGGACCACCACGTCGTACGGGTTCAGGCCAAGCTTGGCGGCGGCATCGAGGCCGTCGTGCGCGACATCGACGGCCATCCCCTGGTCCCGCAGTCCCTCGGCGACGACCTCGGCGAGCGAGCGCGCGTCCTCCACGACCAGAATCCTCACCACGTGACGCCGCCGGACCCCGTCGCGGGGACCGGACCGGTCGCGGCGTCCCGCGGGAGCGCCGCCACGACGCGCAGGCCGCCCTCCGGCCGGGCCAGCAGGGCGAGGCGGCCGCCGTGCGCCGTGACGATCGCCGCCACGATCGACAGCCCCAGGCCGGAACCCCCCTCCGGTCCCGTCCGGTCGGCGCCGAGCCGTACGAACGGCTGCGTCAGCCGGTCCACCCCCTCCTGGTCGAGAACGGGCCCGCCGGTCTCGACGACGAGGCGCGTCTCGCCGGCGTCGTCCTCAGTGGAGACGCGGATCCAGCCGCCGTCCTGGTTGTGCGCGATCGCGTTGGCGACCATGTTCTCCACCATCCGGGACAGCAGCGCCGGACTGCCCCGCGTCCAGGCCTCCGGCCGCACCGCGCCGTCGACGGTCAGCGCCTTCGCCGCGATTCCGGCGGCCCCGTCGGCCAGCGCCTGCCGAACCAGCGCACCGAGCGACACGGGGGTCCGGTCGGCGAGCGGGCCGTGCTGCGCCCGGGCGAGGACGAGGAAGCCGTCGAGGAGGTGATCGACCCGGTCGAGTTCGGTGCGTACCCGGTCGGCGAGCGCGACGGTCTGCGCCGCGGGCTTCGGCTTCGCGACGGCGACGTCCAGTGATGCCCGGATCGTCGCCAGCGGCGTGCGCAGTTCATGCGAGGCGTTGCCGACGAAGCGGCGCTGCGAGGCGAACGAGGCCCCGAGGCGTTCCAGCAGACCGTCGATCGTGTCCGCGAGTTCCTTGACCTCGTCGACCGGGCCTGTCAGGGCGAGCCGTTGATCCAGGTTCTCCGCGGAGATCCGCCGGGTCGCCGCGGTGATCAGCCGCAGCGGGCGCAGGACCCGGCCGGCGAGGACCCGGCCGAGCAGGAGCGACACGCCCACCATGACGACCAGCGCGATCAGCGAGCCGACCAGCAGCCGACGGCTTTGCTGCGCGTGCGCGTCCACGAGCTGCCGCTCCAGATCCTGGATCCGCTGCTCGGCGGCCACGCCGGGCGGGCCGGCCGGGAACTGTTCCGGAGCGACGCTGGTCAACCGTCCACCGGACATCAGATAGGTCAGGGCGAGCAGCACGACTCCCGACCCGAGGAACCCGGCGGTGTACAGGATCGTGAACCGCCGTCCGACGGTTCCGCTCCACGGCATGCCCATGCTTCTCCCCTTCGCGCGGGTCCGGCTCGGAGCCAGGATGCCCCGCCGCACCTCACAGCGGCATAACAAAGGCGGTTCGGCCCCTGTGAGGGCCGCGCCCGTAGAACCAAGACCATGCTGACGACCAACGACATACTCCGGCGGGAGTGGACCGGATTCCGGCGACCGGGCAGGCTGCTCGCGATGGCGGCCGCGGCCCTCGTCGTCATCGCCCTCGGTCTGCTCCAGGCGTCCGGCGGCCACACGTCCTGCGACGGGCCGTGCCCGGCCGCGCCGACCGGGCCCGACGGCTCCCTCGTCCACGACCAGTTCGCCTTCCTGCATCGCGATCTGGGCGAGCACGGCAGCATCACGGTCCGGATGACGGCCATGACGGGCACGATCACCTACCCGCCACCGGATCACGACACGATCGTCCCGGGCCTGGTCCCCTGGGCGAAGGCCGGAATCCTCGTCAAGGACGGGGTCCGCCAGGGGTCTTCCTACGCGGCGCTGATGCTCACCGGCGGCCATGGTGTGCGGATGCAGTACGACTACCGCCATGACATCGCGGGCAGCGGCGGCGGGGTCTCGGCCACGTCGCCACGCTGGCTGCGGCTGAATCGGTCGGGTGACACCCTCACCGGTTATGAATCGTCCGACGGCGAGACGTGGACGAAGGTCGGCACGGTGCGGCCGTCCGGGCTGCCGAAGACGGTGCGGGTCGGCCTGTTCGCCACCTCTCCCGGCGACCTGACGCTGCGGCGCTTCGGCCTCGGCGGCGCCACGGAACAGGTGCGCTTCACCCAGGCATCCGGCGTCTTCGACCACGTCCGCGTCAAGGGGGCGGTGGCCGCCGGGAGTTGGCGGAGCGACACCGTCGGCGAGATGAACCGGACCGACTGGGAGAAGGAGTACAAGGCGTCCGGAGCGGTGGTGGACGGCGGCACGATCACCGTCACCGGCGTCGGCGACATCGGGCCTGCCGGTGCCGAGGACGGTGGCCGCCCGCTGGAGGGGACGCTCGGCGGCCTGTCCCTGGCGCTGCTCGTCGTACTCGTGGTCGCGGTGCGCTTCGTCACCGCCGAGCGCCGCGACGATCCGCTCACCCGCCGGGCGCTCGCCGCCAAGGCGGTCGTCGCCGGGGCCGCCACCTGGGTGACCGGTCTTGTCGCCCTGGGCGTCGTGCTCCCGGTCGGCACGGTGATCCTGCGGGGGAACGGGATCCCCGTCGTCGGGGCGACCGCGTCCACCTGCGCGCGAGTCGTCGTCGGTACGGCCGCCGTGCTCGCTCTCGCCGCGATGCTGGCCGTCGCGCTCGCCGCCCTGCTGCGGCGCGCCCGGATCGCGATTCCGGTCGCCGTCCTGGCGATCGCGGTCCCGTACGCGGTGACCTCGTTCCCGCTGCTTCCCGACGGCCTGGCGCAGTGGCTGCTGCGGGTCACCCCGGCCGCCGGCTTCGCCACCCAGCAGACGCTCGTCGCCTATCCGCAGGTCGTCGCCCACTACGCGCCCTCCGCCGGGTACTTCCCGCTTCCGTGGTGGGCCGGGGCCGCCGTGCTGGGCGCGTACGTGACGACGCTTCTGGGCCTCGCTCTGCGCCGCCTGCCGCAGGGCGGCCGACGATCCGGCCGCCAGGACGGGCGGGTGGTGACGCGGCGGTGACGCGGCGGCGCGGGAGCACTCGCGTTCCCGGCGTGGCGAGTCGATTCGGACAGGCCTGCCGTCGCCCGTCCGCGGGCACGAGCGGCAGAACCTCCCGGACCTCCGTATAAAGGCAGGGGAGCGACATCACAGAGAGGTCCGGGACATGCGGCTGACCCTCCCCGAGGGGCGCGGGCCGGTGCGGTACGCGCCCCTCGCGCCGAGCCCTGGGCTGCCCGTGCTGCCCCGCCTCGCCGCCCTGCTCGCCGGTGCCGCGGACCACACCGCGCCCGAGCCGCCCGGCGGCGGGCCCGTCCTGCGTGAGGCGGCGGCCGGGTACTGGTGGCGACGCGGACTGCGGACCCACCCCGAGGACACCGTCGCCGCCTCCGGCGCCCCGCCGCTCCTGCTCGCCCTGCTCACCGCCCACGGCGGCGACGTGCTGCTGCCCCGGCCCTGCCCCGCCTGGTGGACCCCGCAGATCCGGCTCCTCGGCCGGCCCGCGTACGCCGTGCCCACCCCGGCCGAGTGTGGCGGCGTGCCCGACCCGTACGCCCTGCTGGAGACCGTGCGCCGGATCCGAGCCGAGGGCGGCAGCCCGCGGCTGCTGCTGCTTTCCGTCGCCGACGACCCCACCGCCACCGTCGCCCCGCCCGAACTCCTGCGCGAGGCATGCGAGGCGACGGTCGCCGAAGGGCTGCACATCGTCAGCGACGAGACCTGGCGCGACACCCTGCACCGCCCGCGCGAGACCGTGCTGCTGAGCCCCGCCGACATGTGCCCCGAGGACGTCACCGTCCTCACCGATCTGGCCGGCGCGTTCACCCCGGCCGGCTGGCCCTGCGCCGTCGCCCGCTTCCCACCGGGGGCGGCCGGTGCCCACCGGGCCCGTACGCTCGACATCCTCACCGCGCTCGGCGCCCTCGTCGCCGCCCCGGTCGCCCCCGCCGCCGCGTACGCGCTCGGCGAACCCCCGGACGTCGCCGAACGGACCCGGCTCGCCGCCGCCCTGCACGCCAGGATCGCCACCGCCGCGCACCGGGCCGTGCTGGCCGCCGGAGCGCTCGCCCTGCCGCCGCGGGCCGGACGTCATCTCTACGCCGATCTGGGCCCGTTGCGCGCGGGGCTGACCGCCCGTGGCGTGCAGGACTCCCTCGATCTGGAGAACCATCTGACCGAGGTGCTCCGCACCCCGGTCCCCGGCGGCCATCGCTTCGGCGACGAACTCGGCGCTCTGCGCGCCCGGTTCGACACCGCGCCCTTCCTGGGGGAGACCGAGCCGGAACGGGCGGAAGCCCTCGCCGACCCCCGGCCCGAGGAACTCCCGCACGTGGCGGCGGCGTTGAGCCGATTCGCGGCCGTCCTCGCGGAACTCGCCGAGGCAGGCGACCCGCGCGCGGGGAGGGACGGGAGCTGACGAGTACTCATCCCTCAGGGCTACGCGTGCTCGCCGCCCCGGCCCGCCGGCGGCACCTCGTGGTGGTGCCGTCCGCGCAGCCGCCGCCACAGCGCCGGGAGCGCGCTGACCAGCACCGTGAGCCCCACCGCGGCCACCACACCCTGCCACGGTTCCGGGAAGAGCGAACCGCCCAGGATGCCGATGAGCTGGTACGTCGCCGCCCAGGCCAGGCAAGCCGGCAGATCGCCCCGGGCGAACCGGCGCAGCGGCATCCCGGCGAGCAGACAGGCCAGCATCACCGGGATCCGCCCGGCCGGTACGAGCCGCGACAGGACGAGCACCGGCACCTGGTGGGTCTCCAGCCGTTCCTGCGCGTGGACGAGTCGCTCCGGGGTGACCCGGCCGCGCAGCGACGCCAGCCAGCGCGACCCGCCGCGCGAGCGCACCCCGCGCTGCCCGAGCCAGTACAGCGCGAGATCGCCGAGGAACGCCGCGAACGACGACACCAGGAACACGAACAGCAGCGCCAGCGGCGACGTCTGGTGGAAGGCCACCACCGCAGCCGAGCTCACGACCGCGCCGGTCGGCACCACCGGCACCAGCGCGCCCAGCGCCACCAGCAGGAACAGCGAGGGATAGCCGACGGCCTGCTGCGTCGACTCCGGCGGCAGCACCGGAGCCACGGGCACCACCGTCACGAGACGCTCGATCACCGGCCGCCCCTCGCGTCGGCCGTCTGGTCCGTCCCCGCGTCGCCCGGCCCCGTCCGTCTGCCGCCCCCGCTCACCGCGCCACCTCCGGCCGGACCCGTTCGCCGTGACCGAGCCGGTGCACCGCGACCTTCGGGGCGATCAGGGTGGCGTGCCGGACGAACTCGTCGCCGGGGGAGTGGAATTCGTGCGGCCGCACCGCGTCCATGCCGATGGGCCAGTACGTGCCGTAGTGCACCGGCACCGCGGCGGCCGGCGACAGCGCGGCGAGGGCCTCCGCGGCGCGCCCGGCGTTCAGATGACCGTGCCCGAGGAACGGACCCCAGCCGCCGACCGGCAGCAGCGCCACGTCCACCGGGCCGACCGCGTCGGCCATGCCGTCGAACAGTCCGGTGTCCCCGGCGAAGTAGGTACGGGCCTCGCCCTCGACCACGTAGCCGAGCGCGGGGGAGCGCTGCGGGCCGACCGGGATCCGGCGCCCGTCGTGCGACGCGGGCACGGCCCGTACCCGTACGCCGTCGACCGCCGCCGACTCGCCCGGCGCGAGCTCGGTGAGCCGGAGCCCCCGCCCGCCGAGCCGGCGCAGCGCCGGTACGGCCGCGAGCGCGCCGCGCGGCACGAAGACCCGGGTGCCCGGGGCGAGCCGGGCGAGGGAGGGCAGATGCAGATGGTCGGCGTGCAGATGGGAGACGAGTACCGCCTCGGCGTGGGCGGCCTGCGGCGGCGGCACGGCGCCGCGCCGGCGCCGCAGGTGCGCGAACCGGCGCGCGAAGAGCGGATCGGTGAGGAAACGGACCCCGGAGTCCTCGACCGTGCAGGTGGCATGACCCCACCAGGTGATCTCCACCGCCGCCGCCCTCTCCGTCCCGTTCCCGTGTTCTCGCGTGGACGGGAACGCCCTCGCGTCCCGCGTTCCGCGCCCGGTGGCCGCCCCGACGCGACCGCCTTCCGTATCGAGGGTAGAGGCCCGGCGGCGTCACCGTGCCCCGTCGGCCGGTCCGCGCCGTATCCGGCCCCGGGCGGTGCCCCGGCGGGACGCCGAACCTCTCCTCGGGGACCCGCCGACGCAGTAGGGTCGCCCCATGGACGACGTTCGGGTGGCGGCGATCGCCAGCCTCACCCCGCTCGAAGAGCTCGACGACGACCCCTTCCTGGTCGACACCCGCAGCCAGCACGCCATGTGCGCCCGCTGGGCCGACGACAACGGCTACGTGGTGACCCGGAGACTCCTCTGCTACGGCCTCAGACCCGACCACGACGCGCTGTGGGCGGACGTCGACGAGGGGGCCGTGGACGTCTTCGTCGCGCCGAACGAACGCGTGCTGGCCCGCGCGCTGACGGACGTCTCCGGCTTCCTCGCGGAGTGCGTCCGGCGCGGGGTGCGCCTGGAGACCGCGGGGTTCGACGAACCGGCGTACGACGGGCCCATGAAGGCGGGTGTGCACCGCCGGCTCTCGATGCCCACGGCCGGATACGACGGCTCCTGAGCCTCACGCCTCCTCGGCCCCCGGTTCCTCGGCCCCAGCCCCTCGCCTCACCCCCTTCCGGCCTCTCGCCCCGCCCCGGCACCGCACGACCGGCACTGTCCCGGACCCGCTGTGCCAGTCTTGAGGCAGGAAACAGGTGAAAGGCGAACAAGGCGTGGGCGAACGGCGAGGGCGGTCAGGCCACTGGCGCAGCGCGGGCAGCGCGCTGCTGCGCGTGATCACGGTGTGGGCCGTCTCCACCCTGACCCTGCTGGTCCTCGCCGCCGTGCTGCCCGACTTCCGGCTCCAGTCCCACGACGGCGACAGCGTCACCCGTATCGCGCTCACCGCCGCCTGGGGTGCGGGGGCCTTCGGCCTGCTCGGCGCGCTCGTGTGGCGGCTGATCGTCCGGGCCCTGCTGCTCGTGCCCGCGCTGGTCCTCGGCCTGCTGGTGTTCTTCCTCAACGGCTCGCTGCTGCTCCTCGCGCTCCGGCTCATCCCCGACGGGCGCGGCGCCGTCGCCCCGGAGACGGCCGTCGTGGTCGCCGCCGTGATGTCCGCCGTCGCCTCGGCCACCTCCACCGCCCTCGCGGTCCGGGACGACGAGGCGTACCGGCGCCGGCTGTACCGGCTCACCGACCGCACCCGCCCGCGGATCGCCCGCGGCGGCCCCGAGGCCGCCCCCGGCACCGTCTTCCTCCAGCTCGACGGCGTCGGCCACCGGGTGCTGCGCGACGCCGTCGCCGACGGCCGGATGCCCACCGTCGCCGAGTGGCTGGACCGGACCCACACCCTCACCCCGTGGCGTACGGACTGGTCGAGCCAGACCGGCGCCAGCCAACTCGGCATCCTGCACGGCTCCAACGAGGACGTGCCCGCCTTCCGCTGGTACGAGAAGGACACCGGCCGTCTCATGGTGTCCAACCGGCCGGCGAGCGCCGTCGAACTCCAGCGCCGCGCCGTCGAGCGCACCGGCCACGGCGGACTGCTCGCCCACGACGGCGCCTCGCGCGGCAACCTGTTCGGCGGCGGCGCCGAGCAGCTCGCGCTCGTCCTGTCGATGGCGGCCCGCCGGGGCCCGCTCAATCGCTCGCGCGCCGGCTACTTCGCGTACTTCTCCGACCCCGCCAACGCCGTCCGCACCGCCGGCTCGCTCCTCGCCGAGGTGCTGCGCGAGATGGTCCAGTCGACCCGCGCCCTGCTGCGCCGCGACACTCCGCGCGTCTCGCGCGGCGGGCTCTATCCCTTCGTCCGGGCCTTCGCCACGGTAGTGGAGCGCGACGTGGTGGTCTCGGCCGTGATGGGCGACATGCTCGCCGGGCGGAGCGCCGTCTACGCGGACCTGGTGGCGTACGACGAGGTCGCCCACCACTCCGGCCCCCGCGGCCGCGACACCGACCAGGTGCTCGCCCGGCTCGACCGGTCGATCGCCCTGATCGCGAAGGTCGCCGAGCACGCGCCCCGCCCGTACCGGATCGTGCTCCTGTCCGACCACGGGCAGAGCCCGGGGGAGACCTTCGCCTCCGCGTACGGGCTGACGCTGCGCGATCTCGTACGGGCCGGGTGCGGGCTGGCCGTGCCGCGCCGGGTCCGCCGGACCCACAGCGGATCGGAGGCCCGGGACGCGGCCCGCGAGGCGCTGCGCGGCGCGCTGCACCGGCCGGTGGACCAGGAGGGCGAGGCCGGTCCGGAGGGGCAGGAGGCGGCGGCGGTGGCCGCGGCCCGGGCGCCCGAGCCGGTGGTGCTGGCCTCCGGGAACCTGGGCCTGGTGTCGTTCCCGGGCGTGCCGCACCGGATGACCCGGGAGGAGATGGACCGGCTGCACCCGGCGCTGCTGCGTACCCTCGCCGAGCACCCGGGGATCGGGTTCCTGCTGGTCGCGAGCGAGGAGCACGGCTCGGTGGTGCTGGCCCGCGGCGGGGTCGAGGCGCCGCTCGCGGAGCTGACCGACGAGGCGCCGGGGCCGCTCGCCGGGTTCGGGCCGGGCGCGGCGGACGCGGTGCGGCGCACCGACGGCTTCCCGCATGTCGCCGACATCATGGTCAACTCGATGCACGACCCGGCGACGGGCGGCGTGCACGCCTTCGAGGAGCAGATCGGGTCGCACGGCGGCCTGGGCGGTGAGCAGGGCGAACCGTTCCTGCTCTGGCCGCGCGAGCTGACGCCGCAGCCCCCGGAGGGGCTGGTGGGGGCCGAGCGGGTGCACCGGGTGCTGGCGGGCTGGTTGAGGGAGAGCGGCGGCCCGCAGGTACCGCTGGAGATTTCCCTGCCGAGCGACCAAACGGAAGCAGTTCTTCCGGTTGATGGACCGCCGCGGCGGGACAAACACGGGTGATTTTGCGGGCACGTCGAGCCGGACGGACCATGGGTGACGTTTACGTGACGAGAGGTTTGTCCGACGAGAGGCGCACCACCCGCATGAGCACGGCCCCCACCGCCGCAGGCCAGGACCCCACCCCGGTCCCGGCCTGCGACCCGGTCACGGCCCCGGTCCTCGACCAGGACCCGGCCCTCGACCGCGACCCCGTCACCGGTACCGCACCGGTCGCCGGCACCACCCCGGACGGCACCACTCCGGAGGGCGGGAGCCCGGACGGACACCCGGCCGGCAAGCACGCCCGCCGCTTCGGCCTTCCCGTCGCCACCGCCCTGGTCATGGGCAACATCATCGGCGGCGGCATCTTCCTCCTTCCGGCGTCCGTCGCCCCGTTCGGCACCATCAGCCTGCTGGCCTTCGGCGTGCTGACCCTCGGCGCGATCGCCCTGGCCCTGGTCTTCGGCCGGCTCGCCCGCCGCCTCCCGAAGACCGGCGGCCCCTACGTCTACGCCCGCGCCGCCTTCGGCGACTTCGCCGGCTTCCTCGCCGCCTGGTCGTACTGGATCACCGCCTGGGTCTCCAACGCGGCGCTCGCCGTGGCCGCCGTCGGCTACCTCGACGTCCTCGTCCCCGTACACGAGTCGAAGCTCCTGACCATCGTCGCCGCGCTGTCCTTCCAGTGGCTGCCCGGCCTCGCCAACCTGGCCGGCACCCGGTACGTCGGCGCCGTGCAGGTCGTCGCGACCGTGCTCAAGTTCGTCCCGCTGCTCCTGGTCGCCGTCGGCGGGTTCTTCTTCTTCGACCCCGCCAACCTCGGGCCCTTCCAGGCGAGCGAGGGCAGCCCGATCGGCGCGATCTCGGCGTCCGCCGCGATCCTGCTGTTCAGCTACCTCGGCGTCGAGTCCGCCGCCGTCAGCGCCGGCGAGGTCCGCGACCCGCGCCGCAACGTCGGCCGTGCCACCGTCCTCGGCACCCTCGGCGCCGCCGTGCTCTACCTGGTCGGCACTCTCTCGGTCTTCGGCACCGTCGCCCACGACAAGCTGGTCCACTCCACCGCGCCCTTCTCCGACGCCACGAACATCATGTTCGGCGGGTCCTGGGGCGGTGTGGCCGTCGCCTGCATGGCGATGGTCTCGATCCTCGGCGCGCTCAACGGCTGGACCCTGCTCAGCGCCCAGGCGCCGTACGCCGCCGCCCGCGACGGGCTGTTCCCGAAGGCCTTCACCATCAAGCGGCGCGGCGTCCCCACGTTCGGCGTCGTCGTCACCGTGGCCCTCGCCTCGATGCTGACGATCTACAACTACACGGCCGGCACCAAGGGCGTCTTCGAGATGCTGGTCCTGGTCACCACCTTCACGGCCACCGTGCCGTATCTGCTCTCCACGGCCGCCCAGATCTATTTCCTGCTCTCCGGGCAGGGCGAGAAGGTCTCCCGGGCGCACCTCGTCCGCGACGGCGTGCTGGCCCTCGCCGCCTTCGGTTTCTCGATCTGGCTGGTCGCGGGCGCCGGATACGAGGCCGTCTACCAGGGCGTCCTCTTCCTCTTCGTGGGCGTTCTCGTGTACGCGGTGATGGCGGCCCGCAAGGGCCGCGCCGCCCGGACCGCGAACGGCGAGAACGGCGAGAACGGCGAGGGTGCCGAGGTGGGCGCGCCGCTGGTCAACACTGCCGCGGAGTGACCTCCTGGGGGTGAAAAGCGAGGCCCTGGTGTAGGCCGTTCGGGGGGATCCCCGGGCGGGTCGGCGCACCAGGGCCTCGTGCTGGGCAGGACGGACCACCGTGAGGTCCCTCGTCCGGTACGCGCTCGCGGTGCTGCTCGTGTTCGCCGCGCTGCTCGGCGCGGGCGCCGGAGCGGGGGCCGCGGCCGCCGAGACCGAGACGCGGAGCGCGGCCGCGCCGGCCGATCCCGGGCCGGAGACCCACGACGAGGCCGAGGACGAGGACGCGGTGCCCGTAGGAGGGGTACGGCGTCCCGCGCCGCCCCGGCGGGCCCGGCGCGTACCGGCCGCCGCGGCCCCCGCCCCCGTTCCCGTACCGCCCCCGCCCGCCCTGGGTGACGGTGTCTCCCGTTCGACGGTGATGCGGTGCTGAGAGGCCCGGCCTCTCGCGCACCCCCCTCACCTCCGAACCTCAGGAGTCCCGTCATGCCCGTCGACCTCTTCGCCGTGCTCAACGCGCTGCTGCGCGCGGAAGCCTCCCGCAAGGACCGCCGCACCCGCGAGGACCGCCCCGCCGGCCCGACCGGTTCATCGGGTCCATCCGGCTCGTCCGGCTCGTCCGGCTCGTCCGGCCCGGTCCTCGTGCCCCGCGCCGCCGAACCCGAGGCCGGCTCCCGCCCCGAAGCCCGTACCGAGCCACGCACGGAACCACGTGCCGAACTCCGTAGCGAACCCCGCGTCGAACCCCGTACCGCGCCGCGCGCCGAACCGGAGCCGGACGTGGACAGCCGCGTGGGCTGATTCGATCATTTCGCCCTGATCGGGTCGGTATTCGCCCCGGGCGAAATGATTTGCGAACGTCTGTGCGGTGTACGAGGCTGTGCGGATGACTTCGACCGGCCGGCCGTCCTCCGCACCCGACCGGTCCGCCGCGGCGGCCGCGTCGACTCGCTCGACCCCCGGCCCCCGACGCCCCGGCGTCCGGGGCCGGGTGGGCGCCTTCGCCCGCCGTCCGTACACCGACCGCCACTGGCCCGACCTCGTCGCGCTCTGCGCCGCCACCCTCTTCTTCTGGGCCTCCCTCACCCCCTCCCTGGTGCCCCGCCCTTGGTATCTCCAGGGCGTGATCGGCGGCATCACCGCCGCCATCGGCTACGCGCTCGGCGCCACCCTCGCCTGGGTCGTCCGGCTGCTGCTCCGCCGCCGTCCCGGCGAACGCCTATGGGCCCGGCTCTGGCAGGCGTACTGGCTGCTCGCCCCCGCCCTCTCGGTCGGCTGCATCGCCGAAAGCGCCCGGCTCCAGCGCCAGTTGCGGGTCCTCCAGGAACTGCCGCCCTCGCTGACCTGGCACGCCCCGGTGATCGCGCTCATCGCGGTCGCCATCTGGCTCGCCCTGCTGCTCGCCGGCCGCGGCGTCCGGCTCGGCGCCCGCGCGCTCATACGCCTCCTCGGACGGCTGCTGCCCCGGCCCGCCGCCCACGCGCTCGGCGCGCTGCTCACCGCCATCGCCGTACTCGTCGGCGTCCGCGACGTCGTCTTCGACCGCGGGGTCGTCGACCTCGCCGACCGCATCGCCGAGGCCACCAACGACGGAACCAAGGAGGGCATCCACCGCCCCGCGTCCCGGCACGTCTCCGGCGGCCCCGGCTCCCTGATCGACTGGCGGGACCTCGGCTACCAGGGCCGCAACTTCACCGGCTCGGTCCCCACCCGCGACCGCATCGGAGCCTGGACCGGCGAGCCCGCCCGCGACCCGGTCCGCGTCTACGTCCCCTCCGCGCTCCCCGCCGTCTTCGCCGACGAGCGGCCGTTCGCCGCCCAGGCGCGGCTCGCCGTCCGTGAACTCACCCGCACCGGCGCCTTCGACCGCGCGGTCCTCGCCGTCGCCGGCACCACGGGAACCGGCTGGATCGACCCGAACGTCGCCGAGCCGCTGGAGTACATGTACGGCGGCGATACCGCGATCGTCGCCGTCCAGTACTCGTACCTGCCCTCCTGGGTGTCCTTCCTCGTCGACAAGGAGAAGGCCGGCCAGGCCACCCGCGCCCTCCTCGACGCCGTCCGCGCCGAACTCGACCGCCGCCCCGCGGACCGCCGGCCCCGGCTCGTCGTCACCGGCGAGAGCCTCGGCGCCTACGCCGTCGAGACGTCCTTCGACAGCGCCGACGACCTGCTGGCCTCGACCGACGGGGCGCTGCTGCTCGGCGCGCCGAACTTCTCCCCGATCTCCGAGGAGATCCGCCGCGACCGCGACCCGGGCAGCCCGGTCTGGCGCCCCCAGTACGAGGACGGCGCGCACTACCGCTTCGCCCAGTTCCCGCGGACGGACCTCGCCCGGCCCCCGGCCCGCTGGGAGTTCCCGCGCGCCGTCTACCTCCAGAACGCCTCCGACCCGGTCGTCTGGTGGTCCCCGGACCTGCTCTTCAAGCGTCCCGCCTGGCTCGACGGACAGCTCGGCCCGGACATCACCCCGAGATCGACTGGTTCCCGTTCGTCGCCTTCTGGCAGACATCGGTCGACATGGCCGTGTCGTACGGGGTACAGGCACCGCACGGACACCGCTACGGCACCGGCGCCGTCGACGGCTGGGCCGCCGTCGTCCCGCCCGACGGCTGGACGGCCGCCGACACCGACCGGCTGCGCGCGTACATCGGACAGCGCCCCGCCGCCTACTGACGGCGGCAGGACGGAGGACAAGCCGAGGACAAGCCGAGGACAAGCCGAGGGCAAGCCGGGGCAGGCCAGGGGTGAGCCCTGGCCTTACCTCCGAGGTCATCGACCCGCGCGACGGACCCCGACATGATCGGAGCACCGGGTCCCGGGCGGCGCACTCCGCCTGGGGCGCCGGCCCTCACCTCCGCGTCCCGTGCCCTTCGAAGGGGAATCCGCCATGTCCCAGGCCCTGCTCACCGGTCTCGCCCGCACCTCCGTGCCGCGCACCGCGCTGCGCCGCTTCCTCGCCCTTGACGCCGTCGTCACCGGCGCGAACGGCATCGCCTACCTCGCCGCCTCCGGCCCGCTCGCCGAACTCCTCGGCGTCGGGCGTACGTTGCTGCTCGGCATCGGCGCCTTCCTCACCGTGTACGCGGCGGGCGTCGCCTGGCTCGCGAGCCGCCCGCGGCCGGCCGCGCTCGGCGTCCGCGCCGTCATCGAGGCCAATCTCGGATGGGTGGTGGCGAGCGTCGCCGCCCTGGTCCTCTGGCTGGAGCCGACCGTCGCGGGCGAGGTCTGGACCCTCCTCCAGGCCGGCACCGTCGCGGGCTTCGCCGCGCTCCAGTGGGCCGCGCTGCGCGCCGCTACGCCGTGAGCGACCGCAGATAGGAGACCGTCGCCTCGTCGGCCGGGAGCATCGTCTCGATGGCCAGCTCGGCGACGGTCACGTCCATCGGCGTGTTGAAGGTCGAGATGGACGACACGAACGACAGCAGCCGGCCATCGTGTTCGATCCGCAGCGGCAGCGCGAAGTACGGGTAGGGCTCCGGGTCCTCCCGGTCGTCCGGGTCCGTGGTGCCCTCGGGCAGCGGGTACGCCGCCACCTCCTCGTACAGCGCGCGCAGCGCCGACGAACGGGCCAATGCGATCTGACGCTCCATCTGGGCCAGCAGATGGCCCCGCCATTCGCGCAGATTGCGGATGCGCGGCGCGAGACCCTGCGGGTGCAGGGTGATCCGCATGGCGTTCAGCGGCGGGGTCAGCAGATGCTCGGGCAGACCGGTGAGGAACGCCTGCATGCCCTGATTGGCCGCCACCACGGTGTACGTGCCGTCGACGACGATCGCCGGATACGGCTCGTAGCCCCGCAGCAGCCGCTCGATGCCCTCCCGCAGCGTGTCGAGCCGCGGGTCGTCGAGGGCGGACTCCGCGTAGCGCGGGGCGTAACCCGCCGCGAGCAGCAGGGCGTTGCGCTCGCGCACCGGTACGTCGAGGTGTTCGGCGAGCCGCAGCACCATCTCCTCGCTGGGCCGCGAGCGGCCGTTCTCGACGAAGGAGATGTGCCGTGCGGACGAGTCGGCGCGCAGCGCCAGCTCCAGTTGGCTCAGCCGCCGCCGCAGCCGCCAGCGGCGCAGCAGCGGGCCCACGCTCGTACTCACACTCGTGTCGGTCGCGACAGTCGTCATGGGCAGACGGTATCCCAGAGGGGGACCGGGTATTTTTCGACCAGGACCGTTCTCCGTCCCCACTGTCATCGCCGGCGTCACCGCCGTCCCGTCGCTATCGGAGGGAGCACCACGTGCCCACAGAACCCCTGTCGCAGAAGGAGATCGAGGACCGGCTGCGGGAGCTGCCCGGCTGGTCCGTCACCGACAGCCGGCTCACCCGCGACTACCGTCTCGCCGACCACTTCGCGGCCACCGCCTTCGTCGTCCACATCGCCCAGATCCAGCAGGAGTTGGACCACCACAGCGATCTGACGCTCGGGTACGACACCGTCGCGGTCTCCGTGCACACCCACTCGGCGGGCGGCGCCCTCACGGAGAAGGACTTCGCCCTCGCCGAACGGGTCCGGGCGGCGGCCCCGGGGCACGGGGCGGCGTGACCGGACCCATGACCTCACCCCGTATATCCGGCTCGCGGGCCCACTCGACCGGGCCCGCGGCCGTGCGTGATCGTGACCCCGCCACCGTGCTCGACTACGAGACCGAAGCCGCGCACTACGACGAGACCCGGGGCGGGGTGCCGCGCGCCGAGGCCGCGGCCGCCGCCGTGCGCGGACTCCTGCCGCCCGGCACCCGCACCCTGCTCGACCTCGCCTGCGGCACCGGCCTCGTCACCGAACGCCTGGCCCGGCCCGGACTCGCCGTGTACGGCGCCGACGCCGCCCACGCCATGCTGCGCGCCGCCGCCGGCCGGCTGCCCGGCCGGACCGTGCGCGCCGACGCCCGCCGGCTGCCCCTGCCGGACGGTGCCCTCGACGCGGTCAGCGCGGTCTGGCTGCTGCATCTGGTGCCGTTCGCCGAGGAGATCGTCGCCGAGGCGGCGCGGGTGCTGCGGCCCGGCGGCGTGTTCGTCGCCACCGTCGACAAGGACGCGGCGCACGACGTCGGCAGCGACATCGACGCCGTGCTCCGCCCGTACCGGAGCGGCGACGCGGGGACGGACCGGGCCGACAGGATCAGCGGATACGCCGCCGCCCACGGCCTCGAACCCGCGCCCGGCACCGTCTTCACCGGGCACGGCCAGGGCACCACCCCGCGCGACACCGCCGGCAAGCTGCGGCGCGGCTACTACGCCTCCTGGTTCCGGGGTACCGGGGCCGACGTGGAGACGCTGTGCGCCGCGCTGGCCGCGCTGCCGGACCAGGACCGGCGCCGCCCCGACCCGGCGTACCGGCTGGCCCCGTTCGTCAAGCGAGCCGCGTAGCCGGCCTCGCCTCCGCCGCGGCCGGGTGCGGGCCCGGGACGCGGCGGAGATCCATCCCTGATCTTGCGTGGGTATCCCCGGCTTCAGCAGGGGAGGGAAACGCATCCTCGGGCCGGAGGCGCGAAGCGGCGGAGTTCTCTGCGTCTTTGGGTTGACGGTCAGACGGGTCGCTTCTGTCCTTCGATGTACTGGCGGATAACGGTCAGCGGTGCGCCGCCGCAGGACCCGGCGAAGTATGAGCGGGACCAGAACGTCGAGCCCATGCCGATCCGGCTGATCCGGCCGGTGTACTCCGCCCGCAGATACCGGGAGCTGACGCCCTTGAGCGAGTTGATCAGCTTCGACAGGGCGACCTTCGGCGGGTAGTGCACCAGCAGGTGGACATGGTCGGCTTCGCCGTTGAACTCGCGCAGCTCGGTCTCGAAGCTGCCGCATACCTCCCGCATGATCTCTTCACACCGCTTGAGCATGTGGTCGTCGAACACATCACGCCGGTATTTCGTAACGAACACCAAGTGTGCATGGAGGTTATAGGCTACGTGACGTCCGGTACGGATATCGGGGTTTGGTTCCCAGCGTGGTGACATACGCCAAATGTAGTGTGATCAAGCTGACTTGACCGAAGGGGGTGGGCTGGGTGATCCGTGCGTACAAGTTCCTCATGCGGCCCACCGCGGGCCAGGCGATCGCGCTCGGCGAGATGCTGCGTGATCACTGCTCGCTCTACAACGGGGCCTTGCAGGAACGCCGTGACGCGTACCGGCACGTTTCGAAGACGAGCGTCAAGTACGGGATGCAGTCCGCGCAGCTCAAGGAGATCCGG
Organism: Streptomyces laurentii; assembly: GCA_002355495.1. Lineage (GTDB taxonomy): Bacteria > Actinomycetota > Actinomycetes > Streptomycetales > Streptomycetaceae > Streptomyces > Streptomyces laurentii. The sequence continues at coordinate 6,640,890 of AP017424.1, forward strand.
GTGTTCGATCCGGAGCGTCAGGGACGCTGGTCCTTCTCCTCGCAGCAGGCGACGCTTCGTCGTCTGGACAAGGCATTCCAGGCGTTCTTCCGCCGGATCAAGGCCGGTGACACTCCGGGCTACCCGCGTTTTCGCGGGGTGAACTGGTTCGACACGGTGGACTTCCCCAGGGACGGCGACGGCTGCCGGTGGGACTCCACCCCGCACGACCCCGTCACCCGAGTCCGCTTCCAGGGCGTCGGGCACGTCAGGGTCAACCAGCACCGCGCGGTGGTCGGCAAGGTCAAGACCGTGTCGGTCAAGCGTGAGGGACGTAAGTGGTTCGTCGTGCTCACTGCCGAGCAGGAGCGGTCCGAGCCGCTTCCCGCGACGGGCAGTGCGGTCGGGATCGACCTGGGTATCGCCTCGTTCCTCACCACGTCCAGCGGCGAGCACATCGCAAACCCGCGCTACGCCCGCAAGGCTGCCAAGAGGCTCGAAGCGGCACAGCAGGCGCTCAGCCGGTTCCCCCGCTGCAAGGCCAAGGACCGCACCCGCAATCATCAGCGCGCCGTGGAGAAGGTCGCGGCCCTGCATGGCAAGGTGCGTCGCCAGCGCCTCGACCACGCGCACAAGACCGCGCTCGACCTGGTCCGCGAACACGACTTCATCGCGCATGAAGACCTCAAGATCCGCAACATGAGCAAGGCCCCCGCGCCGAAGCCCGACCCCGACCAGCCGGGCGGCTTCCTGCCCAACGGGGCCTCGTCCAAGGCTGGGCTGAACCGCTCGATCGCTGATGCCGGGTGGGGGGTGTTCCTCGCGATCCTGAACGCAAAGGCTGAGAGTGCCGGGCGGGAAGTGATGGCCGTGGACCCCCGCGACACCTCACGGCGGTGCCCCGAATGCGGGCACACCGCCAAGAAGAACCGGCCCACACAGGAGAAGTTCCACTGTCAGGCGTGCGGCCACAACGCGCACGCCGACACGGTGGGCGCCCTCAACGTTCTACGGGCCGGGCTGGTCCGTCGCGACGCCAACCAGTCATAGCGAGAAGCCCCCTCGTTCACGAGGGGGAGGAGTCACCACCCAGTTCACGACCCACGCCTCGGTCCCGGCCGGGGCGAACGCCTGCTCCCAGCGGGCGGTGTCCGGGCCGATCCCCGACCAGCGGAACCGGACCCGCACCGGCGTGCCCCGGTAGTGGTCGTCGCCGAGGAACACCCCGGTACCGTCCGCGCCGAACCGGCCCCGGACCGGCGGGTCCAGCCGTCCGGTGCGGCTGTCGGACCAGTTGAGCGTCCACTCGCCGGTATCCGGCTCGTACAGCCGCAGCGTCATCCCGCTGAAGTCCCGTGACGGGAACACGATGTCGTCGACATGGGCACGGCCGTCCCGGAACAGCCGGCCGGCGGTGTGCCCGTCGAACTCGTCCCAGCCGCTGTCCGGGTCGAGGCAGTCGACAAGGCGGCGGTTGCGGACGGTCCACGCGCCGTCGAAGAAGCCGAAGCCGTACTCCTCCGTCACGCCGGCACCTGCCGGCCATGGGGGAGGGCCGTGCCCGGGTGGCGCGGCCCGGTGGTGCCGGAACGCAGCGAGTCCGCGACGTAGCCGGCCAGATCGGGCACCTCCGGGGCCAGCATGTGCCGTACCCAGGCGTTCCGTTCGTGGTCGAGCGGGGCCAGTTCCCAGACGCAGCCGATCCAGAAGCGCTCGTGCGCGATCCCCGCGCCGGTGAGCCGGACGAAGTGGGTCGGGTCGGTGTCGGGGCAGTCCAGCGCGGGCTGACCCGCCGCCGCGCCCGCGAAGCGCAGGACGTTGTCCCACACCCAGCTGTAGAGGTTCAGATACGCGCCGGTGTCACCGCCCCGGTGCAGCACCGCGAAGCTCGCGGCCGGCGTGCCGTCGGGTTCCGGCAGCAGTTCCGGCAGCATGGCGAAGGCCGCCCGCTCCACCTCCGGCGCGATGCCCGCCGGGTCGTCGGTGACGTGGTAGCGCTTGATGTGCCGGCCGCCGATGTCGACCGGATCCCGGACGACGAGGTACTTCTCCGTGAAAGCCATGGCTGGACTGTAGGAGCGGTCCACTGACACCTTGTGTCAGTGGAAAACGAGGAATCGGCGGAGCCGGCGCGCACGGTGAAGCCGGTGGAAGGGGTGCGGTCGGGGTGAGATCCAGCCGTTTGCTCTCGATCCTGCTGCTTCTGCGGACCCGGGACCGGATGACCGCCGCCGAGCTGGCCGCCGAACTGGAGGTGTCCGTCCGGACCGTCTACCGGGACGTCGAGGCCCTGCACGCCGCCGGGGTGCCGCTGTACGGGGACGCGGGGCACCGGGGCGGCTACCGGCTGCTCGGCGGTGGCGGGCCGGGAGCCCGGCTCACCGACCTGTACGCGCCCGAGGCCGAGGCGCTGGTGCTGGCGGGGCTGCCGGCGGCGGCCGACGGGCTGGGGCTCGGCGGCTCCTTCGCCGACGCCCGGCGCAAACTGCGCGCCGCCCTGCCGCCGCCGCTGCGCGAGCACGTCGACCGGCTGCGCACCCGCTTCCACATCGACGTCGACGGCTGGTACGCCGACGACCACGCCGTCGCGGCCCCGTACCTGCCGCAGGTCGCCGACGCCGTCCGCGCGGGCCTCGTACTCGCCGTGCGCTACCGCCGCTGGCGCGAACCGACCGACGTCGACCGGCGGCTCGCGCCGTACGGCCTGGTCCTGAAGGCCGGCCGCTGGTACCTGATCGCCGGTCCGGACCCCCGGACCTACCGGGTCGACCAGATCCTCGGCCTCTCCCTCACCGACGAACCCGTCGTGATTCCCCCGGAGTTCGACCTGGCCACGTACTGGCGGGACGCCCAACGCGACTTCCACGACCGCCTGCACCGGGGCGAGGCGGTGGTCCGTGTCTCCCCGCGCGGTGCCGCCCGCCTGACCGGCGCCGCCGCCCGCGCGGTCACGGAACACGGCACCGCCGAACCCGACGGCTGGATCCGCGCCACCCTGCCCGTGGAGGGCCCCGACCACGCGTACGGCATGCTGCTCGCCCTCGGCACGGAGGTGGAAGTACTCGGCCCCGAGGAGCTACGGACCCGCATCGCCGCCACCGTCACAGCCCTCGCCGCCCGGTACGCCTCCTCCTGAACTCCCCTCCGCCGAGGCCGGGCGGGCGACCGACCCGCCCTGGCCCATTCGGCGACAGCCGATCGGGAGATTGATCATCGCTGGTGGTCCGTCAGGGATGCGCGCTTTCAGGCGCGGGGGCCAGAAGCCGTCGCAAGGCGGTCGGTGTGTGGTCGAGGTATTGGCGCATGGTGCGGGTGAGGTGGGCCTGGTCGGCGTATCCGAGGTCGGCGGCGAGGGCGCTGAGACTGGTCTCGCCGGCCTCCAGGCGGTCCAGGGCCCGGCCGATGCGGACGCGGTGGCGATAGCGGGTCACCGAGACGCCGAGGTGGCGCGGGAACGCCCGGCTCAGGCGGGAGGGAGAGACACCGAGCGAATCGGCCAGCGCGAACAGCGTGTCCGCGGACGGGTCTCCTTCGGCGATCGCCTCGCGAGCAGCCGCCACGAGACTCCGGTCGCGGTCCACGGACGCGTTGCCGAGCGGGGTCGGTCCGGTGGCGCCGCGGCTGACGACCGTCGACAGCAGACCCAGCAGTTCCTCGGCGGTCGCGTAGTCGACGTCGTCGGAACGGGCGGCGGTGAGCAGGCGCCGGTGGGCCAGGTCGATCCTCGGGTCGATGTAGATCGTCCGCGCGGTCGGTCCGCTGTCGCCGGCCAGGGAACGCCACAGCCGCGGTGTCACGCTGATCGACGTGCAGACGTCGCCCCCGGCAGGGTGAGCGAAGCTCTCCTCTTCGCCCGGGACGCCCACGTAGGCCAGGGTCGTGTCGACGTCGGCGGGTACGCCGGCCGCCCTCCTGCGGAACAGTCCGCGGCGCACGAGCACCACCCGGTAGTCGGCACGTACCTCGGGCGCCGACCAGCGGGTGTGGTCGGCACGGCAGGACACCGCGCTGATGCCGAAGTCGGGGCGGGCGGCGACAGGAACGGAGGTGAGCATCCTTCGCACGTTACGGGCCGGGTCTGACATTGATACGCGTAGCGGGTTTCAGTCGCGCAAGGATGTTCAAGACCCGGGCGGGGCCGCTGGGCCAGGCTCCTCATCGAAGCCCGTGAGGCTTCCTGCCGTTCACGAATTTGGAGCCCGCACATGTCCGTTCTCGCACAACTCGCCACCGTCGTCGTCGACTGCGCCGATCCGGCCGCGCTCGCCGCGTTCTACCAGAAGGCCACCGGCTGGGAACTCGGCTACAGCGACGAGGACTTCGCCTCCCTCGACGCGGGCGGCGCGGGGGCCGGGCTGGCTTTCGTCCGCGTCGAAGGCCACCAGGCGCAGACCTGGCCCGAGGGGAACAAGCACCTGCACCTCGACTTCACCGTCTCCGACCTGGCCGGCGCGGTCGGGGAGCTGCTCGCCCTCGGGGCCTCCAAGCCCGACTTCCAGCCGGGCGAGGGGCAGTGGGTCGTCCTCACCGACCCCCAGGGGAATCCGTTCTGCCTGATCCCCGCGACCGCCGCCAACTGACAGCCCGAGGGATACGGAGAGCCGTCCATGGCAACAGTCCACCGAGAGGTCCCGATCGATGCCGGCCCCGAGGAGGTCTGGGCGGCGATCCGCGACTGGGGCGAGGTTCATCACCGACTCGTACCGGGCTACGTCGTCGACACCCGCGTCGACGGCGAAGCCCGGGTGGTGATGTTCACGGAGGGCACGGTGCTCCGCGAGGTCGTCGTCTCGCTCGACGACGACGCCCGGCGCATCGCCTACGCGGTGGTGGACGGGTCCTTGGACGTCGTCCACCACCACGCCTCCATGCAGGTGTTCGCCGAGGCCGGCGGCCGTAGCCGCTTCGTCTGGATCGTCGACGTACTGCCGCACAGCCTGGCGGAGCCCATCGCCGCGATGGTCGACGAGGGCATCCGGGTGATCCAGCGGACCCTGGAGGCCGCGGCCGCCCGGGTCTCCTGACGCCTTCGCCCACCCCTCGGTCGGGCCGGAGCCGCTACGGAGCGCTAGTCCGAGGTCTCGAAGGTCTCCCTCGCGTACACCGAGAAGGGGAGCGGGTCGCGGCCCAGGACGCGCTTCACGCCGTCCGTCACCGGGGTGTTGTGTCCGTCGAGGAGGGTCGCGAACAGCTCGGCCAGCCAGTCCGCTTCGGGTTCCGGCAGGCCGAACCCGGCCAGCAGGGCCGCGTATTCGGGCGCGGTCATCGGGGCGTAGGTCACCGTCCGGCCGGCGGCACGGGAGATCTCGGCGGCCGCCTCCGCGAACGTCAGCGCCTCCGGCCCGGTGACCTCGTGGATCAGGCCCGCGTGGCCGTCGGCCGTCAGGGTCTCGACGATCACGTCCGCCAAGTCGTCGGCGTCGACGAACGGTTCGGCCGTCGTTCCCGCCGGGAAGGCGATCGTGCCGGACGCGACGCCCTCGGCGAGGAAGCCCTCGTCGAAGTTCTGGGCGAAGAACGCGGCGCGTACGACGGTGAGTTCGGTCTCGGGTGCGGCGTTCCGCAGCGCTTCCTCGGCGATGACCGCCTCGGGTTCGCCGCGCCCGGAGAGCAGGGTGATCCGGCGTATCCCGTGGGCCGTCGCCAGCTCGCCGAAGGCGCGCATGGCGTCGGTCGCGCCGGGTGCGGCGAGGTCGGGGTAGTAGCTCACGTACGCGGAGTCCGCGCCGTCCAGCGCCGGGCCCCAGCCGGCCGGGTCCGTCCAGTCGAAGCGGGTGGTCCCGGTACGGGACCCGGACCGGACCCGTGCGCCGCGCCCGGCGAGGCCGCGCGCCACCCGGCGCCCGGTCTTGCCGGTCGCGCTCGTCACCAGGATCGTCCGTCCGGCGGCCGAAGGCGAACCAGCCGGAATCGTGGGGGAGTCGATGGACTCCGCGTGCCGCGGGGAGCCGTTGTCGTGAGAGGTCTGCGTCGTCATGTCCCCAGACTCGCGCCCCGCGCCCCCCGGGACCATGCTCCGGTGACTCACCCGCATACGCCTGCGTCTCGCCGCGCGATCCCCCGGTCCGGCCCGCTCCTTCCCTGGTCCGGTCCGGTCCGCTCCGCCCCGCCGTCTAGGCTGACCGTCATGGACGCACTCGCCGGTCTCCTCGACGGGCCCCGGGCCAAGGGCGCCTTCGTGCTGCGCATGGTGATGGCCCCGCCGTGGTCCGTACGGATCGCGGACGAGGCGCCGCTCTGCCTGATGTGCGTCACCAGCGGCGAGGCGTGGATCGTTCCCGACGCCGGCGAGCCGGTCCTGCTGCGGCCCGGTGACCTCGCCGTCGCCCGCGGCCCCGAGCCGTACACGGTCGCGCACGCCGTCGACGCCCCGCCCAGCGCCGTCATCGGCCCCGGCGGGCACTGCGCCACGCTGAGCGGGGAGCCGCTCGCCCAGTCGATGAGTCTGGGCGTACGGACCTGGGGCAACGCGCCCGACGGTGACACCACCGTGCTCGTCGGCACCTATCAGCTGGCCGGCGAGGTCGGCCGCCGCCTCCTCGACGCGCTGCCCGCCCTCCTGCACCTGCCCGCGGAGGCGTGGAACTGCCCGCTGATGCCGTTCCTGGACGAGGAGATCGCCCGGGACGACCCCGGCCAGAGCGTCGTCCTCGACCGGGTGCTCGATCTGCTGCTGATCGCCTCCGTCCGGGCCTGGTTCGCCCGGCCCGGGGCGGCGGCCCCGGCCTGGTACCGGGCGATGGGCGACCCCGTCGTCGGCCGGGCCCTGCGCCTCTTCGAGAACGACCCGGCCCGCGCCTGGACGGTTGCCGCGCTCGCCGACGAGACGGGTGTCTCGCGGGCCGCGTTCGCCCGTCGCTTCGCCGAACTGGTGGGGGAGCCCCCGATGGCGTACCTCACCGGCTGGCGTATCACCCGCGCCGCCGACCTGCTGCGGCAGACGGACGCCACGGTCGAGGCGGTGGCCCGGCAGGTCGGCTACAGCAGTGCCTTCGCGCTGAGCGCCGCCTTCAAACGGGTGCGCGGCATCAGCCCGCAGGAACACCGGGGGCGTTGAGCGTCACCGGCCGGTTGTTGCCGGAACGGCAAGTTCGTTCGCGAGTACGGCGCCGGGTGTCGCACGCTGTCCCCATGAGCGCACACCACGGGCACGCGAAGCACGGTCACGGACACCACGGCCACGGTCAGGGCCATGGGGGTCACGGGGGCCACGACCACACCCACCTCGACTGGGCCGAGATGGCGCCCCTGCTCATCCAGCAGGCCGAGACCCAGAGCCCGCTCTACGCGGAGGCCGCCGCCTGGCTCGCCTCCCTCGCCCCGGCCGGGCGGGTCCGCCGGGTGCTGGACGTCGGCAGCGGCCCAGGCGTCGTCACCGCGCTGCTCGCCGAGGCGTTCCCCGAGGCCGAGGTCGTCGCCGTGGACGCCACCCCGGAACTCCTCGCGCTCGCCCGCGAACGCGCCGACGCCCGCGGCCTCGGCGACCGGGTCGCCACCCTGCGCGCCGAACTCCCCGACGACTTCGACGCCCTCGGCACCGCCGACCTCGTCTGGGCCAGCAACTCCCTGCACCACATCGGCGACCAGCGCGCCGCCCTCGCCGCGTTCGCCGGCGTCCTGAACCCGGGCGGTCTGATCGCCCTCGCCGAGGGCGGGCTGCCGGCCCGCCACCTGCCGTGGAACGCGGGTGTCGGCCGCCCGGGCCTGGAAGCCCGGCTCGACGCCGCCCAGGCCGACTGGTTCGGCGAGATGCGGTCGGCGCTGCCCGACAGCAAGGAGGAGGTCGACGACTGGAACGCGCTGCTGTCCGCCGCCGGGCTCACGCCGAGCGGCACCCGCAGCTTCCTGTCCGACGTACCCGCGCCGCTCCCGGACGCCGTCCGCGGGCAGATCGTCGCGCACTACGAGCGCCAGCGCGACGGACTCGCCGAGCATCTGGCGGACGACGACCGCGCCGCCGTCGACCGGCTGCTCGACCCGGCCGACCCGCTCTCGCTGCACCGCCGCCCCGACGTCTTCCTGCTCGCGGCCCGTACCGTCCACACGGCCCGCAAGGGCTGAGCAAGTCCCCGAACCGAGCGACCGGCCGAGCCCACCGGACGGGCGCAAGAGCCCGAGCGCAAGAGCCCGGACGCAGGAGCCCGAACTGAAGCGCCGAGCTCAAGCGCCGAACACAAGCACCGCGCACAGAAGCGGCCCGGCAGCGACCCCGTGCGGGGGACCGCTGCCGGGCCGCTCCGGTCCGATCAGGCGCCTACGTTGAACTCCGCCGGGTTCGGGCCCAGACGGCGACCCTCGTCGAGGGCGGTGATCGCGGCCAGGTCCTCGGCGTCCAGCTCGAAGTCGAAGACGTCGATGTTCTCCCGGATACGGGAGGGGGTGACCGACTTCGGGATCACCACGTTGCCGATCTGGAGGTGCCAGCGCAGCACCACCTGGGCGGGCGAGCGGTCATGCTTCCGCGCGATCGCCACGATCGCCGGGACCTCCAGGAGGCCCTTGCCGGAGCCGAGCGGCGACCAGGCCTCGGTCGCGATGCCGTGCTTGGCGTGCGTCTCACGGGAGGCGGCCTGCTGGAGCTGCGGGTGCAGCTCGATCTGGTTGACGGCGGGGACCACGGAGGTCTCGCCGATCAGTCGCTCCAGGTGCTCCGGAAGGAAGTTCGACACGCCGATGGCCTTGGCGCGGCCGTCCGCGAGGATCTTCTCGAACGCCTTGTACGTGTCGACGTACGCGTCCTTCGCCGGCACCGGCCAGTGGATCAGGTACAGGTCCACGTAGTCGAGGCCGAGGAGCTCCAGCGAGGAGTCGAACGCGCGCAGCGTCGAGTCGTAACCCTGCTGGTCGTTCCACAGCTTGGTGGTGACGAAGAGTTCCTCGCGGGGGAGGCCCGAGGCGGCGAGGGCCTTGCCGGTACCGGCCTCGTTCTCGTAGATCGCGGCGGTGTCGACGGAGCGGTAGCCCGCCTCGAGCGCCGTGGCGACGGCCTTCTCGGCCTCGTCGTCCGGCACCTGCCATACGCCGAAGCCCAGCTGCGGCATGCGCACGCCGTTGTTGAGGGTGAGGAAGGGAACCTTGCTGTCCGTGCTCACGGGGAAGCGTTCCTTACGTCGTCGGGGGTATTACTCTCAGCCTCAACGAAGACGGCAGCGATCGCATTCCGTTCCCCGAGGACGATTCCGCAGGTCCACGGAATGTCCGGGAGCCCCGGAGAGGGCGTCACGGGCCGCGGGCGAGCCCTTCCGAGGCCTTGCGGGCCGCCCGAGAAGCGCCGCAAGAACGCCGCAAAAACGCCGCAAAACCGCTGCAAAGCTGCCGAAAAGCGCCCCAGGGGCCACTGAAGGACCCCCGACCACCGGACGCTCCCTCGGCCGCTTCGGCGTTCCGCTCAGCGGTACAGCGCCTCGACCTCGCTCGCGTACTCCTGCTCGATCGCCCTCCGCTTCAGCTTCAGCGACGGGGTGAGCAGCCCGTGCTCCTCGCTGAACGGATGCGCCAGGATCCGGAAGGTTCGGATCGACTCGGCCTGCGACACGCGCGTGTTCGCCGCCACCACCGCCCGCCGGATCTCCGTTTCCAGGGTCGTGTCGCGCACCAGCTCGGCCGCCGGCAGCGGCCGCCGGTCCTGCATCGCCAGCCAGTGCTCCACCGACTCCTGGTCGAGGGTGACCAGGGCGGCGACGTACGGCCGGTCGTTGCCGACCACGATGCACTGCGCCACCAGCGGATGCGCCCGCACCCGCTCCTCCAGGGCGGCCGGCGAGACGCTCTTGCCGCCCGAGGTCACCAGGATCTCCTTCTTCCGCCCGGTGATCGTCAGATAGCCGTCCTCGTCCAGCGCCCCCAGGTCGCCGGTCGCCAGCCAGCCGTCGTGGAGGACCTCGCCGGTCGCCTCCCGGTTGTTCAGATACCCGGAGAAGACATGGCCGCCGTGCAGCCACACCTCGCCGTCCTCCGCGATGTGCACCGTCGTGCCCGGCACCGGCTGCCCCACCGTTCCGTACCGGGTCCGCTCCGGCGGGTTCGCGGTCGCCGCCGCGGTGGACTCCGTCAGTCCGTATCCCTCGAAGATCGTCACGCCCGCGCCCTCGAAGAACAGTCCGAGCCGCCGGTCCATGCCGGAACCGCCCGACATCGCGTGCCGGACCCGGCCGCCGAGCGCGGTGCGGACCTTCGCGAACACCGTCTTCTCGAAGAACTGGTGCTGCATCCGCAGCCCCGCCGACGGTCCGGGGCCGAGCCCGAAGGACTTGTGCTCCAGCGCCTCCGCGTAGCGCACCGCCACGTCCACGGCCTTGTCGAACGCCGCCCGCCGGCCCTCCGTCTCGGCCCTGCGGCGGGCCGCGTGGAAGACCTTCTCGAAGATGTACGGCACGGCCAGCACGAAAGTCGGCCGGAACGCCTGGAGGTCCGGCAGCAACTCGGCGGCGGCCATCACCGGCTGGTGGCCGAGCTTCACCCCGCCCCGGATCGCCGCGACCTCCACCATCCGCCCGAAGACGTGCGCGAGCGGCAGGAAGAGCAGCGTGGCGGCCTCGTCGCCGGGCCGGGACCGGAACACCGGCTCCCAGCGGCCGACCATCGTGTCCGCCTCGAACATCAGGTTCGCGTGGGTGATCACGCAGCCCTTGGGGCGCCCCGTGGTCCCCGAGGTGTAGATGATCGTGGCCACCGAGTCCGGCGTCACGGCCCGGCGGTGCCGGTGCACCACCTCGTCGTCGATGTCCGCGCCGGCCGCCGTCAGCTCGGCCACCGCGCCGGCGCCCGCGTCGAGCTGCCAGAGCCGCTGCAGCCGGGGCAGCCGGTCGATCACCGAACCGATCGTCATCGCGTGGTCCTCGTGCTCCACCACGCACGCGGTGACCTCGGCGTCGTGCAGCATCCAGCGCACCTGGTCGGCGGAGGAGGTCGGATAGACCGGCACCGGCTGGGCCCCGAGGGTCCACAACGCGAAGTCGAACAGCGTCCACTCGTAGCGGGTTCGCGCCATGATCGCGACCCGGTCGCCGAACCGTACGCCCTGCGCGATCAGCCCCTTGGCGAGCGCGAGCACCTCGTCGCGGAACCCGGCGGCCGTCACGTCCCGCCACTGTCCGGCGGTGTCCCGGCGGCCGAGCGCGGGCCGGTCCGGATCCCGCTCGGCGTGGTCGAACACCGCGTCCGCCAGGCCGCCGGTCAACGGCGCCGCCTCGACGGGCGGCACGGTGAACTCGCGCACTGGCCTGCTCCCCTCACCCACACCCGGTCCGTTCGGCGTCGCGCTCCGCGGCACGCTCCGTACGGCGCGGAACCTACCCCACGCCGCGCCGTGGCGGGAGGCCCTTCACCAAGCCGCGACATTCCGCGTATCGCCTGGTCAGGAGTGGCGAAGCAGGGGTGGCGCGGCCCGCGGAGCCCCGGAGTGTGACCGCCGGTAAGTCCTGGTCGGGGGTAATCTCCACCGAATCTGTACGGGGTGCTCACCGGCGCACCGCGCGGCACCACGCGGACTCCCCGTCAGGCGGCCGGATCCGGCCATGCCCTTGGTCCGCTCAGCGGGGACGGCGCAGCCGGTCGCCGCTCGCCAGGATCGCCGCAGCGAGGGCGTCCGCCGCGTCCTGGGCCGCCCCGCGCCGACGTCCCTGGCGCAGCACGAAATCGACCGGGCCGAGCTCCGGCAGCCCCGCCCGGGCGGGCAGCTCGGCCAGACCGGGCGGGATCAGGCCACGGGTGTGCGCCATCACCCCGAGGCCGGCGCGGGCCGCCGCCACATTGGCGCTCAGGCTCGTGCTCGTACACGCGATCCGCCACGCCCGGCCCTGCGTCCGCAGCGCCTCCAAGGCGCGGGCGCGGGTGATGCCGGGCGGCGGGAAGACGATCAGCGGAACGGGGCGGTCCGGGTCGAGCCGCAGCCGGGGCGCGCCGATCCACACGAGCGTGTCCTGCCAGACCAGCTCCTCCCCGGGAGGTTCCACCGCCGTGCCGGAGGCCGGTTTTCCGGCGTCACCGCCGCGCTTGGCCAGGATCAGATCGAGCCGGCCCGCTTCGAGGCGGGCCTGGAGGGTGCCGGACAGTTCGACGGTCAGCTCCAGGTCGACGTCCGGGTGTTCGCGCCGGAAGGCCTCCAGGATCTCCGGCAGACGGGTCGACACGAAGTCCTCCGAGGCGCCGAACCGCAGCCGTCCACGCAGCCGCGTCCCGGTGAAGAAGGCCGCCGCGCGCTCGTGCGCCTCCAGGATCGCGCGGGCGAAGCCGAGCATCGCCTCGCCGTCCTCGGTCAGCTCCACCGCGTGCGTGTCCCGGACGAACAGCGGTCGGCCGGTCGCCTCCTCCAGCCGCCGTACGTGCTGGCTGACGGTCGACTGGCGCAGCCCGAGCCGCCGGGCGGCCCGCGTGAAGCTCAGGGTCTGCGCGACCGCGAGGAAGGTGCGCAGCTGGGTCGGCTCGTAGAGGGCGGGCATGGGCGACAGGGTAGGGGCTGAGGGGCGGACCCAGGGCCGGGCCCGGGTTCGGACCCGGGTCGGCAGGGAGCGGGTGCGCGGTCCTGAGGATGGTTATCGCGACACGTGATGACAGTCAGTGTGCTGTACGGGATTCCCGATCTCCGGGCCGTCGACCAGGATGGACGCATGACCTCCCCCTCCTCCCGCACGGCCGCCGCCCCGCCCCGCCGGTCCCTGCTGCCGGCCTGGCTGCCCGTCGACCCGTACATCCTGGCGCTGCTCGGCACGGTCGGACTCGCCGCGCTGCTGCCCGCCTCCGGGACGGCGGCGACGGTCGCGGGCGGGGCGTCGACGGGGGCGGTCGCGCTGCTCTTCTTCCTCTACGGGGCGCGGCTCTCCACCCGTGAGGCGATGGACGGGCTGCGGCACTGGCGGCTGCATCTCGCCGTACTGGCCAGTACTTTCCTGGTCTTCCCGGTGCTCGGGATCGCGGCCCGCGGGCTCGTGCCGGCGGTCCTCACCCCCGACCTCTACAACGGCCTGCTCTTCCTGTGCCTGGTGCCGTCCACCATCCAGTCCTCGATCGCCTTCACCTCGATCGCCCGCGGCAACGTGCCCGCCGCGATCTGCGCCGGCTCCTTCTCCTCACTGGCCGGCATGGTCCTCACCCCGCTGCTCGCGGCGCTGCTGCTCGGGCACAGCGCGGGCGGCTTCTCCGCCGACTCGCTGCTGAAGATCGTGCTCCAGCTCCTCGTGCCGTTCCTGGCGGGCCAGTCGCTGCGCCGCTGGACCGGCGGATTCGTCGCCCGGCACCGGAAGGTGCTCGGCTACGTCGACCGGGGCTCGATCCTGCTGGTCGTCTACACGGCCTTCAGCGAGGGCATGACCCGCGGCGTCTGGCACCTGGTGACGCCGGCCCGGCTCGGGCTGCTGCTCGCCGTGGAGGCGGTGCTCCTCGCCGTGATGCTGGCGCTGACCTGGTACGGGGCGCGGAAGCTCGGGTTCGGCCGGGAGGACCGGATCGCGATCCAGTTCGCCGGGTCCAAGAAGAGCCTGGCCGCCGGACTGCCCATGGCCAGCGTCCTCTTCGGCGCGCAGGCGTCGCTCGCGGTGCTGCCGCTGATGCTCTTCCACCAGATGCAGCTCATGGTCTGCGCGGTGCTCGCCCGCCGCCGCGCCCGCGACCCGGAGGCGGCCGGGACGGCGACGGGCGGGCCGGTCCCGGCGGCGACGCTTCCGACCGCCGGGACACCCGCGTAGGCGCGGAGAATCCGACCGCCGGGACACCCGCGTAAGCGCGGAGAAGGCGATCAGGCGGTCGCGTCCAGGGCGATCCGGTGCTCACCCGCGTACACGTTCATGTCCTGCCCGCGCAGGAAGCCGACCAGGGTCAGCCCCGTCTCCGCCGCCAGGTCCACCGCGAGCGAGGACGGCGCCGACACGGCCGCGAGCACCGGAATCCCCGCCATCACCGCCTTCTGCGCCAGCTCGAACGAGGCCCGCCCCGACACGAGCAGCACCGCCCGCTCCAGCGGCAGCCGCCCCTCCGTGAGCGCCCGCCCCACCACCTTGTCGACGGCGTTGTGACGGCCCACGTCCTCGCGTACGTCGAGCAGTTCGCCGTCCTCCGAGAACAGCGCCGCCGCGTGCAGCCCGCCGGTCCGGTCGAACACCCGCTGCGCCGCGCGCAACCGGTCCGGCAGCGCGGCCAGCAGGGCCGGGGCGAGCCGCAGCGGGGGAGTGTCGGCGATCGGGAACCGGGCCGTGGTGCGCACCGCGTCCAGGCTCGCCTTGCCGCACAGGCCGCACGACGAGGTGGTGTAGACGTTCCGCTCCAGGGTGATGTCGGGGACCGGCACGTCCGGCGCGAGCCGTACGTCCACCACGTTGTACGTGTTGGTGCCGTCGTCCTTCGCCCCCGCGCAGTACACGATGTTCCGTACGTCCGAGGCGGCCGCGAGCACGCCCTCGCTCACCAGGAACCCGGCCGCCAGCGCGAAGTCGTCGCCGGGCGTGCGCATGGTGATCGCGATCGGCCGGCCGTTCAGCCGGATCTCCAGCGGCTCCTCGGCGACCAGGGTGTCCGGCCGGGAGCTCACCGCCCCGCCACGGACGCGTACGACCCGCCGCCGTTCGGTGACCCGTCCCATGTGACCGCCCGTCCCTTCGCCGCCCGCTGCCCTCGGTGGGCCCGACCGGACCATTCTCCCTTGTCAGCGCCGTACAGCCGGTTCAGGGGAATCTTGGTGGTTCACCCCACTTGTTACCCGTCAGTCGCTCGCGAGACTGGGAGGCCTTCCGCCGGAACGAAGGGCGGAAGCGTGTACGACGACCGAACCAGCGCATCACCGAACCACCGGAGGGGCCCGGGTATGACGGGTACTCGAATCGCCGCGCTCGGGCATTACCAGCCCGCCAAGGTGCTCACCAACGACGACTTGGCCGCCATCGTCGACACCAACGACGCGTGGATCACCAGCCGGGTCGGCATCCGCACCCGGCACGTCGCCGGACCGGACGAGCCGGTCGACGAACTCGCCGCGCACGCCGCCGCGAAGGCCCTCGCCGCCGCCGGACGGGCGCCCGACGACATCGACCTGGTGCTCGTCGCCACGTCCACCGCCATCGACCGCTCGCCCAACACGGCGGCCCGGGTCGCCGCCCGGCTCGGCATGACCTCGCCCGCCACCATGGACCTCAACGTGGTCTGCGCCGGCTTCACCCACGCCCTCGCCACCGCCGACCACGCCATCCGGGCGGGCGGCGCCCGCCGCGTCCTCGTCATCGGCGCGGACAAGATGACCGACATCGCCGACTGGACCGACCGCACCACCTGTGTGCTCGTCGGCGACGGCGCGGGCGCCGCGGTCGTCGAGGCGTGCGACGCCCCGGCGGAGGGTGAACTCCCGGCCGTCGGCCCGGTCCTGTGGGGGTCCGTCCCGGAGATGGGGCACGCCGTCCGGATCGAGGGCACCCCGCCCCGCTTCGCCCAGGAGGGCCAGGCCGTCTACCGCTGGGCCACCCACCGGCTGCCCACCCTCGCCCGTGAGGTGTGCGCCCGTTCCGGCATCGCCCCCGAGGACCTGGCCGGCGTCGTCCTCCACCAGGCGAACCTGCGGATCGTCGAACCGCTCGCCGCCCGCATCGGCGCGGTCAACGCGGTCGTCGCCCGCGACGTCGTCGACTCCGGCAACACCTCGGCCGCCTCCGTACCGCTCGCCCTCGCCAAGCTGGTCGAGCGCGGCGAACTCGCCACCGGCGCGCCGGTGCTGCTGTTCGCCTTCGGCGGCAACCTCTCGTACGCGGGCCAGGTCGTCCGGGTCCCGTAGGGGCTCCCGGTCACTCCCGCCACTCCCGGGCGCCCTCGCGGCGGCCCGGGAGCGGCGCCGGGGAGGGGGAGCAACCGGGTGTGGGCCGTTTGGCGGTGCCCGGTGGCGGGGGTGCGGGGGGCGGACCTAGCTTCGATCGCGGCGAGGGTCTTCTACCGGCCTCTCCGCGGAAACGCTCCGCGTCCGCCCTCGTGATCTGGAGGACCGTCATGCGCGTGATACAGGCCGCAACGTCCGCAGCCCTGCTCGCCGTCGCCCCTGTGGCCGCGGCCGTCCTGATGGCACCGGCCGCCTCGGCGGAGGACGGCGGTCCCGCGGGCGTCTTCCCGAAGGAGAGCGGCGGTCCCGCGGGTGTCCTCCCGAAGCTGGAAGGCAGCGGGCACGGCGGCACCGTGTTCGGTGTCTCCGTCACGCCCCGGCAGGTCGCCCCCGGCGGCACCGTCACCCTCCGGGCGGACGGCTGCCGGGCGCCCATGGCGACCGTCGAGTCCGACGCCTTCGACGCGGTCACCCTGCGGGACGGCCGTCCGGGCACCGCCACCGTCGATTCCGATGCCAAGCCCGGCGAACGGTACGAGGTGACCTTCGACTGCAAGGGCGAGCGCGGCAGCACCACCCTCACCGTCACCGGAGGCGGCGGCCACGGCCGTGAGCCGGGTCGCGAACAAGGCCACGAGCCGGGTCGCGACCAGGACCGGGACCACGGCAGGGACCAGGGCCGTGACCACGAGCGCGACGAGAGGGGCGGGCGCGACCACGAGGGCTTCCCGCCGATCGGCGCGCACCGGGGCGTGAACGCCGGCTTCGGCAGCGCCTCCGGCGCCGTGACCGGCGAGCCCGGCGGGTTCGGTACCGCCGGGGCGGTCGCGGGCGGTGTCCTGATCGCCGGCGCGCTCGGCGCGGCCGTCGTCCTGACCCGCCGCCGCGAGCGCACCGACGGCTGACGCCCGAGGCCGGAGGCCGGCGCCTGGCGGCCGAAGGAGACCTGAAGACAGCCCCTCCCTCCCGGTGTGACGAGGACCGGGAGGGAGGGGCGCCCTTTCCGCACGAGCCGCCGAGCCGCGGCTTCACCGAGCCACCGATCCACCGGACGGACGAACGAGAGGGCCGCACGTGTACGGGCAGAACGAGCCGGGCCGGCGTGGTGCCTGGGGTGTCGTCGCCGTCGTTCTCCTGGTCGGCGTCCACCTCCTGCGCGGCGGCCTGACGGACCCGGCCGCCGACGGGCCCCCGCGCCCCGCCGCGGCTGCCGCCCCCGCCCCCGCCCGTGCGGCGGCCCCGGCCTCCCGCGCCGTCCCGTCGGCCCCCGCCCCGCTGCCGGCCGCGCCACCCCTCCGGGTACGCGTCGCCGCCGTGGGCGTCGACGCCCCGGTGACCCGGGTCGGCCTGGCCGCCGACGGCGGGATCGACGCCCCGCCTCCGGGCGACCGCAACCTCGCCGGCTGGTTCACCGGCTCCGTCACCCCCGGCGCGCGCGGCACCGCCGTCGTCGTCGGCCACGTCGACACCCCCGAGGGCCGCGCCGTCTTCTACGGCCTCGGCGCGCTCGCGAAGGGGAAGCGGGTCGAGATCGCCCGCGCCGACGGCCGTACGGCGGTCTTCACCGTGTACGGCGTCGAACTCGTCCCGAAGGACCGTTTCCCCGCCCAGCGGGTCTACGGCTCCACCGGCACCCCGGAACTCCGCCTCATCACCTGCGGCGGCCCCTACACGGAGGGCGGCGGCTACCCGGACAACGTGGTCGTCTCGGCCCGCCTGACCGGAACCCGCTGACCGACGCCGTACGCGCGCGGTCCGTACGCGCCCGGACACCCTCCGTGCATCCGCCCCCGTCCCCCCCCGCTGACCACGGAAAACGCTGGTGAAACCCACCTCGAACCCCTGATAGAGTTGTCCATGTCGCCACGGGGAACACCCTGGAGTGACACCGGCGACACACACCCTGTCCGGGTGGCGGAATGGCAGACGCGCTAGCTTGAGGTGCTAGTGCCCTTTATCGGGCGTGGGGGTTCAAGTCCCCCCTCGGACACCACTGACGAATGAGTCGGCATCGTGATCACGATGCCGACTCATTCGCTTTTCCCCGCACCGACCGGCCGCCCCGGATCGCGTACGCGTATCGCATGGGGGCGGCGTCCCGGAGCCCGCGAGAACGCCGTTTCGGTGGAGTGGGGGAGTCGCCCGCCGGAGCCGGACGGCAGGCGGTGGTACGCGGTGAAGCCGGTGGTGCCGAGACGGATCTCCTGGCCGCTGTTCTCCTGGATGGCCCACCCCGCCTCTCGGCGTCCGCTGCCTCGCGGCGTCGCGAAGCCCCGCGGCCCGGCAGGCACCCTCGTGACCGGTCCGGGCAGCGCCCGATGGCGATCCGTGGAGAGAAGACGACGCTCCGTCAGTAACCCCTGGCGACGGTGGTCTTGGGCCGAGCGTGACGTAGCGTTGCCCCTTTGGCGGTGTTCGGAAGTGCACCGCGAGGCATCGTCGTGTCCCCATATGTGGGGCACCGAGGGGTTTTGAGATGAAGCTCTGCTTCCTCGTCGAAGAGCTGTACCGGCATGACGGCATGCCGCTTGACGTGGTCCGGCGGCTGTCGTCGTGGGGGCACCAGGTGGACGTGGTGCGGCCCGGCGGTTCGCTGTTGCGGATCTCGGAGGAGGTGCGGGCGGGGACCCATGACGCCTGGGTGCTCAAGACCGTGTCCGGCGGCCCCGGGCTCACCCTGCTGGAGGCCGCCGCGGCCGTGGGCCTGACCACGGTGAACGACGCGCGGTCGATCCGCGCGGTGCGCGACAAGGTCTTCACCTCGATCATCGCGCGACAGCACGGACTGCCGGTCCCGGTGACCTATTCGGCGCCGAGGGCCACGCTGTTCGCGGATGTCCCCGAAGAGCTCTTCCCCCTGGTGGTCAAGCCCGCCGAGGGGAGTTCGGGGCGCGGGGTGCGGCTCGTGGCGAATCCCGGGCGGCTGGCGGAGGCGGAGCAGCCGGGGGAGGGCCAACTCATCGCGCAGCCCTACGTGTCCAACTCCGGCACCGACCTGAAGGTCTACTGTCTCGCGGGCGAGTTCCACGCGACCCTGCGCCGTTCCCCGCTCCACCCGGACGGGCCGGCCGACGAGGGGGCCGTGCCCCTGCCCGCCGAAGTGGCCGCGGTGGCGGCGAAGGTGGGCGCGGTCTTCGGCCTCGACCTGTACGGCGTTGATGTGGTGCTCGGCCCCGACGGTCCGGTGGTCGTCGACATCAACGACTTCCCGAGCTTCCGCCAAGTACCCGACGCCGTGACCCGGTTGGCCGGCGCCGTCCTCGACCTCGCCAAGGCGGGCGGCGCGGCCAGGACCGGTGTGCTCGCCCCCGCCCCGCACATTCCCGCGCAGCCGCACCTCCCGCACGTGCCGGCCCGCCCGCACCCCGATCCCGGCCCCGACACGGACCGGCTGGCGGCCATGCCCGGGGCCGCGCAGATATGAGAGTGTGCCTGCTGACCGACAAGCCGGACCACCCGCTGCTCGCCGCCGCCTCCTCCGTGCTGATCGAGGCGGGGCACCGGGTGGCGTTCCTGGACCCGGACGCCGGACCGGGATCCCCCGCGGAGCCGATCCCTCCGGACGATCCCGCCGATGTCTACCTCCTCAAGGCGCACACCCCCCGGGCCCTCGCCCTGGCCCGGCACGCCGAGGCCCGGGGCGCCCGGGTGGTGAACTCCGCCGCCGCGACCGAGCTGTGCCAGGACCGGAGCCGGATCGCCGCCGTGGCGGACGCCGCCGGGCTGCCGATGCCGCGGACGCGGACCCTGAACGCGCTGTCCGAGATCCTCGACGGACCGGGGTGGCCGCAGGACGGCTATCCGGTCATGGTCAAGAGCCGCCACAGCCGGCGCGCGGACCTCGTCGCCCGCGTGGACGGCCCGGACGAGCTGCGGGACCTCGTGGCCGCGTGGCCCCACGAGCCCGTCGTCCTGCAGGAGTTCGTCGCGAACAGCGGCTGGGACCACAAGCTGTGGGTGATCGCGGGCGAGGTGTTCACGGCGGTGCGCCCCGCGCCCGTGGGCGCCCCGCCGGACGGCGCGCGGCCCGCGCCGCTGGTCCGGGACCTGCCGGCCTCCTGGACCCGGCTCGCGCTCCGTACGGGCGAGGTCTTCGGCCTGGACGTCTACGGGGTCGACGTACTGGACCGCGCGGGGGCGCCCGTCGTCGTCGACATCAACGCCTTCCCCGGCATCCGAGGACCGGAAGGCGCCCCCGCGGCGCTCGCGGCCCTGGCCCTGCGGGACCCCCGGCCCGTCGTCCCGCCCGCCCCGTCCGTTCCATCCGTTCCGTCCGGCGTTCCCGCCTACGGGGTCTGAGGCGCCCCGGCCCGTCCGCTCTTGCGGGCCACCACGAGCCGGCAGCGCGGGCTGCCGTCCTCCCGGGTGCCCAGGGACCGGACCGGCAGCAGGTCCACGCCGAAACCGGCGTCCGTGAGGCGCGCGCGGACGTCGGCGAGGCGGAAGGTGCGGTAGTACATCACGAACGGCGGGCGCCACAGGACGTTCCGGACCCGCATCGCCGCGTCGAAGCCCCACAGCGTCCAGTACGGGGTCGAGCCCACCCGCGGCGGCGCAGGCAGTGGGAAGGCGAAGGTGCCGCCCGGGCACAGCGAGGCGTGGACCTGAGCGAACAGGCCGCGCTGCGCGGCGGGCTCGAAGTGGCCGAAGGCGCCGAAGCTGACCGCCAGGTCGAAGACCGGGGCGAAGGGCAGGGCCAGGGCGTCGGCGCGTACGAGCGTGGCGCCGGGGTGGGCGCGGCGGGCCTCGGCGAGCATGCCGGCGCTGAAGTCGACGCCCACGGTCGGGCCCGCGCACGCCGAACGCAGTACCGCGAGCCCGGCGCCCGTACCGCAGCAGACGTCCAGACCGGAGTCGAACGGCCCGAGCGGTTCCAGGGCCTCGGCGACCGCGTCGAGCACCCGGTCCGGAGTCCGGAACGGGGTGGCGTCGAAGGTGTCCGCCAGCAGGTCGTAGCCGTGCTCGACGGAGGACAGCGCCTGCCGGACCAGCGCGGGGAACGAGGGCCCCTCGGGGGAGAACATGATCCGACCCTACGACCCGGCCGGCCCGTCGCGCGGCCGCATCACGGAACGTGACCGGCCGGGCGGGATCCCGTCAGTGCGGGGAGGGGGTCACAGCGCGCTGCGCACCTGGGGCGGCCTGCTCCACGACGGCGCGATGCCGGTCAGCTGGCAGATCAGCAGGTAGAGGGGGATCGGCGGGGTGTAGAGCGAGCCGCTGTCGGGGTGGTGGATCAGCCGGGGCCCGCGGTCCGGGACCGTGGCACCGTCCGCGTAACAGGACGGCAGCGGCCAGGGCAGGTCGAGATTCGAGCCGGCCGGGACCAGCCACCACCACCAGTGGCTGTCCGCGTAGACGCAGCCCTTGGCGGGCAGCCGGGACAGGATGCGGAAGCCGTGGCGGGCGGGGACGCCCACCGCGTCGCAGCCGAGCGTGGCGGGCAGGCCGGCCGGGAGGTGGAGCGAGGTCACGCCGACGGGCGCGGGGAGGGTGGGACGTTCGGGGCTCTTGCGAGGACGCGGGATCAGCAGGTCCGCCACGGACCTCAGCACGGCTCCGCCATACCGTGCGCCAGCTCCGCCCAGACGACCTGTGCCGTGCCGTGGCCGGTGCGGTCCGCGCCCCAGGCCGAACACAGGGCGTCGACGAGGATCAGGCCGCGGCCGCGCTCCTCCGCGCCACAGTCGCGTATCCGGGGCCCGGCGGGGCCGCCCTCGTCGCGCACGGATATCCGCAGCCGTTCCTCGCCCTCGCGCAGCTCGCACACGAAACGCGCGCTCGCGGTGTGCACGACGGCGTTGGTGACGAGCTCGGAGACGACGAGGACGACGGTGTCACGGACGTCCGCACCGCAGCCCCACAGGATCAGCCGTTCCTCGGCGAGCCTGCGCGCCCGGGCCACCGACTCGGTGCGGGCGGGCAGCTCGAAGGCGAAGCGGCGTTCGTCGATCCGCGGCCGCGGGCGCTGAGGCATGACGCGGGGGCTCATGAGACCTGAGGAGTGCGCGTTACCAGATGCCACGACCGGATCCTCACAACTATGGGCGGGAGAGCGGTACGCACGCCTTCATGACGATGTGCACGTCGGCGTGTGTACTGGTTCACCGGAATACTGTGCTCCTGACTCCGACACTTGGCAAGTGGCACTCTGAAAATTGCAGAGTGCGGTGTTCTCCCCCGGGGGTGTTCATGGCACACTCGTCGAAAACAGCGCGTCGGGGAGGTCTTCAGAGTGAGCGAGCCGCGGTCCGCCCCCACGGTGGGACAGGTCGTTCTCGGCAGACGCCTGCAGGATCTGCGCGAGCGCGCGGGCCTCAAGCGCGAGGAAGCCGCCAAGATCCTGCGGGTCGCCCCGGCGACGATCCGGCGCATGGAGACCGCCGAGGTCGCGCTGAAGATCCCGTACGTCCAGATGCTCCTGGGGTCGTACGGCGTCACCGACTCCGAGGCCGAGGGCTTCATCGCCCTCGCGGAGGAGGCCAACCTCCCCGGCTGGTGGCAGCGGTTCCACGACGTGCTGCCCGGCTGGTTCTCGATGTACGTCAGCCTGGAGGGGGCGGCGGGCCTCATCCGGGCCTACGAGCCCCAGTTCGTCCCCGGCCTGCTGCAGACCCCCGACTACGCCCGTGCCATCCTGCGCAGCGGCGCCGTCGGCGGCAGAAACGCCGACAGCGTCGAGAACGACGAGGAGACCGAGCGTCATGTGGCCCTCCGGATGGAGCGCCAGGCCCTCCTGACCAGGGAGGACGCACCCAAGTTCTGGGTGATCATGGACGAGACGGTGTTCCGCCGTCCGGTCGGCGACGGGCCCGAAGTGATGCGCGCCCAGCTCGACCGCCTCATGGAGGCGGCGGAACTGCCGAACGTCACCCTGCAGATCGCGGAGTTCGCGTCCGGGCACCACCCCGGTACCTACGGACCGTTCGTCCTCTTCCGCTTCGCCATGCCCGAACTCCCGGACATGGTCTACAGCGAGTACCTGACCGGCGCCGTCTATCTCGACGGACGCCCCGAGGTGGCCTCCCACCTCGAGGTCATGGACCGCATGGCGGCGCAGGCCGCGACTGCACAACGCACGAAGGAGATCCTCCGGTATCTCCGCAAGGAGCTGTGAATGGACCGCGTATACAACGGCATGCCCGCCGCCGACCTCGGTGCCGAGGGCTGGCACAAGCCGTGGAGCGGCGGCAACGGCGGCAACTGCGTCGAGGCCATGAAGCTGGCCGACGGCAGGATCGCCATGCGCCAGTCCGCGGACCCCGAAGGCCCCGCGCTCATCTACACGCACCGCGAGATCGCCGCGTTCATCCAGGGGGCGAAAT
Source organism: Streptomyces laurentii (assembly GCA_002355495.1). Lineage (GTDB taxonomy): Bacteria > Actinomycetota > Actinomycetes > Streptomycetales > Streptomycetaceae > Streptomyces > Streptomyces laurentii. The sequence continues at coordinate 6,663,984 of AP017424.1, forward strand.
CCGGACAGGCTGACTTCCTGCTCACCTGAGATCTTCCGCGCCACCCCTCACATCGCGTAACTCTTGCACCACGCGTCACCTTTCGTCCCGCCGAGGAGAACCGATGAGCCAGGACCACGCATCCATCCGGATCGACACCAGCAAGCCACACCCCGCCCGGATGTACGACTGGTTCCTGGGAGGAAAGGACAACTACCCCGTCGACGAGGAGATGGCCCGCCAGCTCCTCACCCTCGACGCGCGCGGCCGGGACATGGCCCGCACCAACCGTGCCTTCATGCACCGCGCCACCCGCTGGCTCAGCGCCAACGGCGTACGCCAGTACCTGGACATCGGCACCGGCATCCCGACCGAGCCCAACCTGCACCAGATCGCGCAGCAGGCCGCGCCGGAGTCCCGGGTCGTCTACTGCGACAACGACCCCATCGTGCTCGCCCACGCGGCCGCCCTGCTGCGCTCGACCCCCGAGGGCGCCACCGAGTACATCCAGGTCGACGCCCGGGACCCCGAGCACATCCTGGAGGAGGCCGGAAAGGTCCTTGACTTCGACAAGCCCATCGCGCTGTCGATGCTGGCCCTGCTCCACTTCATCGGCGACGAGGACGGCGCCGCCGACCTCGTCGACAAACTGGTCGCCCAGCTCTCGCCGGGCAGCTACCTCGTTCTCTCGCACGTCACCGGGGACTTCGACCCGGAGGGCGCGGCGAAGGCCACCGCCATGTACAAGGAGCGCGGCCTGACCCTGCGCCCCCGCTCGCAGAGCGAGCTGGCCGCCTTCTTCGACGGCCTCGACCTGGTCGAGCCGGGCGTCTCGCTCGTCGCCGAGTGGCACCCGGAGCTGGGCGAGCCCGTCCCGGTCCAGGGCGACGACCCGATCCCGGGCTGGGCCGGCGTCGGCCGCGTGCGCTGACGAACCGCCTCGCGGCCAGGGGGACTTCGGTTCCCCGTCCCGCTTTCGTACGACCGGGCGGCCCGCCGTCCTCCTGGGACGGCGGGCCGCCCGGCTTTCCGTTTTCAGGCCGTCAGCGAAGGTAGGACAGCCCCGCGTGCTCGGCCGTGTAGTCCTCCACCAGCCGGCGGGCCACCGCCACCGAGTCGACCAGCGGATGCAGCGCGAACGCCTTCACCGCCGTGGCCCGCGAGCCCGACTCCGCCGCGGCCAGCACCTCCCGCTCCACCGCCTTCACCGACGTCACCAGACCCACCGCGTGATACGGCAGCGGATCCACCGACACCGGATGGGCGCCGGCCGCGTCGACGAAACACGGCACCTCGATGACCGCGTCCGCGTCGAGCACCGAAAGGACCTGCCGGTTGCGGACGTTGAGGATGAGGGTGGCCCGCTCGTTGCGCGCGATCGCCCGCATGAGGGACAGCGCCACCTGCTCGTAGCCGCCCGACTCCAGATCCTCCTCGGCCCGCTCGCCGACCCCGGCCGCCTCCCGGTTGTGCGCCATGTACGTCGCCTCGCGGTCGGCGAGGGTCCGCCGCCAGGTGGTCAGCGGGGGCGTGTCCGGTTTCTCCATCTCCTCGTAGAAACCGGCCTGTTGGTCCAGGAGATACGCGCCGCGGGTGCGCTCGGCCTCGCGGTACGCGCGCACCGCCTCGCGGTTGAAGTAGTAGTAGTGCAGGTACTCGTTGGGGATGGCGCCCAGCGAGCGCAGCCACTCCGTACCGAACAGCTTGCCCTCCTCGAACGAGCCGAGCAGCGTGTCGTCCTCGAAGAGCCGGGGCAGCAGATCCCGCCTGCCGACCTTCAACCCCCGCAGCCAGCCGAGGTGGTTGAGCCCCACGTAGTCGATCCACACCTCCCGCGGATTCGCGCCGAGCACCCGCGCCACCCGGCGGCCGAGCCCCACCGGCGAGTCGCAGATGCCGATCACCCGGTCGCCGAGGACCCGGCCCATGGCCTCGGTGACCATGCCCGCGGGGTTGGTGAAGTTGATGACCCAGGCGTCCGGCGCGAGCGCGGCGATCCGGCGGGCGATGTGCGTCACCACCGGCAGCGTCCGCAGCCCGTACGCGAGGCCGCCGGCGCCCACCGTCTCCTGGCCCAGCACCCCCTCGGCGAGCGCGATCCGCTCGTCGGCCGCGCGCCCCGCGAGGCCGCCCACGCGGATCGCCGAGAACACGAAGTCCGCGCCCCGCACCGCCTCGTCGAGATCGGTGGTCACGCTCACCACCGGCGCGTCCGGCACCCCTTCGGACTGCTCGGCCAGCACCCGGGCGATCGCCGAGAGACGCCCCTGATCCAGGTCGAACAGGGTGACATGGGTGACCCTCCCCTCGGCATGATCGCCGAGCAGGGCGCTGTACACGAGCGGCACCCGGAATCCGCCGCCTCCGAGAATCGTCAGTCTCATGCTCGTACGCTACTGGGATGCACGTCCTCTGTAGCAGGATTCTGCTTCGTCCGACCGATCCCGAGCGGTCCCGCCGCTTCTACGGGGAGACCCTCGGCCTCGCCGTCTACCGCGAGTTCGGCACGGGACCGGACCGCGGCACCGTCTACTTCCTCGGCGGCGGCTTCCTCGAACTCTCCGGCCGCGCGCCCGCACCGCCCGCCACGCCCGGGCCGCGCCTCTGGCTCCAGGTCGCCGACGTCCGGGCCACGCACGAGGAACTGCGCGGCAAGGACGTCCGGGTGGTCCGCGAACCGGTCACCGAACCCTGGGGCCTGATCGAGATGTGGCTGGAGGACCCCGACGGCGTCCCGATCGTGGTCGTGGAGGTCCCGGAACGGCACCCGCTGCGCCACCGGCCGTAACGCCTCTCCGCGGCACGGAAACGCGCTGGTCCGGCCCTGTCGGGTGGCCTAGTCTGACGATCATGCTGCCTCCTGTCGAGACCGACGATGACTGGCGTACGGTCGTCTCCGACGAGTCCGTGATGCGCCCCGGAGCGCGGGACCTGTGCGCCCGCCTCGGCCTGGGCGACGTGCCGCTCACCCGCTTCGCGGAAGGGTCCCAGCCGGTCTACGCGGTGGGCGACGAGCTGGTGCTCAAGCTCTATCCCGGGTCCGCCGCCCAGGACGGGATCGCCGAGGCCCGGGTCCTCTCCCATGTCCAGGGCCGGCTGCCGGTGGAGACCCCGCGTGTGCGCGACGCCGGAGCGTACGAGAACGGCTGGCGGTACGTGTTGATGTCGCGGCTGCCCGGCGAGAACCTCGCCCACGTCTGGGACCGGGCGCCGCGCGGCGAACAGGAGCGGATGGTCACCGGGATCGGCGAGTCCCTCGCGGTCCTGCACGCCCTGGACCACGGCTCGCTCGCGGACGTCATCGGCCCCGGCGACTGGGGCGCCTTCGTCGACCGGCAGCGGGCGGGCGCCGTCCGGCGCCAGCGCGACCGCGGACTGCCGCCCGTCTGGCTGGACCGGATCGAGGACTTCCTGACCTCCGTGCCGCTGCCCAGGGCGCCGCGCCCGAGCCTGCTGCACACCGAGGTGATGCGACAGCACTTCTTCGCCGACCCCGGCACCTGGCGGCTCACCGGCTTCTACGACTTCGAACCGGCCATGATCGGGGACCGGGCGTACGACTTCGTCGGCGTCGGACTGTTCGTCACCCGGGGCGACCCGGCCCTGCTGGGCCGGCTGTTCCGCGCGTACGGCGAGACGTTCGACCCGTCCGTCCTGCTCGCCTACACGCTGCTGCACGTCTACAGCAATCTTCCCTGGTACCTGCGGGAACTCGGCGTCACGGGCGAGCCGGAACTGCCCGCGCTCGCGGAGTCCTGGTTCGGCACGGCCTGACCGAAGGACCTAGGCGGGCAGCAGGACCCCCGCCGATCGTTCAAGATCATCCAAGGGCAGAATGGCCCGCATGGCGATGACAAACGCACCCAAGAAGGCCGAACTCCACGACGCCGCGGACATCAGCCGCGCCCTTGCCCCGGCCTTCGACGACGACCCGATGATGCGCTGGTTCTTCCCTGAGGACGCCACGCGCGCGACCACGCTCGCGGACTACTTCTCCACCCTCTTCACCCGCCAGTACCTGCTCAACGGCGTGGTCGAGCGCACCGCCGACGCGGCCGCCTTCTGGGTGCCCGCCGAGGCGCAGGAGAAGGCCGTCCCGGACGCCGAGACCATCCAGTTGCTGATCGGGATCCTCGGCGAGCGGGCCGGCCTGTTCAAGGAGGCCGTCGAGACCGCCGCCGCGCACACCCCCGGCGAACCCCACTGGTCGCTGGCGCTCATCGGCGCCGCCCCCGCCGCCCAGGGCACCGGACAGGGCGGCGCGCTGCTCCGCTCCGGCCTCGCCCAGGCCGACGCGGCCGGTCAGCCGGTCTACCTGGAGTCGTCCAAGGCCGCCAACCTCCCCGTGTACGAGCACTTCGGCTTCACCGTGCGCGAGGAGTTCGTCCTGCCCGGCGGCGGTCCGACGCTGTGGGGCATGTGGCGCGACGCGCGCTGACCGCCGCGACACCCGGTGGGGCGGGCGGCGGCCGGCACGCGACAATGAGCGCATGTCCCGACGCAAGGCCCGCCCCGCCCGTACCTCCCGCCCCGCCCGCGCGGCCGCTCCCGCGCCGGCCCCCGTCACCGCCGAGTCGCCGTGTCCCTGCGGACTGGCCGCCGCCTACGGCGCCTGCTGCGGGCGCTTCCACGCCGGGCCCGCCACCGCACCGACCGCCGCCCTCCTCATGCGCTCCCGCTACAGCGCCTTCGTCGTCCGCGACGAGGGCTATCTGCTGCGCACCTGGGCGCCGGAGACCCGGCCGGGCGAGGTCGACTTCGACCCGGGGATGCGCTGGGCCGGCCTGGAGATCGAGGAGACCGGCGACGGCACCGCGTTCCACCAGCACGGGACCGTGACCTTCCGGGCGCGCTTCAGCCACGACGGCGAGCCGGGGGAGCTGCACGAGCGGAGCCGGTTCGCGCGGCACGACGGGGCGTGGGTGTACGTCGACGGGGACTTCCTGGACTGAGCCCTCGGGGCCTCGGGACATCAGGGCCCGGGCCCCGGGCGTTCGGCCGTAGGGGGCTCACCGCCGCCCCGCCACCGCGTCCACCGGCTCCTGCCGGCCCGCCCGCGGCAGCCCCTGCGCCAGGTCCTCCGCGACCAGTTTCTTCGCGATGGCGTCCGTCGCCGCCCGCAGCTCCGGGCCGCTCGGCCGCCCCTGCTCCGTCTCGACCTTCCGGGACAGCCAGTCGCCCCACGCCCGGGTGATGACGTCGGCCTCCCGCTTCCCCGCCGCGGTGTGCGACAGCAGACTGCCGTCCCGGGTCAGATAGCCCTCGTCCACCATCCGGTCGAAGACCGGCAGCAGCACCTCCGGCGGCACCCGGCGCCCCGCCGAGATCAGGCCGAGGCTGGCGTGGCCGACCATCCGGGTGAACAGCTCCACCTGCATGACGGCCCACGCGCCCGCCGCGTCGAGCCGGGTGTCCGAGGTGTCGACGATCCGCCGCGCCGTGTCGAGATCGGTCCGGCGGATGATCCGGCCGACGGACAGTTCGAGCAGCTTGGCGGAGTCGCCGCCGCTGGTCGGGGACCCGAAGCCCTCACCCATGTCGGGCGCGGACTCCCGGGCCGCGTCGCGCAGCGCGACCTGCTTGAGGAACAGCGCCACCACGAAGCCGACCGCGGCCACCGGCACCGTCCAGAGGAAGACGGTGTGCAGGGTGTCCGCGTACGCCCGGACGATCGGCGCCGCCACCGGGCCGGGCAGCGCGTGCAGTCCGGACGGGCTGACCGCGGCCCGCGCCACGGCCGCCGGGCCGATCCCGAGCCGGGCGCCGACGGCCGAGGCCCCGGCGATGCCGTCGGCGAGGTTGGGCTTGAGGGCGTTGGTGTAGATGGTGCCGAACACGGCGGTGCCGAAGGCGCTGCCGAGGGTACGGAAGAAGGTGACGCCGGAGGTCGCGGTGCCCAGGTCCGCGTACTCGACGGTGTTCTGCACGGCGATGATGAGCACCTGCATGCACAGGCCGATGCCGATGCCGAGCACGGCCATGTAGAGGGAGGCGAGGCCGGCGCCGGTCGACGGGTTCATCAGGGACAGCAGATAGAGCCCGAGCCCCATCACGAGGGAGCCGACGATGGGGAAGATCCGGTAATGGCCGGTCTTGCTGACGACGTTGCCGCTGAAGACGGACGCCACGAGCAGACCGGCGACCATCGGCAGGGTGCGGATGCCGGAGATCGTGGCCGAGTCGCCGTCCACGTACTGGAGATACGTCGGCAGGAAGGTCATCGCGCCGAGCATCGCGAAGCCGACGACGAAGCTGAGCACCGAGCAGACGGTGAAGACCGGGTTGCGGAACAGCCGCATGGGCAGCATCGGTTCGGCCGCCCGGGTCTCGGCCCAGCAGAACAGGCCGAGCGCGACCACCCCGCCCGCGAACAGCCCGATGACGACGGCGGAGCCCCACGGGTACTCGTTGCCGCCCCAACTCGTCGCCAGGATCAGGGCGCTGGAGCCGATCGCCACCAGCGCGATGCCCAGGTAGTCGATGACCGGGCGGCTCGCGGAGCGTACGGAGGGGATGGTGCGGGCGGCCGCGACGACGACCAGGATCGCGATGGGCACATTGACGTAGAACGCCCAGCGCCAGGTCAGATGGTCGGTGAACAGGCCGCCGAGCAGCGGCCCGATGACGGTGGAGACCCCGAACACGGCTCCGATCGCGCCCTGGTACTTGCCGCGTTCGCGCAGTGGGATCACATCGGCGATGAGCGCCATCGAGGTGACCATGAGCCCGCCGGCGCCGATGCCCTGGAGGCCGCGCCAGACGATCAGCAGCGTCATGTTGGTGGCGAGGCCGCACAGGAACGAGCCGGTGATGAAGACGATCGCCGAGATCTGGAAGATCACCTTGCGGCCGAACAGGTCGCCGAACTTGCCGACGAGCACGGTGGCGACGGTCTCGGCGAGCAGGTACGAGGTGACCACCCAGGACATGTGGGCGGCGCCGCCCAGGTCCGAGACGATCGTCGGCAGGGCGGTGCCCACGATCGTCTGGTCGAGCGCGGCCAGGAGCACACCGAGCATGATCGTGCCGAAGACGATGTTGCGACGGCGGTTGTCGAGCACCGGGGGTTCGACGGCCGGGGGCGCGGGCGCGGCTTCGCTGGTGGTGGTCACCCTCGCAGCGTCACACCGATGGCCGTGCCCCGCATGCCGGGCACACCCGAACCGGTGCGGCCCGCGCGGCGGACCGCCGGGAGGTGACGGCGCGGCGCTCGCGCGGTCCGTACCGCCGGGGTCCGGTCCGGGAAGCCGGGCCCTACCAGCCGGGCCGCACCGGCAGCTTCGGGTGGTGCTTGGCGAGGATCTTGTTGGCCTTGGCCAGCGCGGCCAGCGCGTACTCCCGGTCGGCCCGGTCCTCCGGACACAGCGGACCGCGGAACCGGTACACCTCGCGTGCCGCGCAGTCGGCGTCGACCTCGGCCTGGAGCACGTGCACCGGCAGGCAGGAGCCGATCAGCGCGGCGACATGGTCGGGAATCGGCACGGGGACGAGGGGCGAGGGCGAGGTGATCACGGTCGGTCCTTGTGGGCTGTGGGGGATGTCGGTCGGCGGGAGGATTGCTCCCACCCTCCATACGTACCGGATCCCGGTGCCGGTTGGACGACGGCGGCGTCACCGCGCCGCAACAGCCGTGCGCCGCCCGCGTCCTGGCGTTCGGACGGGTTCGCGGCCGCGGCGCGCGTTCCCGCAGGTACGCGCGGGTGCGCCGGATGGTTCGCTCGTCAGTCCACCGAACGTACGGGCAAAAAAGCGCAGTTGTCGCCCTGTCAGATGTGTGCGATATCACGCCCGCCGTGGCTTCCCCGGACGCTTTACGCGAGGACCTCGGCGAGGTCGTACGAGACGGGCTCCTCCAACTGCGCGTACCCGCAGGACTCCGGGGCACGGTCCGGACGCCAGCGCCGGAACTGGGCGGTGTGCCGGAACCGGTCGCCCTCCATGTGGTCGTAACCGACCTCGCAGACCCGCTCCGGGCGCAGCGCCACCCACGACAGGTCCTTCTTCCCCGACCAGCGGCTCGGCGCCCCCGGCAGCCGGGACGAGGTGTGCGCCGACGCGTCCGCCCAGGCCGCCCACGGGTGTCCGGCCGGCGGGTCCATGCGCAGCGGCTCCAGCTCCTCGACCAGCTCGGCACGCCGGCGCGCGGTGAAGGCCGCGCACACGCCGACGTGCTGGAGGGCGCCCTGGTCGTCGTACAGGCCGAGGAGCAGCGAGCCGACCACCGGACCGCTCTTGTGGAAGCGGTAGCCGGCCACGACGACGTCGGCGGTGCGCTCGTGCTTGATCTTGTACATGAGGCGTTCGTCCGGCCGGTACGGCAGATCGAGCGGCTTGGCGACGACCCCGTCCAGGCCCGCGCCCTCGTACTGCTCGAACCAGCGCGCGGCGAGCTCGGGGTCCCGGGTCGCGGGGGCGAGATGGACCGGCGCGTCGACCCCGGCCAGCGCGCCTTCCAGAGCGGCCCGCCGCTCGGTGAGCGGGGTGTCGAGGAGGGCCTCGTCGCCGAGGGCGAGCAGGTCGAAGGCGATGAACCGGGCCGGGTTCGTCTCCGCCAGCATCCGCACCCGGGACTCCGCCGGATGGATCCGCTCGGTGAGCCGGTCGAAGTCCAGCCGTCCGCCGTGCTCGATGACGATCTCCCCGTCGACCACGCAGCGCTCGGGCAGCCGGCCGAGCAGGGCCTCGACCAGTTCGGGGAAATAGCGGGTCAGTGGCTTGCCGGTCCGGCTGCCGACGAAGACCTCCGGGCCGTCGCGGTGCACGATCGCGCGGAATCCGTCCCACTTGGCCTCGTACTGCATGCCCGGCGGGATCTTCTTGACGGCCTTCGCCAGCATCGGCTTGATCGGCGGCATCACCGGCAGGTCCATGCCGCGATTCTAGGGAGGATTCATGCCTTCTGCCCCGATATGCGTGTGCGGGGTGCCCGGCCTAGGCTGGCCGCCATGGCAGAGGGAACGGCAGAGGGAAAGGCGGGACGGGCGGCGGGAGGCACGGGAGGGAGCAAGGGGGGAGGCAAGGCGGCGGCGGTGGAGCTGGAGGTCGGCGGCCGGACCGTACGGATCTCCAACCCCGACAAGATCTACTTCCCGGAGCCCGGCTACACCAAGCTCGACATGGCCGGTTACTACCTGGCCGTCGGCGACGGCATCACCCGCGCCCTGCGCGACCGGCCCACCACCCTGGAGCGGTACGTCGACGGGGTGACCGGCGAGTCCTTCTTCCAGAAACGCGCGCCGAAGTACCTGCCGGACTGGATCCCGACCGCCCACATCACCTTCCCCAGCGGCCGCTCCGCCGACGAGATGTGCCCCACCGAACCGGCCGCCGTGCTGTGGGCGGCCAACCTCGGCGCGATCACCTTCCACCCCTGGCCGGTACGCCGGGAGGACACCGAGCACCCCGACGAACTCCGCCTGGACCTCGACCCGCAGCCCGGCACCGACTACGCCGACGCCGTCCGCGCCGCCCACGAACTGCGCGCGGTCCTCGACGAGCACGGGCTGCGCGGTTGGCCCAAGACCTCCGGCGGACGCGGCCTGCACGTGTTCGTTCCGATCCTGCCGAAGTGGACGTTCACCCAGGTCAGGCGGGCCGCCATCGCCTGCGGCCGGGAGCTGGAGCGGCGGATGCCGGACCGGGTCACGATCAAGTGGTGGAAGGAGGAGCGCGGCGAACGGATTTTCGTCGACTACAACCAGACCGCCCGCGACCGCACCATCGCCTCCGCCTACTCCGTACGGCCCCGCCCGCACGCCCCCGTCTCCGCGCCGCTGCGCTGGGAGGAGATCGACGACGCCGTGCCGCGCGACTTCGACATCCGGACGATGCCCAAGCGGTACGCCGAACTCGGCGACGTGCACGCGGACATGGACGACCAGCGCTTCAGTCTCGACTCGCTCCTCGAACTGGCCCGCCGCGACGAGGCGGAGCACGGCCTCGGTGACCTGCCCTATCCGCCGGAGTACCCGAAGATGCCCGGCGAGCCGAAACGGGTCCAGCCCAGCCGGGCCCGGAAGGAATGACGGCGCGAGTGGCCGATGGCCGGATAACGGCGGGGAAGAAGGGGCGCCCGGAAGAGGAGTACGGGCCGTCCGACCGGGGAAGCGTAGGGGTGGCCGGAACAGGTTCACCGGATTTCGGCGCGCCGCGTTGATCGGACGTTGATGGCGCGTTTACGACGGTCGGAGAAGCTGCGTTCATGACCGACACGATGATCGCCCCGCTCGCTCCCGCCGCCCCGCAGAACCTGCTCCCCCTGGTCCCCGACCTCTCCTGGCAGGAGAACGCGCTGTGCGCCCAGGCGGGCCCGGAGTTCTTCTTCCCGGCGCCGGGCTCCTCGACCCGCGAGGCCAAGCAGCTGTGCGGGGCCTGCGAGGGGCGGGTGGCGTGCCTGGAGTACGCGCTCGCGCACGACGAGCGGTTCGGCGTGTGGGGAGGGCTCTCGGAGAAGGAGCGGATCCGGCTCAAGCGCGTCCGGGGCTGACCCGCCGTGGGGCTTTCGCCCCGCCGGCCGGCCGCGCCGCCCCTTCCGTACGCCCGTCCCTTTGAGCCTTACGCCACGGATCTCCCGCGGCAGCCCGCTCCTGCCCGTCGTTCCCGCCCTATCCGCCGTTCGTCCCGGCCGTGCGCGGTCAGCGCGTCAGTGTGCCGCTCGGGCCGCCATCCGCGCCTTGCGGGCCGCCAGACGCTCGTCGAACTTCGACGCCTCGGTGTCCAGGCCGTCCATGTAGAGACCGAGCTCGTCCTGCGCCTGCAGACCCTCCGGCCCGAGCCCGTCGATGTCGAGGACCTTGAGGAAGCGCAGCACCGGCTGGAGCACGTCGTCGTGGTGGATGCGCAGGTTGTAGATCTCGCCGATCGCCATCTGGGCCGCCGCGCGCTCGAAGCCCGGCATGCCGTGTCCGGGCATCCGGAAGTGGACGACGACGTCGCGCACGGCCTGCATCGTCAGGTCGGGAGCGAGCTCGAAGGCCGCGCCGAGCAGGTTGCGGTAGAAGATCATGTGCAGGTTCTCGTCGAGCGCGATACGCGCGAGCATGCGGTCGCAGACCGGGTCGCCGGAGTGGTGTCCGGTGTTGCGGTGCGAGATGCGGGTGGCGAGTTCCTGGAAGGCGACGTACGCGATCGAGTGCAGCATCGAGTGGCGGTTGTCGGACTCGAAGCCTTCGCACATGTGGGCCATGCGGAACTTCTCGAGCTCGTCGGGGTCGACCGCGCGCGAGGCGAGCAGGTAGTCGCGCATCACGATGCCGTGGCGACCCTCCTCGGCGGTCCAGCGGTGCACCCAGGTGCCCCAGGCGCCGTCGCGGCCGAAGAGGGTGGCGATCTCGTGGTGGTAGCTGGGGAGGTTGTCCTCGGTCAGCAGGTTGACGACCAGAGCGGTGCGGCCGATGTCGCTGACCTTGGACTGGGAACGGTCCCAGGCCTCGCCGTCCTCGAAGAACGCGGGGAAGTTCCGGGCCTCGGACCAGGGCACGTAGTCGTGCGGCATCCAGTCCTTGGAGATCTTCAGGTGCCGGTCCAGTTCCCTCCCGACCACCTCTTCCAGCGCGTACAACAGGCGCGCGTCGGTCCACCCGGCGGTGCCAGGGAGGTGGGGAGAGGTGAGCGTCACGGGAACTCCTGGGGACGGAGAAGGGCATACGGAATTACCTACGGATACGTAGGTTACGAGACCGTAGGTTAAAGGGCCGATAAGGGGTGGGCCAATCCGGGGCCGAGGGGATCGGGGGAGGAGTCCCAGGTCATGGGTGTGCGGGGGCGGTGGGGGAAGCGTCGTCGGGGTGACGGGTGGGGGTTCACGCGATTCCACCGGGGATCGCTCCGAGGCGCTGTGGCGCGTGCGGACCGGTGGGGTGGGGCTCGGTTTGCGGCTGATCCGAGGGGGGCCACGTCTGCCGGTTGGGGGCGCGCGGTCGTGGAATGGGGCATCCGGGCACGGCTGAGCGGTCGGCCGCCGTCGTTCGGCTGGGACTCATGCCCCGCTGGTCACTGCCCGTGGGTGGGATCTTCCTGTGTGTCGAAGGCTTCGCGGGCGCTTTCGATGGCGGGCAGGTGTTCCGCGGCCCATTCCAGCAGTACGTCGATGGGCTGCCGGAGGGTCTTGCCGAGAGGCGTGATGCGGTAGCTGATCGCGACGGGACGGGTGGAGAGGACGTCGCGCTGGATCACGCCGTTGCGTTCGAGCCGCCGAAGGGTCGCCGTCAGGGATTTCTGGGTGACTTCGGGGATGGCGCGGCGCAGCTCGTTGAAGCGGCAGGGGCGTTCGCAGAGTTCGTCGAGGATGCTGAGGGACCACTTGTCGAGCACCTGGTCGAGGAGTTCGCGGTGCGGGGTGTCGATGCGGAATTCGTCGGCGGTATCCATGGCGAAACCTGGTCTCGTTGAAGTGCCTTCTGGTCACTAAGTAGCTTACGGATACCTTGGATGAGCAGGAGGAAATAGTCATGGCAGTCAGGCACTTCACGCCCGCGGGCATGCTGCGGCCCACCCCGTACCATCATGTGTCCGTCGGTACGGGCACGACTCAGGTGCATGTCAGCGGGCAGGTCGCACGGCAAGCGGACGGAACCCCGGTGGCGCCGGGTGATTTGGCGGGGCAGGTGGCTCAGGTGTTGAGGAACACCGCTGTCGGCCTGGCGGGTGCGGGTGCCTCATTCGCGGATGTCGTGCGCCTGACGTTCTACGTGACCCAGTGGAGTCCGGAGAAGATCGGCGACTTCATGGCCGGGTGGAGGCGGTCGCGGAGGAGGTCGGCCTCGGAATCCCCATGCCGCCCGCGTCCCTTATAGGCGTGGACTCTCTCTTTGAGCCGGATGTCCTCGTGGAGGTCGAAGCGACCGCGATGATCGACTAATTCGCCGCACATTCGGAGATCCCCGGTAGGGGGGGCGTGGGGCGAATTGATTCGTCACGGGAGACTCCTGGGTCGCCTCTGAAGTCACACCAGTTCACCCCCGCCCCATCCCGCACAGCCGCCTCCCCGCCCAGGCCTGCCCAGCCCCAACCCGCCGGACAGGCCCGAACGTCATCAATCAAACCCGCTCACCGATCCGCGAACCCCTCCCTCGCCTCCCCCTCCGTCGTCGGCCGCAACGTGCCGTCCAGCACCAGCCAGCGGCTGATCCCCAACGACCGCAGGAACGTGACGTCGTGGCTCGCCACGACCAGCGCCCCCTCGTAGGCCTCCAGCGCGGCCGTCAGGCTCCGCACCGACGCCATGTCCAGGTTGTTGGTCGGCTCGTCCAGCATGAGCAGCTTCGGTGCCGGCTCGGCCAGCAGTAGTGCCGCCAGCGTCGCGCGGAAGCGTTCGCCGCCCGACAGCGTCTCCACCGGGCGGTCCGCCCGCGCGCCACGGAACAGGAACCGCGCCAGTCGCGCCCGGATCTCGTTGGGCGTCGCCGCCGGCGCGAACCGCTTGACGTTCTCCACCACGCTCAGTCCGTCGTCCAGCAGATCCAGCCGCTGCGGCAGGAAACGCAGCGGCACATGCACCGCCATCTCTCCTTCCACCGGGGCCAGTTCGCCCGCGATCGTCCGCAGCAGCGTCGTCTTGCCCGCGCCGTTCCGGCCGAGCAGCGCCACCCGTTCCGGGCCCCGCAGCTCGAACCCGCCGTCGACCCGCGACCCGTGCCGCAGCTCCAGGTCCCGTAGCAGTAGTACGTCCCCGCCTGGATGGACCTTCGTGCGGGGCAGTTCGATGCGGATCTCGTCGTCGTCCCGCACCGCCTCCACCGCCGTGTCCAGGCGCGACCGCGCCTCGGCCAGCCGCTCGGCGTGCACCGCCCGGTGCTTGCCCGAGGACACCTCGGCGGCGGCTTTGCGGGTGTTGGCGACGATCTTCGGGGCCACCCGGTTCTCGAAGCTCTTCTGCCCGTAGCGCCTGCGGCGTGCCAACTTCGCGTGTGCGTCGCCCAGTTCCCGCTTCTGCCGCTGGACGTCGGCCTCGGCGACCCGCACCATCCGTTCGGCCGCCTCCTGTTCGACCGCGAGCGCCCTCTGGTAGTCCGACCACGTCCCGCCGTACAGCGTGACCTCGCCGTCCCGCAGATCGGCGATCTGGTCGACCCGCTCCAGGAGTTCGAGGTCGTGGCTCACCACGACCAGCACTCCGGACCAGGCGTCCACCGCCTCGTACAGCCGACGCCGTGCGAACAGGTCGAGGTTGTTCGTCGGCTCGTCGAGCAGCAGGATCTCCGGCCGGGCGAGCAGCAGCGCGGCCAGCCGCAGCAGCACCGACTCGCCGCCCGAGATCTCGCCGACGGTGTGGTCCAGGCCGATGTGCCCGAGCCCGAGCTGGTCGAGTACGGCCCGCGCCCGCTCCTCCACGTCCCAGTCGTCGCCGACGGCCGTGAAGTGCTCCTCCGCGGTGTCGCCCGACTCGATCGCGTGCAGGGCCGCCCGGGTCCGCTCGATGCCGAGGACCCGGTCGATCCGCAGGTCGGTGCGCAGCACCAGATTCTGCGGCAGATACCCGATCTCGCCGGCGGCGCGGACGGATCCCGATGCCGGGGCGAGTTCCCCGGCGAGCAGCTTGAGCAGGGTCGACTTCCCGGCCCGTTGAGGCCGACCAGACCGGTCCGGCCGGGGCCGACGGTCAGCCGGAAGTCGTCGAGGACCTTCGTCCCGTCGGGCCAGGAGAAGGAAAGGTTCGTGCAGGTGAGGAAAGTGGGATGAGTCGCCATGGAGGCCTCCCGGTCGCAGTTCACGGTCAGGGGATCGCGTGAGACACCGGGGCGCGGACGAAAGCCGTGACAGAGCGGCAGCCAGATCAGCCAGATCAGCCGGTATAGCCAGATCAGCCAGGAGAGCCTGGAAAGCTGGAATACCCAGGAAGCTGAAGCTGTATCAGCCGAAACAGCTGGAAGACAGGGCTCGTTCGCTCATACGCCGAGGTCGAGGACGGCACACGCGGCGGCGATGCGGCACGCGCGGCACGGTGTCTCGAACCTCAGCAAAGCAACGGCCTTCTCCGATCAGACGACTGTATGGGGCCGGAAAGAAGGCTAGGGCGCGGCCGCTGGCGGCCGCAATCGAAATTACGGGCGACGGGAGACGGCGGCGCTCGGCCTCCGTCACGGGCGGTCCTTCAGCAGGTTCGCCAAGTCCGCGTCCCAGTCCAGGTACTGGTGCTCGCGTCCCCAGGGCACCACGCGCTGCGAGCGCTCCAGGAAGCGACGCAGCTCGGCCGTGCGGACGTGCACCATGGCCACGCCCTCGGGCGCGTGGAACTCGACCACCGTGCGGTCGTCCCCGTACGGCCGCAGCCGTACGTCCCCGACCCCGGCGGGCCCTTCGACGCCCTCGGCGAGCAGTTCGCGCCCGAAGGCCCAGGACACCTCGACCCCCTCCAGGGTGGCGGGTGGCGGGAAGGCCATGCTCACGGCGTACGGGTCCGCGCGGTCGTACCGAAGGGTGGCGGCGACGGCCTCCGTCCGCGGCGCGGACGCCACCAGTCGGGCCTGCACGGGCTGCTCGAAGACGGTGGACATGGATCGGCCTCCTGTCGCGCGGCTGCGTTCTCTGGCATCTCCCTGACACAGGGAAGGACGAACCAGAGCGCCGGATCGTGTACCGAGGAGGTACGTGAGCTGCGTCACCGTCCGGCTCGCCGCGGACCCGACTCCACCCCGCCGCGTCCGCCGCCCCCGCCCCGACCTGCTGTATTCGCTCGGGAAGGCCCGCCGCCGATGGCCGTCCGCCCAGGTCAGCGCTGGTCAGCGTTCGTCGGCGTTCGTCAGCGCTCGTCGGCGTGGTCGAAGTCGCCGCCCGCGCAGGCGCCGGAGTGATCGCAGTACGGCTGGTTGCCCGACGCCCCGCAGCCGCACAGCACCACCCGCGTCTCGCGCCGCTCGCCGGCGCCGGAACGCACCCGCAGGTCGCCGCGCATCAGCAGCCGACCGTCCGGCATCCGGGTCACGGTGGTGGGCGTGTCGGCGGGCTCGGCCGAACCGTCCTCCGGCCGGTACTGCAGCGCGCCCGACGGGCAGCGCCGGACCACCTCGGCGACCAGGTCGGGGGCCGCGTTGCCGGGCTGCACCCAGGGCCGCTGCTCCAGGTCGAAGACGCTCGGCAGGCCGCGTACGCACTCGGCGGCGTGCAGACAGCGGCGCGGCTCGAAGGTGACGGTGATGCCCGCGCCGTCGTATTCCTTGACCTTCGGCTTCTCCTCCGGGGCGGGGTCGGCCCCGCTGCGGTCCGTCATGCCTCCCAGCCTAGGAAGGTGCGGTCGGGTGCGCACTCTGGACGGGGATCTCCCCGGTGGGCTAGCTTCCCCGGCCATGACGTCCATGGGGAAGACGAGACAGACGAGACAGAAGAGCCCGCTGAGGCGGCGACTGGTGGCGGCTCTCGGGCTGGCCGGGGCCGTGCTCGCGCTGGCGCCCGCCGTCCCGGCCGGCGCGCACGGGCGGACGCCCGAGCCCGGTGCGTGGCAGCTCACCGCCACCGGCACGGACGCCCGGTTCCGGGGGCTCGCCGCGGTGAGCCGGTCGGTGGCCTGGGCGGCGGGTACGAGGGGGACGGTGCTGCGCACCACCGATGGCGGACGGACCTGGCGAAACGTCTCTCCGGCCGGGGCCGGGGAACTGGAGTTCCGCGATGTGGAGGCGTTCGACGCCCGGCGGGCCGTGGCGCTCGCCATCGGCGAGGGCGAGGCGTCCCGCGTCCTGCGCACCGAGGACGGCGGGCGGACCTGGACCGAGTCCTTCCGCAACACCGACCCGCGGGCCTTTTACGACTGCATGACCTTCTTCGACAACCGCCACGGGCTGGCCATGAGCGACCCGGTGGACGGCAAGTACCGCATCCTGTCCACCGGCGACGGCGGCCGGTCCTGGCGGGTCCTGCCCGACGCCGGCATGCCCGCCGCCCAGCCCGGCGAGGCCGGTTTCGCGGCGAGCGGCCAGTGCCTGGTGTCGTCCGGGCCCAAGGACGTGTGGCTGGCCACCGGCGGCGGCCCGGCCGGGCGCGTGCTGCACTCGGCGGACCGCGGGCTGAACTGGACCGCGGCCGAGACGACCATCCCGGCCGGGGAGGGCGCCAAGGGCGTCTTCGGGCTCGCCTTCCGCGACCGCCGGCACGGCCTCGCGGTCGGCGGCGACTACCGCGCCGACCAGGCCTCCCCGCGGGCCGCCGCCGTCACCGGTGACGGCGGACGCGGCTGGACCGCCTCCGCCACCCCGCCGTCCGCCTACCGCTCCGGTGTCGCCTGGCTCCCGCACAGCGCGTCCGCGGCCCTCGCCGTCGGCCCCACCGGCACCGACCTCACCACTGACGGCGGCCGTACCTGGCGGACCATCGACACCGGTTCGTACGACACGGTCTCCTGCACCGCCGACGGCGCCTGCTGGGCCGCGGGCGAGAAGGGCCGCATCGCGCGCTCGGCCGTCCGCTAGGTTCAGGTCGACCGACCGGGAGGGGCGGAAGCCGCAGCGGTTCGTGCGCCGGGGAGGCGGAACGGGGGGAGCTGCGCGCCATGATCGGGCGCCGCTACCGCCTCGACGAGGGCCCGCGGGCATGTGTCGACTTCGTCCGCACGCGCACCACGGGCAAACTCGTCGTCACGAAGTAGACCCGTGCCGCTGCCGCTGCCGCGCCGATCCGGCGGCGAACTTCCGGTCGGAGTGCCGGCCGGGGCCTGTCGAGGCCTGTCGGAGGTGGCCACGCCCCGGCCCCGGCTCTGGCCTGGCCCCGGCTCTGGCCCGGCCCCGGCTCTGGCCCGGCCCTGGCTCTGGCCCCGCCGGGGCCGGGGCCGGAGCCACCGTCCGGATCACGCGGCAGGTGTCGCGTCCCTTCGCTGCAGCCACAGGCCCGCGAGGGCCACGGCCACGGTGAACCCGAGCGCCAGCACGGCGTCCACGCGCGACTCCGGCAGGACGATCATCACCGCGTACAGCCCGAGGAGAGCGATCAGGGTCGCCCAGGTCAGCCAGGGGAAGAGCCAGACCCCGGTACCGGAGGCGGGCCGGAGACCCTCGGAGCGGTCGCGGCGGCCGAGCATCAGGTGCGCCGCGGCGATGCCGATCCAGGTGACGTAGACGGTGTCTCCGGTGATGCTGACGAGCCGGCTGAACGCCGTGGTCGGATGGAAGACCTGGAGCAGCAGGCAGAGCACCGCGACCGAGACGGTCAGGAGAATGGCCGTGTGCGGCACACCGCGGCGGGAGACGCGGGCGAAGAGGGACGGGGCGTCGCGGTCCCGGGCCAGCGCGAAGAGCATCCGGGAACTGGCGTAGACCTGGGAGTTCATCGTGGAGAGCATCGCCGCGAACAGCACGACGTTCAGCACGGTGGACGCGCCGCGCAGACCGAGATGGGAGAGGGTCGCGGCGAAGGGGCTCTCGCCCACGGCGGTGCTGTTCCAGGGCAGGAGCAGGACGATCACCGCCAGCGAGCCGAGGTAGAAGACGGTGACCCGGAGCAGGATGGTGCGGGTGCTCTTGCGGATGGCGGTCGCGGCGTCCTGGGCCTCTCCCGCGGCGATGGTCACGATTTCGGTACCGGAGAAGGAGAACATCGCGCCCGAGGTGGCGATGACGACGCCGCCGAGCCCCATGGGGAGGAAGCCTCCGTGGTCCACCAGGTTCCCGACGCCGGGCGCGGGCGTTCCCGGCAGCAGGCCGGCGACCGCGACGAGGCCGACGGCGATGAACAGGGCGATCACCGCGACCTTGATCCAGACGACCCAGAACTCCATCTCCCCGTAGGCGCGTACCGAGAAGAGGTTGACGGCGGTCACAAGGCCGACCATGGCCAGGGCGGTGAGCCAGACCGGCAGGGCCGGGATCCAGCCGTGCACGATCCGGGCCGTCGCGATGGCCTCGACACACAGGCCCAGGGGCCAGCCGATCCAGTAGATCCAGCCGCTGGTGAATCCGGCCCAGCGGCCGAAGGCCAGCCGGCCGTAGACGGCGAAGGCGCCGGTGTCCGGCCGGGTCATCGACATCTCGGCCAGCATCCGCATGATCAGGACGACGATGGCGGCCGTGAGGGCGTAGGCGATCAGAATGCCCGGGCCGGCCTGCTGGATGCTGACTCCCGAGCCGACGAAGAGTCCGGCGCCGACCGCACCACCGATGCTGATCATGGTGATGTGGCGGCTGTGGAGGCTTCGCGCCAGCGTGGTCGCGCCGCCGCCGCCGCCGGATCCGGCTCCAGCGGCGGTGGCGGTGTCACCCGCCGCCGGAGCCCCGCCCGTGTCCGGGCGGCGCGTCGCCGTCCCGTTTCCTTGCCCCATCACCGGTCACCCGTCCGGGGCCCGGCGTCCTCGCGCTCGGCCCGCTCGACCTGTTCGAGCAGCGCGCGGAACAGCGGCAGTCGCAGCTCGGAGCTGGGCACGAACGCTTCGGGGTGCCACTGGACACCGACGGTCCACGGCGTCGTGCCCGAGTCCTCGGGGCCGGCGTACGCCTCGACGGCCTCCACGCAGCCGTCGTCGGCGCGGGCGGCCACCCGCAGTCCGGCGCCCACCCGGTCGACCGCCTGGTGGTGGCCGGAGGACACCGGCATCCGGTCGCGACCGAAGACCTCGGCCACCGCGGTGCCGGACACGAGCGCCACCTCGTGGACCGCCCACTCGTCGCCGGGCTCCGGGTCGTGCGCCACGGAGGTCTTCGGCAGATCGAGGTGGAGGGTGCCGCCCCGCATGATGTTGAGCAGCTGCATGCCGCGGCAGATCCCGAGGTACGGCAGCCGCTTCTCCAGGGCGTAGCGGATGACGGCCGTGTCGAGCCGGTCCTGCGCGGGGTTGACGTCGTACAGGGCCGGGTGCGCCGGATCGGCCCCGTACAGCGCCGGGTCGACGTCCCCTCCGCCCGGTACGACGAAGCCGCGGCAGTCCGCGAGGAGGGAGTCCTGCGGGGTCCCGTCGGAGCCGGGCCGAAGCAGGACGGGCTCGGCACCGGCGTCGCGGATGAGCGTGACGACGTCGTCGAAGATGCGGTTCGCCTCGACGACGCGCTGGTCGGCGCCGGGCGCGTCGGCGTCGCTGAGGCGCACGGGTATGCCGATGCGGGGTGCCGTGGGCTCAGTCGTACTCATAGGCTCTCCAGTGATCGCAGACTTGCAGCAGAAATGCGAAATCTAGAGGATAGGTTTCATGGACGACAAGGGTTGGGCGCGTCACATTGCGCCCGTGCGTGCCGCCGGGGCCGCGGAGGCCATCGCACGACGGCTCAGCGAGCTGATCGGCGCGCGGATTCTCGTCGGCGGTGATCGCTTCCCGCCGGAGAAGACCCTGGCCGAGATGTTCGACGTCGCCGTCATGACCATTCGCCACTCGATGGCGGTCCTGCGGGAGGAGGGCCTGATCGAGACCCGGCGCGGCTACCGCGCGGGAACCTACGTGGTCCCCGATGTCCTCACCCGGATCCGGGAGCTGACCGCTCTCCACCCGTACACGCTGGACGACATCGAAGAGCTGACGGTCTGGCGGATCGCGGTGTCGGGGGAGGCATCGGCCAGGGCCGCCCGGCGCGCCTCCGAGGCGGGGCTGTCCAGGCTGCGCGAACTCGAGGCCGCCGCCGACGCGGCGATCGCGGAGGCGGAGGCGTATCGCACCCTGGACGCGGGGCTCCACCTGCACATCGCCGAACTCTCCGGCTCCCGGCGGCTGGTGGAGGCCGAGCAGGGCATCCAGGACGAGCTGACCCGGCTGCTGGCCGACCATCCCGGCGGAGTGGAGGCCCGGAGCACGCCCGGCCAGCAGCATCGCGGTCTGGTCTCGGCGATCGAGGGCAGTGATCCGGCGAAGGCCCGCGAGCAGTTCACCGTTCACGCCGAGGCCACGGCGGACCTGTTCCTCCCCTTCGTCCAGTAGGCGACAGGTCCGCGAGATGGTACGGGGAGACCGGCAGGGGGTCCGCCTGCCGGCTCCCGACGGCATCCTTCGTTACGAGGCGGGCAACTCGTCCCGGAACGGCGCGAGTTCCTTCACCGTCTTGGTGGCGAGGAATTCCATGATCCGGTACGTGCACACGCCCGCGACGCTGAACGGGTCGGTCGCCACGATCATCTCGATCTCCGAGCGGCCGACCCCGCCGGCCAGGATCACCCCGCCCTCGCGCGGCTCCTTCCGGCCCGACGCCAGGAACACCCCCTCGGCGTACCGCGCTTCCAGCCAGGTGCGATGCGCGGGAATCAGCTCGTCGATCCGCTCGATCGGCGCGGTGTACGTCAACTCCAGTACGAACATACGAGCCAGGCTACGCCTCGCCCCGAGAGCCCATCCCGGCGAGGGGGTTGGCGCCCGGCTCCGCCATGCCGGCTCCGCCATGCCGGCTCCCCGCCCTCGTCCCCGGCGTGAGGGCGCCGCGAGGGACCGGCGAATGCCCGCGCGTGCCCGCGCGGGTGGCGCGTAGGGTCCGGAGCATGAAGATCATCGAGATTCCCGCCGGGTGGCCCGCCGACGAGGGTGCGGCGCTGGCCGTGCAGGAGGAGCTGCGCGGGCGGCTGGTGCTGGGGGAGGAGGGGCCCGAGGCGGGGACGGGGCACGTCACCGGGCTCGACGTGGCCTACGACGACGAGCGCGACCTGGTCGCCGCCGCGGCCGTGGTCCTCGACGCCCGCACCCTGGAGGTGGTCGAGGAGGCCACCGCCGTCGGGCGGGTCTCCTTCCCGTACGTGCCCGGGCTGCTCGCCTTCCGGGAGATCCCCACCGTGGTCGCCGCGCTCGACCGGCTTTCCGCCGACCCCGGCGTGCTGGTCTGCGACGGGTACGGCCTCGCCCACCCCCGCCGCTTCGGGCTCGCCAGTCACCTCGGGGTGCTCACCGGGCTGCCGTCGATCGGTGTCGCCAAGAACCCGTTCACCTTCACCTATGAGCAACCCGGCCCGGAGCGCGGCGCGTTCGGCGACCTCGTCGCCGACGGCGAGACCGTCGGACGCGCGCTGCGCACCCGCGCCGGGGTCAAGCCGGTGTACGTCTCCGTCGGCCACCGGGTCTCCCTGGACCGGGCCTGCGCCCACACCCTGCACCTGAGCCCGCGCTACCGCCTCCCCGAGACCACCCGGCACGCCGACGCGCTCTGCCGCCGGGCCCTCGCCGAGGCGCTCGCGGCGACGGAGCAGGAAGCGGCCGAGGGCGCGACGACCGGCCGGGACGCCTGAGTACCCGTAAGTATCCGTACGGATACCGGGGGTGTGATCAAGGACGGCAGAGTGGCTCCATGACTTCCCCCGGTACGGCGCTTCCCTCCGCGATCGGCACCTTCCAGTGCCTCGTGCTCGACTGCCCCGACGTGATGGAACTGGCCCGCTTCTACCAGCGGTTGCTCGGCGGTGAGATCAACAGGCCCGACGCCCAGTGGGCCGTCGGCGCCGCCTGGGCCACTCTGCACGACGCCTCCGGCGCCCCGGTGCTCGCCTTCCAGGGCGTGGCCGACCACCGGCCCCCGGTGTGGGGCGCGCCCGAGCAGCAGTTCCACATCGACGTACGGGTCGCCGACCTGGACGTCGCGCACGAGGCGGTCCTGGCGCTCGGCGCGCGGCGGCTCGACGACGACGGGGGCGACCGGTCCTGGCGCATCTACGCCGACCCGGCCGGTCACCCCTTCTGTCTCGTACGCCACTGATTCCGTCGCGTACGGCGCTGAGCGCGGTCGCCGGCGGCCCCGCTCAGCCCGAGTGCGCCACCCGGAAGCGCAGGCCCGCCGCCCGCAGCCGGCCGAGGAGCGCGTCGCCCATCGCGACCGCCGTGGTGACCTGCCCGGCCGTCGCGGGCAGCGGGTCGAAGGCGAGGCTGAGCGCCGACTCGGCCAGCATCTTCGCCGTCTCGTCGTAGCCCGGGTCGCCGCCCGAGACCTCGGTGAACACCCGTCGGCCGCCGCCCTCCCCGACGAAGCGCACGGAGAACCAGCTACGGGCCCGCCGTTCGGCGCTCGGCCCCTTCCCCGACGCGTAACACTTCGTCAGCCACGCGCGTACGGCGGGCAGTTGCGCCGCCAGAACGCCCGTGCCGACCGCCGCCGAGCCGCCCAGGGCCACCGGCAGGGTCTTCAGCGAGGCGTAGTGGCGGTAGCGGAAGTCCGGCCCGTAGCGGTCGAGGGCCCGCGCCGAGCGGACCACCACCTGCGGATCGAGCGTGGGCAGCGGCAGCGCCCAGGTGCCGGTCTCCCGGCTGAACCGGGGCCCGCCGAGCGGCGCCCGGGCCCGCCGGTTCACCGACCGCGGTTCGTGCAGCCGCCGTTCGCGCGCCGCGTCCAGCATCTCCCGGCCGCGCCCGAACGCGGAGAGGGCCGAGGCGAAGGTGCCGCCCGAGAAGAGCGCGCCCGCCCGGACGAACCCGTCGACCCGCAACGGCACCCCCTCCGGCAGCTGCCGCACCGTGAAGTAGACGCCGAGGTCGTGCGGGACCGAGTCGAAGCCGCAGGCGTGCACGAGGCGGGCGCCGGTCTCGCGGGCCAGGGCGTCGTGGCGCACGTACACGCGGTCGACGAACTCCGGCTCCCCGGTCAGGTCCAGATAGTCGGTGCCGGCCCGCGCGCACGCGGCGACCAGCTCGTCCCCGTACCGGATGTAGGGGCCGACCGTGCTCGCCACGACCCGCGCCGAGCGGGCGAGCGTCCGCAGCGACACGGGGTCCTCGCTGTCCGCGACGAGCAGCGGCAGTGCGGCGCAGTGCGGCCACCGGTCGGCGAGCCGGTCGCGCAGCGCGGCGAGCCGGTCCCGGCTGCGCCCCGCCAGGGCCCAGCGGCAGTCCGCCGGCGCGTGCGCGGCCAGATACTCCGCGGTGAGCTCGCCCACGAACCCGGTCGCCCCGAAGAGCACCACGTCGTACGGCCGCTCGGCCGCCCTCGTTTCCGCCCCAGTCTCCACGGCCTCTCGCCTTCCCCTCGCGCCCCGGCCCGTATGTCGTCGGCGGACTCTAGCGGAAGCGTCCGATCCAGCCGAGGTAAGCGCTTGCTCGGCCCGGGGGCTTGTGCGGAGTGGAACACGTTCCTAGCATCTCCGGTGTTACAGCATTGATGTCACACACTGGCGCAACTCCCTGGGGGGCCTGATGACGACACCCGGACCGTCCCGCACCGGCCCGCTCGCCGGGATCCGTGTGGTCGAACTCGCCGGCATCGGCCCCGGCCCCTTCGCCGCCATGGTCCTCGCCGACCTCGGCGCCGACGTCGTCCGCGTCGACCGCCCCGGCGGCACGGCCCTCGGCATCGACCCCGCGTACGACCTCACCAACCGCAACAAGCGGTCCGTACGCGTCGACCTCAAGGCCGCCGACGGCCCGGCCACCGTGCTCGACCTGGTCGCCCGCGCCGACGTCCTCGTCGAGGGCTACCGACCCGGTGTCGCCGAACGCCTCGGCGTCGGCCCCGACGCCGCTCTCGCCCGCAACCCCCGGCTCGTCTACGGCCGGATGACCGGCTGGGGCCAGGACGGCCCGCTCGCCCCCACCGCCGGGCACGACATCTCCTACCTCGCCGTCACCGGCACCCTCGGCATGATCGGCCCCGACCCCGAGGGGCCACCCACCATCCCCGCCAACCTGGTCGGCGACTACGCGGGCGGCTCGCTCTACCTCGTCATCGGCATCCTGGCCGCCCTCCGGCACGCCCGCGAGCACGGCGAGGGCCAGGTCGTCGACGCCGCCATCGTCGACGGCGCCGCCCACCTCGCCACCATGATCCACGGCATGCTCGCCGCCGGCGGCTGGCAGGACCGGCGCGGGGTGAACCTGCTCGACGGCGGCTGCCCCTTCTACGGCACGTACGAGACCTCCGACGGCGGCTACATGGCCGTCGGCGCGCTGGAGCAGCGGTTCTACGACGAGTTCGCCCGCCTGCTCGGCATCGGGGAGGTCGCCGGGGCCCGGTTCGACCTCGCCCGCTGGCCCGAGCTGCGGACCGCCGTCGCCGCCCGCTTCCGCACCCGTACGCGCGCCGAGTGGACGGCCGTCTTCGAGGGCACCGACGCCTGCGTGGCCCCCGTCCTCTCGATGCGCGAGGCGCCCGCGCACCCGCACCTCGCCGCGCGCGGCACCTTCGTCGAGCACGCCGGCCAGGTCCAGCCCGCGCCCGCGCCGCGCTTCTCCGCCACCCCGGGCACGGTCCGCACCGGACCCGTCCTGCCGGGCGCCGACACCGACGAGGTCGCCCGCGACTGGGACGTACCAGCCCTCCGCCCATCCGGGCTTCCCGCCCCGACCGACCAGCCCGACGACGCCAAGGAGCAGCAGGCATGAAGCGCCGGCTCTACACCGACGACCACGAGGCGTTCCGCCGGACGGTCCGCACCTTCCTCGCCAAGGAGGTGCTGCCGCACTACGAGCGGTGGGAGAAGGACGGCGTCGTCTCCCGCGAGGTGTGGCGGGCCGCCGGGCGGCAGGGGCTGCTCGGCCTCGACGTCGACGAGGAGTACGGCGGCGGCGGGATCCCGGACTTCCGCTACAGCGTCGTCCTCGCCGAGGAGTTCACCCGGGCCGGCACCCCCGGCCTTGCCATCGGGCTGCACAACGACATCATCGGCCCGTACTTCACCTCGCTCGCCACCGAGGAGCAGAAGCGCCGCTGGCTGCCCGGCTTCTGCAGCGGCGAGACCGTCACCGCCATCGCCATGACCGAGCCCGGCGCCGGCTCCGACCTCCAGGCGATCCGCACCACTGCCGAGGACCGCGGCGACCACTGGATCCTCAACGGCTCCAAGACCTTCATCTCCAACGGCATCCTCGCCGACCTGGTCGTCGTCGTCGCCAAGACGACCCCCGAGGGCGGCGCCCACGGGCTCTCCCTCCTCGTCGTCGAACGCGGCATGGAGGGCTTCGAGCGCGGCCGCAACCTCGACAAGATCGGCCAGAAGGCCCAGGACACCGCCGAACTCTTCTTCCGTGACGTCCGCGTCCCCAAGGAGAACCTGCTCGGGCAGCTCGACGGCGCCTTCGTCCATCTGATGACCAACCTCGCCCAGGAACGGCTCGCCATCGCGGTCGCCGCCATCGCCGGGGCCGAGCACCTGCTGGAGCTGACCAGCACGTACGTCAAGGAGCGCGAGGCCTTCGGCCGCCCGCTCGCCAAGCTCCAGCACGTCCGTTTCGAGATCGCCGAGATGGCCACGGAGTGCGCCGTCACCCGTACCTTCGTCGACCGCTGCGTCGAGGAGCACATCGACCCGAACGGCACCGGCCTGGACGCGGTGAACGCCTCCATGGCCAAGTGGTGGGCCACCGAACTGCAGAAGCGGGTCGCCGACCGGTGCCTGCAACTGCACGGCGGATACGGCTACATGAGCGAATTCCCGGTCGCCAGGGCGTTCACCGACGGCCGGATCCAGACCATCTACGGCGGGACGACCGAGATCATGAAGGAGATCATCGGCCGCTCCCTGCTCGGCTGACCCCGCCGCCGCCGCCGCCCGCCCGGATCCGACCCGGGCCCGCCCTCGACCTCCGCGAGCGCCCCGGCCCTCCGCGCGCCGCCCGGCCCTCGCGTCCGACCCTCATGTGAAAGGCACCACCGTGACCACCGAAGCGTACGTCTACGACGCGATCCGCACCCCGCGCGGCCGCGGCAAGGCCAACGGGGCCCTGCACGGCACCAAGCCGATCGACCTGGTCGTCGGCCTGATCCGGGAGATCCAGGTCCGCCAGCCCGGCCTCGACCCGGCCGCCATCGACGACATCGTCCTCGGCGTCGTCGGCCCCGTCGGCGACCAGGGCTCCGACATCGCCCGGATCGCCGCCATCGCCGCCGGCCTGCCCGACACCGTCGCCGGTGTCCAGGAGAACCGCTTCTGCGCCTCCGGCCTCGAAGCCGTCAACATGGCCGCGATGAAGGTCCGCTCCGGCTGGGAGGACCTGGTCCTGGCCGGCGGCGTCGAGTCCATGTCCCGCGTCCCGATGGCCTCCGACGGCGGCGCCTGGTTCGCCGACCCGATGACCAACATGGCCACCAACTTCGTCCCCCAGGGCATCGGCGCCGACCTCATCGCCACCATCGAGGGCTTCTCCCGCCGTGACGTCGACGAGTACGCCGCCCTCTCCCAGGAGCGCGCCGCCGAAGCCTGGAAGGCGGGCCGCTTCGACCGCTCCGTCGTCCCCGTCACGGACCGCGCCGGCCTCACCGTCCTCGACCACGACGAGCACATGCGCCCCGGCACCACCGCCGACTCGCTCGCCCGCCTCAAGCCGTCCTTCGCGGACATCGGCGAGCTGGGCGGCTTCGACGCCGTCGCGCTGCAGAAGTACCACTGGGTCGAGGAGATCGACCACGTCCACCACGCCGGCAACTCCTCCGGCATCGTCGACGGCGCCTCCCTCGTCGCCGTCGGTTCGCGCGAGACCGGCGAGCGGTACGGGCTGACGCCCCGCGCCCGGATCGTCTCCGCCGCCGTCTCCGGCTCCGAGCCGACCATCATGCTCACCGGCCCCGCCCCGGCCGCCCGCAAGGCGCTCGCCAAGGCCGGCCTCACCATCGACGACATCGACCTGATCGAGATCAACGAGGCCTTCGCCGCCGTCGTCCTGCGCTTCGCCAAGGAGATGGGCGTCTCCCTCGACAAGATCAACGTCAACGGCGGCGCCATCGCACTCGGCCACCCGCTCGGCGCCACCGGCGCGATGATCCTCGGCACGGTCGTCGACGAGCTGGAGCGGCAGGGCAAGCGCTACGGCCTCGTCACCCTGTGCGTCGGCGGCGGCATGGGCATCGCCACCATCGTCGAGCGCGTCGAGCGCTTCTGACCGCCCGGTCCGAACCCCTCTTACGGAGAAGCATCAGTCATGAGCGAGAGCACCACCATCCGCTGGGAGCAGGACGAGACCGGCGTCGTCACCCTCGTCCTCGACGACCCGGACCAGTCCGCGAACACCATGAACCAGGCCTTCCGGGCCTCCATCAAGGCCGTCGCCGACCGCGCCGTGGCCGAGAAGGACTCCATCCGCGGCATCATCTACACCTCCGCGAAGAAGACCTTCTTCGCCGGCGGAGACCTCAAGGACATGATCAAGGCCGGTCCCGAGGACGCCCGGCCGATCTTCGAGGCCGCCCTGGAGATGAAGGACGCGCTGCGCCGCATCGAGACCCTCGGCAAGCCCGTCGTCGCCGCGATCAACGGCGCCGCGCTCGGCGGCGGCTACGAGATCGCGCTCGCCTCCCACCACCGCGTCGCCCTCGACGCGCCCGGCTCCAAGATCGGCCTGCCCGAGGTCACCCTCGGTCTGCTCCCGGGCGGTGGCGGCGTCGCCCGTACCGTACGCCTCATGGGCATCACCGACGCCCTGCTGAAGGTGCTGCTCCAGGGCACCCAGTACACCCCGCAGCGGGCGCTCGCGAGCGGCCTCGTGCACGAGCTGGCCGACTCCCCGGAGGACCTGCTCGCGAAGGCCCGCGCCTTCATCGACGCGCACCCCGCGTCGCAGCAGCCCTGGGACGTGCCCGGCTACCGGATCCCCGGCGGCACCCCGTCGAACCCGAAGTTCGCCGCCAACCTGCCGGCCTTCCCCGCCAACCTGCGCAAGCAGCTGAACGGCGCGCCCTACCCGGCGCCCCGCAACATCATGGCGGCGGCCGTCGAGGGCTCCCAGGTCGACTTCGAGACCGCGCTCGTCATCGAGAGCCGCTACTTCACCGAGCTGGTCACCGGCCAGACCGCGAAGAACATGATCCAGGCGTTCTTCTTCGACCTGCAGGCCGTCAACTCCGGCGCCAACCGCCCCCAGGGCATCGAGAAGCGCCCGGTCCGCAAGGTCGCCGTGCTCGGCGCCGGCATGATGGGCGCCGGCATCGCGTACTCCTGCGCCCGGGCCGGCATCGACGTCGTCCTCAAGGACGTCAGCACCGAGGCCGCGGCCAAGGGCAAGGCGTACTCCGAGAAGCTGTGCGCCAAGGCCGTCGGCCGGGGCCGCACCACCCAGGAGAAGGCCGACGCGCTGCTCGCCCGGATCACCCCGACCGGCGACGTGGCGGACCTGGCCGGCTGCGACGCCGTCATCGAGGCGGTCTTCGAGGACACCGCGCTCAAGCACAAGGTGTTCCAGGAGATCCAGCACGTCGTCGAGCCCGACGCGCTGCTGTGCTCCAACACCTCCACGCTGCCCATCACCACCCTCGCCGAGGGCGTCGAGCGGCAGACCGACTTCATCGGTCTTCATTTCTTCTCGCCGGTCGACAAGATGCCGCTCGTCGAGATCATCAAGGGCGAGAGCACCGGCGACGAGGCCCTGGCCCGCGCCTTCGACCTGGTCCGCCAGATCAACAAGACGCCGATCGTCGTCAACGACTCGCGCGGCTTCTTCACCTCCCGGGTGATCGGCCAGTTCATCAACGAGGGCGTCGCCATGGTCGGCGAGGGCATCGAGCCCGCCTCCGTCGAGCAGGCCGCGGCCCAGGCCGGCTACCCGGCCAAGGTCCTCTCCCTCATGGACGAGCTGACCCTCACCCTGCCGCGCAAGATCCGCAACGAGTCGAAGAAGGCCGTCGAGGAGGCCGGCGGCACCTGGACCTCGCACCCCGGCGAGGCCGTCATCGACCGCATGGTCGACGAGTTCGGCCGCCCGGGCCGCAGCGGCGGCGCCGGCTTCTACGAGTACGGCGAGGACGGCGCGCGCGGCAAGCTGTGGCCGGGCCTGCGCGAGCACTTCGCCAAGCCGGACGCGGAGATCCCGTTCACGGACATGCAGGAGCGGATGCTCTTCGCCGAGGCCCTGGACACCGTACGGCTGGTCGAGGAAGGCGTGCTGACCTCGGTCGCCGACGCCAACATCGGCTCCATCCTCGGCATCGGCTTCCCGGCCTGGACCGGCGGCGTGCTCCAGTACGTCAACGGCTACGAGGGCGGCATCGCCGGCTTCGTCGCGCGGGCCCGCGAGCTGGCCGCCACCTACGGCGAGCGCTTCACCCCGCCCGCCCTCCTGGTGGAGAAGGCCGAGCGGGGCGAGGTCTTCACGGACGCCCCGGCGTAGCCGGCGGGGCGGGCGCGTTCAGGACGCCGGCGGTGGCGGCGTCCTGAACGCGCTCCTCAGCTCCTCGCTGAGGGACCGCTGAAAGGCCGTCACGAGGGCCTGGATCACCATCGGCTGCATGTGCGCCGACAGCGACTTCATCGCGCTGAGGTGGTCCGGGTCCTCGCCGCTCTCCCGGTACGGGTTCCACACCTGCTCCTGGAACAGCCGGGCCAGCTCGTGCGCGGCCCCGCGCGCGTGCGCGAGCAGCACGGCGCGGGAGGCGAGGATCGTCTCGTGCTCGATGGGGACGTCGAGCAGCTCCACGCCGAGCCGCAGCAGGGAGCCGTCGAGCCGGAACACGTCCGGGTCGGGGCCCCGTTCGAGGACCCCCATCGCGGCGAGCCGGTCCACGTCCCGGTCGGCCAGCGGCCGCCCGGCCCGCCGCCGCAGCTCCTGGAGCGTGATCTCCTCCGCCGACTCGGGCGCCCAGGAGGCGACCAGGGCGCGGTGCACCGCCAGGTCCTGGGCACTGAGATCGGACGGCAGCTGCTCCAGATAGCGTTCGATCGCGGCGAGCGTCATGCCCTGTCGCTGGAGCTCCTCGATGAGGGCGAGCCGGGACAGATGGGCGGGCCCGTAGTGGCCGACCCGGCGGGGTCCGATGACGGGCGGTGGCAGCAGCCCCCGGGTCCCGTAGAACCGCACCGTCCGCACGGTCACCCCGGCCCGGGCGGCCAGCTCGTCCACGGTGTAGACGGGGTCGCCGGGACCGCCCGGCGCACTCGCCCGCTGCCCGCCGTCGTGCTCGTCGCTCGCGTGAACCATGGTTCAACAGTATTGCTGTCTCACCGGCGCTGTAAAAGACAGCGGGCGTTGTCGGTGCCGACTCGTACGGTGACCCCATGAACGCGATCGCGTACGTACAGGGGGACGCCACCGCGCCGCACGGCAAGGGCGTCAAGATCGTCGCGCATGTCTGCAACGACCTCGGCGGCTGGGGCAAGGGCTTCGTCCTCGCGCTCTCGCGCCGCTGGCCGGAGCCGGAGGCGGCGTACCGCCGCTGGCACCGCGAGCGGGCCGGCAACGACTTCGGGCTCGGCGCCGCCCAGTTCGTCCAGGTGACCCCGTATCTGTGGGTGGCCAACATGGTCGGGCAGCGGGGGATGCGCCGGGGCCGGAGCAGCGGGGTGCCGGTGCGGTACGAGGCGATCGACGCGGCGCTCGGGCTGCTCGCCGACAAGGCGGTGGAGCTGGGCGCGTCCGTGCACATGCCGCGCATCGGCTGCGGGCTCGCGGGCGGGGAGTGGGCGCGGGTCGAGCCGCTGGTGACGGAGCGGCTGACGGCGCGGGGGATAGCGGTCACCGTGTACGACTTCGGGGCGTAGTGGACCACGGGACACCCTGGCGGGGGAGAGGGCGTGGCGGACGCTAGAGTCGTGCGCCTGTTTGCATCAGGGGAGGGGAGAGGGAGGCGTATGCAGACGCAACTCAGGGAGACGGCAAGGGAGTTGGCCGCCGTCCTGTGGCGGGAGCACACCGTGTACCGCGAGCGCGGCGGCGGGGTGGTGATCCGGGGCGAGCACGTACGGCGCTGGATCAGCCTCGCGCCGACCGGCGGGCGGGACCAGGCGCTGGTCCGGGCCGGACGGATCCTGGACGGCGGGACGACCGCGCCCGCGCGCCTGGAGGCCGTGGTCGACCTGTCCTCCGGCACGGCCGAGCTGGCCGCGGTCTGCCGCCGCCTGCTCGCCGAGACCGCCGCCGACGCGGCCCCCTCCGCTGCCGCGCCGAAACCCCCGCGCCGGACCCGGCCGCGCTCCGCCGGCCGTACGGCACGCACGCGTGCGGGGCGCCACACGGGCCTCGGCTCGTGGGTGGTGCTGCTGTGCGTCGCGGGCGTGGTGGCCCTCTGGGCGTACAGCTACTACGGCACCCTCTACTGACGGAGGGGCGGGGAACGGGAGCTGGTGCGGGAGCGGGTAGGGGGCCGGGCCGCGCCACCGGGCCCTGGCGGCGCGGTCCGGCCCGGTGATCAGATCCGGGTAGCCAGCGGGACGGATATCCGCTTCATCCAGCTGCCGGTCGCGAAGTCCCGCGCTTTGATGACGACGCGATCGCGGAACACGTCCACCTGGAGACCCTGGTTGAAGTGACCGGGGACGGTGATCTCGCCGCCCTGGCCGTTGTCGGCGAAGCCGGTCTGCACCGCACCGGTGTTGATCACCGAGAAGCCGTCGAGGTTGGCGGTGCCCGGCACCACCCGGCGCACGTACCAGTCGGACAGGTTCAGGTCCCAGTGGGTGTGGCCGCTGAACAGGAACACGTCGCGGTGCCGCCCGAGGAGACCGAGCAGCCGGTCGGGCTGGAGATAGTCGCTCGTGTAGATCTTGCTGCGCGTACCGGAGACGGTGTTCGGCAGCGGGTGGTGGGTGATCACCATGACCGGCTTGCGCCGCCGCTCCCAGTACCGCAGCCGGTCCTCGAGCCACTGGAACTGCGCCTCGCTCATCCACACCTCGTCCCACAGGGACTTGTCGTGGAAGTGCATGTAGCGCTCGGTGCCGATGGTGAGCACCGGGATCCCGCCGAACGTGGTCTCCGCGTAGGTCCGGGAACGCCCCGCGAAGCGGTAGAAGCTCCGGAAGAGGGAATCCTCGGTGGTGCCGTTGGGCCAGGTGTCCTGGGCGAGCGTGCTCGGGTCGGACCACTTCGGGACGTAGAACTCGTGGTTGCCGATGGCCCAGGCGACCTCGCGCGGCTTCGGGCCCCGGTCCAGCGTCTTCTTCACGTCGGCGTACTCGAAGTCGTAGCCGCGCGGGGTGATGTCCCCGGCGACGGCCATGCCGGAGGAGTGCGGGTTGGACGCCTTGATGTCCGCCAGGGCCTGGGTGAAGTCGCCGAGGTCGCCCTGGATGTCGCTGATGACGTTGAACGTGGTGACGAGCTTGCCACCGCCCTTGCCGTCGTTGTCGTTGTCGGCGTGACCGCCGCGCGCGGCGGACGGTGCGGCCTCTGCGGGCACCTGGGCGAGTCCACCGAGCATCAGGGCTCCGGCGGTCGCACCCAGCAGGGATCTGCGTTCCACGGACGTTCCTCTCGTCTGTCGCGCGGGGCAGGGGGAGGTCTGCCCCGCGCATGGGGCTAGACCCGTTATGAGTAAGCGATCAAGCGGGCAGCCAGATGAACGCGCCCCGACATCCCGACGGCCGTCGGCCGTGGTTCTGGTCGCTCGGTCCCGGCCGCTCTCGCTGGGACCGTCTCGTCCCGCCCGGATCCCGCAAGCGGGGGCGATCCCGTGATGGCAACATCCCGAGGCCTTGGCCGCCGTATGAAACGTGTCAAGAAAAGGCGCCCGGCTGGATCTTCGTGCCGGTCCTCGAAAGTATCGGCTCAGGCATTGCACATGTGAACAACTGGGGGAGTGGATGTCGTTCGACCTGGGAGGGACGGCGACCGAGCGCACCGTTGCCGCGAACGCCGGCACGGGCCCGAACCGCCTCGACCTGTGCGGAGCCGACGATGTGGTCCGATCCGTCAGTTACTGACGTGGGCACGGTCGCGAGCGAGGCGTACAGGTTCTGCGGAGTCCTCGACCGCTCGGCCGCGTCCCACAAGAAGGACGGCGACATCGTGGGCTCAGCGGTCGTTTCCCGGATCGACGGACACGTCACCTGAGGGGTGGAGACTGTGGCGCTCGGATTCGACGATGTACTGCACGCCCCACTGGGGAAACTGAAGGAAGCGGTGACGGACTGGTCTCAGATGGTGTCCAAGCTGGAAATTCTGGCCGAAGACGCGGGCAAGGGAATGAAGGCCAAGTCCGACAGAGCGGACTGGAAGGGAGTGAACGCCGACGTCACCAGGCCGTTCATCGCCAAGACGGCCAAGGAGTTCGACGATGCGGCGAAAGCCGCGAAGGGTGTCCACAGCGTCCTGGAAGAGGGATACGCGTCCTTTCAGAGGGCCAAGCAAGCACTCTGGAAGATCGTGGACGAGGAGGCTCCCGCACGGCGGGTCTCGGTCGCGGCGGACGGCACCGTGCGGGCGTCCTCGCCGCTCGAACAGAGCGTTGACACGGCGGGCAAGCACGATCCGGACTACCAGGTGGCCCTGCGCAAGGAGCGGGCGGACATCGCGTACATCGAAGGCCGGATTCGATCCGTCCTCGAAGAGGCCGACGAGGCCGACCGCGACATCACCAAGACACTGCGGGCTAATCTTGGGGACAACCCCCACGACTTCACTTCCCCGGTCTACGCTGGCACTGACGAGATGAACGCCGCCCGGGCCGCCGACCTCGCGCGCAAGGGTGACAGGGCGACGGACCAAGAGCTCAAGGAACTTCGAGGGCTTCTCCACGATCACTCTCGGTCGCCCGAGTTCGCCACCGCCTTTTACGAGCGGCTAGGCCCCGACCAGAGTGTGAAGTTCTTCGCGGATCTCACTCTGAACGGAGAGGGGGACAGCAAGGAACGGGCTCAGACGGTCAAGGCCCTGCAGAAGGACCTTGGCCTCGCGCTGGCCACCGCTACCGACGGCGACCACCGCCCCCACCTGTCGGAGCAGTGGCAGACCGACCTGCGGCGTGTCGGAGCGAGCCTCATCGACGTGGACCCGGGGCGCCGGGCCAACTATCAGCCGTACGGCTACCAGATACTCGGCAACATCCTGCGATACGGCGAGTACGACCGGCGATTCCTTACACCGCTTGCCGAACACGCGGCCCAGCTTCAGGCGAACGACCCCGAGATTTGGAAGCGCAGCGTTCCGCAGAACGAGCCGTACATCGGCATCAACCTCAACCCCGCTGGCGGTGATGGTAGCTCCGGATTCAATGCCATGACCGGAATCCTTGAGGCGCTCGGGCACAGTCCGGAAGCGGCGAAGGACTTCTTCGACGGCAAGATGACGCCGTACTCCCTGGACGGCCAGAAGATGGACAAGGCGTATTTCGACCGCGAGGTCACGGGCGGCCTCGGCGTCGAGACCCTCGACAGCTGGAATCTACGTCAGGACGCCGATGGAAACCTTTACCTGAAGGATCTCCAGCCCGACAGCGGCCTAGGTGGCAAGACGTACGCCGACTACTTCGAGATGTTCACCGACAAGGACTACCCCTGGTTCGACGACCGCTCGGAGACCGGGCCGGCCATCGGCGACGGCGATGGCGAGGAAGCCTGGGAGAAGGCCGCCGAGAAGGCGAACGACGCGGGTCCGAACGCCCTCGGCCACGCCTTGGAGGCGGCTGTCTCGGGGCGGGCGTATGACGAGGAGACAAGCCACGCCAAGCCGGTGCCTCACACCGATGACCAAGCGGAGCTGATGCACCGGGTCGTGGAGAAGTTCGGAAACGACCCAGGCAATGAGCTGATCTCCGTGAAGGGTGAAGGCGAAGAGCAGAAGCGCGGCCCGCTGACCGCGATGAACGACAGTCTCGGCAACATGACGGCCGAGTACATGCGGGACTTCCAGAAGGGCATGGGTGCCTCGCGTATCGAGACCAACGGGTGCGACGCCGACCTCCAGGCGCTCAACGACGGTCAGATCACGCGCTTCCTGGGAGCCGTCGGAAAGGATCCGGATGCCTACGGCGCCATCGTGAACGCCCAGCAGGCCACGACGACCGACCTGATGAACGGGCTCGCGGACGGATACGTGGAGGGCGGCAGGAAGGACGACTTCGGCGACGTACGCAAGGACGTGGAGACGTACACCAAGCCGGGAGCGACGATCGCGGGCATTGTGTCCGAGGCGCGGGCGGAAGCCATGTACGTCGAAAAGACGGCGGGGGACTCCGAGTTCAACGAGGGCCTCAAGGAGGGTACGAAGTGGGCCGACCGCGCCTTCGGAGTCGTCAGCAAGCCGCTGGAGGCCTCCGGAGTCGGCTCACCGCTGGCCTGGGTCGTCGAGGACATCAAGGAATCCGTCACGAAGAACTATGAGAGGGACACAGGGGAGGAGGCCGTGACAAGCTCGAGCGAATATCTGGACAAGCAGCGGCAGGCGAGCGCCACGGCCGCGCGCCAGGCCGCCGAACTTGGGGCCAAGGAAGCCGGTCTGAGCGTGGAGGAACAGCGGAAGTTCGGCGACGACGCCGAGAACGCGGCCAACGCCGGGTACGACGAAGGCCGGGGCCGGCAGAGCGGCTACGTGCCGCCGGCGAAGAGCGGAGGCGACGGGTGATTGTCCTGCCGCGCTCGCGACGTGCGCGGATGGCCGCCGCCCTGGGGGCCGCGGCGCTTCTGGCGGGTGGCGGGGTCTGGTGGTGGCTCGCGGGCAGGTCGGAGCCGGAGCCCGTGGCGGTGCCGCCGGAGGTGTGCGGAGGCGCTCTTCCCGCCGGCCGGAGCGTCGCGGCGCTGCTGCCGGCCGAGGGCGCTCCTTACGCCGAGAGGCTCACGCCGGACTTCACACTGCCGAGCGGATTCTGGTGCGGAGTCACGGCAGGGGGCGTCTACCTGGACTTCGACTACTGGCGTGACGTCTCCTCGGCGTACGACGAGGAGCTCGCCGAGCAGTCACGGAGCCCCGCCAACGCCCGGATCCGGCGGGGGACGGCACACGGCTACGCGAATGAGAGCAAGGCCGTGCTGTTCGTGGACTGTCCTTCTCCGTCCTCGGGCCGCGAGGAAACGCTGAAGGTGCAGGTTCAGACGCGGATGCACGTCGTGGCACGCGGCGACCGGCCGGTGGAGGAATTCGAACGGCTGGTGGGAGATGCCGCCCGCTACGTCGCCGCGCAGGTCGGGTGCGCGCCCGTGGAGGGGTGAGTGAAGTCGGTCCACGGGGACCCGGTGGGCGCCGACGCGGACGAGGCCCTTTCCCGCGTACCTCCGGGGGAAGGACCTCGTCGTGCCTGGTGCTGTGGTGGGGGTGTCAGCCGGTCACGTCACTGGCCGGTGACCGGGTAGTGGTCGGACAGGTTGGTGTACGTGTAGTCCTTGCCCCAGCTGCTGACCGTCCACGGCGCGGTCTGTTCCCGCACCACCGTGTTCGTCCAGCTCGCCGGCCGGGCGTTGCCCGCGCGGTACAGGACGTAGTCGAGGTCCTCGCGCGGGTCGGTCGGGTAGCGGTCGAGGGCGATCGAGTTGAGCTGGGTGTCGAAGGAGTACGGGTGCCCGTCGCGGGTGTCCGCGCCGGCCAGGCCCGCGTCCGCGAGCATCGTCGCGTACTCGGGCGTGCGCGAGTCCACGTTCAGGTCGCCCGCCACGATCACCTGCTCGCCCGCCGGGATGTTCTTGGCGTCGAGGAAGGAGTCGACGGCCTTGAACTGGCGGCTGCGCACCTGGGCCGCCTCGCCCGCGCCGCAGCCCGGGTCGGTGGACTGGGTGTGCGTGCCGACCACGTGCACCTTGCTGCCGCTCACGTCGAGGACCGCGTAGACGAAGCCCTTGTTCGAGAACCAGTCGGAGCCGCAGCCGTCCTTGTACACGAACTGCTCCTTGCGGACCACCGGCCACTTGCTGAGCACCGTCACCCCGCCGTCCTCCGGGGTCAGGGCCGAGTAGTTGCCGCCCGTGGCGTCCCAGCCCGACTTCGAGCGGCCGAGGACCGGGGTCTGGTACGGGTACTGCGCGGCGGCCTTCGCCTTCAGGGCGTCGGACGAGGAGTTGTCGAAGGCTTCCTGGAGCACCACGACGTCCTGGCCCTGGAAGAAGGACGCGGCCGGGATCGCCGCGGCCCGGTGGTCCTGTCCCCAGTTCGGGTACAGGTTCTTCGACATGAGGAAGGTGTTGTACGTCAGCACCTTCAGGCGCGGGGCGGCAGTGGCCGAAGGGGCCGCGGAGGCGGCGGGGGCCGCCGCCGTCAGCGCGGCCGCGGCCAGCGTGACCGACAGGGCGGTGGACAGGGCGGCGCCAGGGATCCGGCGAAGGGCGGCGAGCGGCACTGATAACTCCCGGGAAGGGTGGGGGTTTGAACCGGCGCCGCACATCAAAGCAGCCGTAGTTACCTTCGGGTAGCCTTTGGGTGCCGCGAATATGGCCCGCCGCGCACGAGCCGGCCAACTTCACTGCCCCGGGTCCAGGAAAGGCACCCCTCGCAGGCAGGTAGAATGCGCGCATGACCCTCGCCAACAAGCAGATCTTCCCCATCGACCTGGGTCCCCTGAACCCGGTCTGGGCCGAGCTCATCCTCGGTGCCATCCTCTTCGCCCTGACCTTCCTGATCCTGGCCAAGGGATCCTCCCGAAGATCAACCGCACGCTCGCCGAGCGTGAGGACGCCATCGACGGCGGCACCGACCGCGCCGACGGCCTGCGCGCCGAGGCCACCGCCGTCCGTGAGCAGTACGAGGCCGAGCTGGCCGAGGCCCGCCACGACGCGGCCCGCATCCGCTCGCAGGCCACCGAGGAAGGCTCGAAGGCCATCGCCGCCGCCCGTGCCGAGGGCATCGCCGAGCGCGACGGCATCCTGGCCGCCGGCCACCAGCAGATCGCCGCGGAGCGCGAGACCGCCGAGCGCGAGCTCGCCGGTGACGTCGACTCCTGGGCCCACGCCCTCGCCGGCCGCATCGTCGGCGAGCCGGTCGGCGCCCAGCGCGCCTGACGCACCGCGCACACCCGTACGGGGCCGTGCCCCGGGCCATCGAGCCCGGGTCACGGCCCCGCGTCGTATCCGCGACCGCCCGGCCGGACGGAACACGTCCGCGACCGGCTCGACGAGGCCGTACGAGGCCGGTGAACCGGCAGGCCGCACCCGGACCGCCGGACTGCCGGACCGCCGGACCGCCGGACTGCCGGGCCGCCGGGCCGTTCGGGCCTTGCAGGCCGTACACGGTCCGAGGCAGCCTGAGAAGCGAACAGCGAAAAGGCACGAGGGAACCGCATGAGCGAGAACGTCCGTACGTCCCGTCCGGCACCGGACCCCGCGGCACGGCCCGCCCGCCGTCCGGAGCGGGTGTCCGAGCGGATATCCGAGCGCGAGCCCGTACCGCCGCCCGTCGGCGGGGTGCTGTGGACCGTCGCCGGGACATACGGGGACTGCTGATGCTGCCCGCCGCCCTCACCCTGCAGGTCGCCCACCCCGCCGTCGGCGCCGGCGTCGACGACCACTCCGTCTTCCGCACCGACCCGTGGGGCCGCGGCGAGCGCTCCCTGCGCTCGCTCCAGCTGTGGATCTACGGCGGTCCGGCCGCCGCCGAGGAGGGCCGCAGGCTCCGTGCGATGCACAAGCGGATCCAGGGCACCGACGCCCACGGCCGCCGCTACCACGCCCTCACCCCCGCCCACTACGCGTGGGTGCACGCCACCGGCTACCCCGTCTTCCGGCACGGCCTCCGTCTCCTGGCCCGTCCGCTCACCGAGGCGCAGGAGCGGCAGCTCTACGCGGAATGGCTCCAGGTCGGCCGGATTCTCGGCATCCACGACCGGGAGATGCCGCAGACGATCGAGGAGTTCTGGCCGTACTACCACCGGGTCCTCGACGAGGAGCTCGAAGCCACCGTCGTCGTCCGTGAACTGCTCGACCCCGACGCGCTCGTCCCGGCCCCCGACCGCGGCCCGCTGCCGCTGCGGCTCGTCCTCCGGACGCTGTGGCCGTGGCTGCGCGGCCCGCTCCAGCGGGTCCGCGCCTTCGCCACCGTCGGTTTCATGCCCCCGGACGCCCGGGCCGCCCTCGGTCTGGAGTGGACGGCCGCGCAGGACCGCCGCCTGTGCCGCTTCGCCCGGATCATCCGCCTGGTCGTGCCCGTCCTGCCCGAGCGCCTGCGCTACCTCCCGCTGGCCCGCCGCGCCCGCCGCGCGGCCCGGACGGGTGCCTAGTGCTGCGACCGGAACGGTTCACCGGCTCGCGACGCCCGGCAAACCTTTCCGGTCACAGCACTAGGGTCGTCTCCCGGGCCGGCGGCGGACCGGTACGAGCAGCCCGCGAAGGGGTGCGTGCGCAGGTCGGAAGGCCGGTGCCATAGGCTGGCCTTCCATGGCAATAAGCACATCGCTGTGGTCCTTCGCCCTCGTCGTAGGGCTTCTCACGCTGACTCCCGGCCTCGACACCGCTCTGATCCTGCGTACCGCCGCCCTCGGCAGGCGCAACAGAGCCTGGGGCGTCGTCCTCGGAATCCAGTCGGGCACCCTCCTGTGGGGTGCGCTCACCTCCCTCGGGGTGACCGCGCTCTTCACCGCCTCGCACCTCGCCTACATGGCGTTGCGCTGGATCGGTGCCGCGTATCTCGTCTGGATGGGCGTCCGTATGCTGCGGGACACCTTCCGGGGCCTGCCCACGACCGGCGCCGGCGCATCCGACCCGCTTACCGGGAAGGACTCGTTCACCGGCGGCTGGCGGCAGGGGACGCTCACCAACCTCCTCAATCCGAAGATGGGTGCCTTCTACGTCGCCGTCCTGCCCCAGTTCGTCCCCGCCGGCGCACACCACTTCACCATGGGGCTGCTGCTCACCACGGTGCACATCGTCATCGGCCTGATGTGGTCGGCCGTCCTCATCGGCTTCGCCCGAGTGCTGAACGGACAGCTGCGACGTCCTCAGGCCCGTCGTCTGCTCGACCGCATCACCGGGACCGTCATCGCCGCCTTCGGCGTCCGGCTCGCTCTCGGCGACTGAGCGGTCGGCGCGAGCCGCGCTCCATGGCCTCGGACTCAGCCCGGCCGCGCGCTCAGGGCGCCAGCGCGGCGAGATAGGCGTCCACCAGGGCGGTCTGGTGCTCGGGCGGGAAGGCCGCCGGGTTGAACAGCGCCTGGACGACGAGGCCGAGGGCGAACGACTGCGCGGCGGTGGCCAGGTCGGACGGGTCGCCCGGGGCCAGTTCGCCGAGGTCCTGCGCGGTCGCGATCAGCTTCGCGAGCCGGTCGCGGCTGGCGCCGTACTTGTCCGCGTAGTCGGCCCCCAGGGCCGGGTCGGAGAGGGCGGTGTCCCAGGAGGAGACCCAGATCCGGTTGCTCGCCGTGGCCTCGTCGGTGAGCGGCAGGATGTCGAGCAGCGCGGCGCGGACCGCGGCCCGTCCCTGCTCGGCGGCCCGCCGCGGGCGGGCGGCGGTGCGCTCGTGGAGCAGATCGAGGGCGTACGCGACGAGGTCGCGTTTGGCCGGGAAGTAGTGGGTCAACAGGCCCGTGGTGGCCCCGAGTTCGGTGGCGACGGCGCGCAGCGTGAGCCCGCTGAACCCGTGCGCGGCCAGGACCCGCCAGACCGCCTCGGAGACATCGCGGCGGCGGGCCTCGTGGTCCCCCTTGGTACGTGCCATGCTGCTACGGTAATAGTCATAACGCCTGTTGTGTGAATGGGGTCCGCATGTTTTCCCTCCCCCTGCGGGACGGTGCCGTCCTCCGGCCGCTCGAAACCTCGCACGCCGAGGAGTTCGCCACCCACCTCGACCGGGCGCGCGACCACATCCGCCCCTGGGTCGGGCCGGCCTTCGTCACCACCGACGTCGACGGCGCCCGCGCCACCCTCGTCCGTTACGGCGAGCGGCAGGCCGCCGACGGCGGGCGGCTCTACGGGATCTGGCGCGAGGGCACCCTCGTGGGCGGCGTGATGTTCGTCGCCTTCGACGCCGAGTCCGGCAACTGCGAGCTGGGCTGCTGGCTCGAACCGGCCGGCGAGGGCCACGGCCTGATCACCGACGCCTGCGCCCTCCTCCTCGACTGGGCCTTCGTCGAGCGCGGTCTGCACCGCGCCGCGTGGCACTGCCGCGCCGACAACGCGCGCAGCGCCGCCGTGGCCCAGCGGCTCGGCATGACCCTGGAGGGTGTCAGCCGAGAGACCTGGACCTACGACGGCGCCCGCTACGACAAGCAGCAGTGGGCCGTCCTCGCCCGCGAGTGGCAGGCCCACCGCGCCGTCTGACGGCACCGACTGACGCCACAGGCCCGCCGCCCCCCTCCCCGTGGAGCGACGGCGGGCCCACGCAGTCGGGAATCCGGACCGGCCCCGGGAATCCGGACCGGCCCCGGGAGACCGGACCAGACCGGCCCGTACCCGGACGACCGGACCAGCCCCCGGGACACCGGCCCGTAGCCGGAAGGCCGGGCCGGCCTCGGCCGTCAGCGCCCGTCGCGCGCGTGGACGCTGTTCGTCGCCGCGATCTTCCGCCACGACTTCGGTGCCACGGGCTTCGCCGTCTTCGCGCCCGGCGCGGCCGCCAGGCCCGCCGCCGCGGCGGCCCGCGCCCCCGGCTTCACCGGCTGGTAGAGCCAGGTGTCGAAGAGCCCCGCCAGCGGCTTGCCGGAGACCCGCTCCGCGTACCGTACGAAGTCGGACACGTGCGCGTTGCCGTAGGCGTGCTCCTTCGGCCAGCCCTTGAGGATCGCGAAGAAGTCCGCGTCCCCGATCTCGTCGCGCAGCGCCTGGAGCGCCAGCGCGCCCCGGTCGTACACGGCGGCGTGGAACTGGTCGTCCGCGCCCGGGTCGCCCGGCTTCACCGTCCAGAACGGGTCGTCCGCCGGCCGCGACGCGTACGTGTAGTCGGCCAGCTCGCGGGCCGTGCCCTCGTCCTCCTTCTCCGACCACAGCCACTGGCTGTAGCGGGCGAAGCCCTCGTTGATCCAGATGTCCTTCCAGTCCGCGACCGACACGCTGTCGCCATACCACTGGTGCGCCAGCTCGTGCACGACCACCGACACGTTGGAGCCGTTCGCGAACTGCCGCGGGCTGTAGAACGGCCGGGTCTGCGTCTCCAGGGCGAAGCCGCTGGGCACGTTCGGCACGTATCCGCCCAGCGCGCTGAAGGGGTACGGGCCGAAGACCGACTCCAGCCACTCCGCAACCTCGGTGCTGCGTTCGACCGAGGCGCGCGCCGCGCCCGCGTTGGCGCCGAGGTCCTTGCTGTACGCGTTGAGGACCGGCAGGCCGTTCGCCGTGACGTCGGTGGTGATGTCGAACCTGCCGATGGCGAGCGTCGCCAGGTACGTCGCCTGCGGCTTGTCGGAGCGCCAGTTGTAGCGGGTCCAGCCCAGCTTCGAGGACTGCGACACCAGCACGCCGTTGCTGATCGCCTGGGTGCCGTCCGGCACCCGGACGGAGACGTCGAAGGTCGCCTTGTCCCGCGGGTGGTCGTTCGACGGGAACCACCACGCGGCCGCGTCCGGCTCCTGCGCCGCCACGCCCCCGTCCGGGGTGCGCTGCCAGGCCGACCAGCCGCCGACCTTGAACTCGGACGGCTTGCCGGCGTACCGGACCACCACCGATATCGGCGTGTCCTTCTTCAGCGGGGCCGCCGGGGTGATCTCCAGCTCGTGCTCGCCGGAGGCGGCGAACGCCGCGACGCGGCCGTTCACCCGCACCTCGCCGGCCCGCAGTCCGAGATCGAGGTTGAAGCGGGACAGGTCCTGGGTGGTGGTGGCGAGGATCGTCGCCGTGCCCTCCAGCAGGTCCGTCGCGGGCTGGTACGTCAGCCGCAGGTCGTAGTGCGAGACGTCGTAGCCGCCGTTGCCGCTGGCGGGGTAGTACGAGTCGCCGATACCCGGCGCGCCCGGCGTGGCGCCCGCCCGGGGCGAGGGCCCGCGGCCGGCGGCGTCCGCCGTGATCGGGACCGCCAGCAGCAGGGCGGCCGCGAGGGCGCTCGGAACGATGATTCTGCGGTGCACGGGTGCTCCCCAAGTCGTGAGAAACGAACGGCCGCCGGTGCGCGTGGCCGTGTCCATGGCGAGCCCATCAGACCCTGGGAGCTCTGGCACGTCCAGAGCGCCCCCCGTCACATGATCGCCATCCGGCCGACACGAACCCGCCCGTACCACCCGCGACACGTGTCCCCGTTCCCGCCGGGACTCTTCCGCGCCGGGGGGAGACCGGGATACGTTCCGCCCCATGCCGACACGTGTGCGAAGCGCCCGCGACGGCCACCCGGCCGTGCCTCACTGTGTCCGGGGCCCGGGGCGCGTACACCCCCGTCCAGGGCCCGGGTCGCGTCCGTCCCGCACCGTGCCGTCCCGACCGGCGCCCCCGCGCACGCGACGCGCGCCGGCGCCCCGACCCCCGGTGAGGCCCGATGACCCGCACACCCCGAAGGCGCCGACGCGTGTTCACCGGCGCGGCGGCCGTCGCCGCGCTCGGCCTGCCCCTGCTCGCCGGCCCCACCGAGGCGGCGGGCAGCACGCCCGCGCCCGTGGCCGCGCTCCCGCGCACCGGTTTCGAGACGAGCGACGGCGCGCGCTGGACCACCGAGGCCGAGGAGACCGCCTTCCTGGCCGCCGTCGACCGCGACAGCCCCCGGCTGAGCGTCCGTTCCGTCGGCGCCACGGCGCAGGGCCGCCCGCTCCGGCTCGCCACCCTCGGCACCGGCGCCACCACCGTGCTCCTGATCTGCTCCCAGCACGGCGACGAACCCGCCGGCCGCGATACCTGCCTCGGCACCGTGCGCGATCTCGCCTACGCCCAGGACGCGGCGACCCGCCGCTTCCTCGCCCGTACCACCCTTCTCGTCGTCCCCACCGCCAACCCCGACGGCCGCGAGGCGAACACCCGCGGCAACAGTGTCGGCATCGACATCAACCGTGACCACCTCGCCCTGACCACCGCCGAGGCCCGCACCCTCGCCGCGGTGATCCGCGACCGGCGCCCCGAACTCGTCTACGACCTC
Source organism: Streptomyces laurentii (assembly GCA_002355495.1). GTDB lineage: Bacteria > Actinomycetota > Actinomycetes > Streptomycetales > Streptomycetaceae > Streptomyces > Streptomyces laurentii. The sequence continues at coordinate 6,708,367 of AP017424.1, forward strand.
CACGAGTACAGCGCCACCCCGGGCTATTACGACAAGGACCTGCTCGCGCTCTGGCCGCGCAACCTCAATACCGCGCCCCGGGTTCACGACGAGGCGCGCACCCTGTCCGAGTCGTACGTGCGGCCCACCGCCGGACGCGCCGGATTCAGCAGCGGGATCTACGGGATCTGGACCGACCCCGTCACCGGCGAGCCGGTCAGACAGGTCGCGGGCGACGGCCAGGAACGCATCCTGCGCAATACGGCGGGCCTCAAACACGGCGTCGGGCTGCTCGTCGAGACCCGCGAGGATGCCTTCGACCCGGCCGAGCAGAACGATCCGGCCCTCAACCACCGGCGCCGCGTCGCCACCCAACAGGCCGCGCTCCAGGGGATGTTCGGCTACCTCGACGAGCGCCGCGGCCCGCTCATGGCCGCCACCGCCGCGGCCCGCCGCACCGGCCTGGCCGACCGGGGACCCGTCCTCCTCGGCGGCGCCGACAACGATCCCGCCGAGCCCGCCGACATCCTCCAGGACCCGCCCTGCGCCTATCGCCTGACGCGAGATCAGTACCGGGAATACCGCGACGAGTTGGCCCTGCACGGAGTGACCGTACGGCCGGACGGCGACGCGGGCGTGCTCGTCCCGCTGCGCCAGTCCCTGCGGGCGCTCGTCCCGTTGCTCCTCGATCCCCGGGCGGAACACGGGCTGACTCGCGGAGAGCCTGTGGAGAGGTGTTGAGGAACCGGTGACCGGCGTCATCCGCCGCGAAGTTCTTGATCATCAAGGGCTAGGGTCGTCCCTCGGTACTGACCATACCCAACGGGCGTTCTCGGCCCGGGACACGGAGTGACACCATGACGACCCACGCGACGCCGCTGCGCCGCACGCTGTCGGCTCTCGCCGCCACGACGCTGCTGGCCGGGGGCCTGCTGCTCGGGCAGACCGTGACCGCCGCGCCGGCCCAGGCGGCCGGCAAGACGGTCACCTGCAACATCGCGAAGATGCGGGCGGACTCCCACGCGCTGCGGGCCAAGGCCGCCAAGCTGAACAAGCTCGGCGCCCGCGAGGAGGCCCGCAAGGCCACCGCCCAGGCCAACGCGATCGACAAGCGCATCCGCGCCTGCCAGGACGCGGACGACCACGCCACGAAGCCCTTCCCGGGCTGACCGGCGGGCGCGGTCCACACCCCGCCGCGTCGCACGGCAGCGCCTCACCTCGCATGAAAACGGCCGGCGCGGCCTCACACCGCGCCGGCCGGTCCACCGCCCGTCCGGCGAATCCCCACGCTTCGCCGGCCGGGCGCCACGCGTCCTCGCGGCGCGCCCGCCTCACGTCATCCCCCCTCGCAGCGTCCGCCTCACGCAACCCCGCCGCGCGTCACGCGTCGCCGACCAGCTCCGCCACCCGGTCCGCGCAGCCCCACGCCACCGTGACCCCCGCGCCCCCGTGCCCGTAGTCGTGCACGAGCAGCCCGCCGTCCGGCCGCCGCTCGGCTTCGAGCCGTACCCCGCCGGCCCGCGCCGGCCGCAACCCCACCCGGTGCCCGAGTACCCGGGCGTCCGCTATCTCGGGCCGGATCCGCGCACAGCGCGCGATGATCCCGGCCGTGACCGCGGGATCGGGCGACAGCCGCTCGTCGTCCTCCTCGGCGGTGCCGCCGAGGATCAGCCGGCCGGGCTGCGGGAAGAAGTACGTGGTCTCGGCCGACGCCCCGTCGGCCGCCGTGAACCAGGTGTCCACACCCGGGTTCTCCACCAGCACCAGCTGCCCCCGCACCGCCCGCATCCCGGCGTCCGGGACCAGCCCGCGCGCGCCGAGCCCGGTGCAGTTGACCACCACCCGCGCACCGGCCGCGAACGCCTCGCCGAGATCCGTCACCACGTGCCGCTCGACGCTCCCGCCCGCCGCTTCGAGCCGCCCGCGCAGCCACGCGAGGTGCACCGGCATGTCCACCAGCGGAAGCCGCGCCGCCAGGCCCGCCTGGTACGGCCCCGGCACCTCGTGCGGCGCCAGCTGCCGCAGCCCCTCGACCTCCTTCGCCCAGGCGCCGAGCGTGTCCAGCGCCGTGTCGGCGTGCACCCCGGGCACCAGCCGGACCCCGGTCGCCGCCGGGTCGGCCGCCAGGCCCTCGTACACCCGCAGTGTGGCCAGCGACCAGTCGCCGACCTCCGCCTCCGGCTCGATCCGGTACGGCCACCACAGCGCCCCGGCCACTGCCGAGGTCGTCGCGCCCGCCTCGTCCCGCGACCACACCCGGACCCGCCGCCCGCGCTCCGCCAGCCGTACCGCCGCCGTCAGTCCGACGACTCCGCCACCCACCACGATCACGTCGCTGTCCATGGCCGGGACCGTACCCCCGGCCCGGCCGTCCGGACAGGGCCGTCTCACGGGACGGGCGGGCCGGCCGTCCCCGTAGAATTCACCCTGATGACTGCCACCCTCGTCGCCAAGAACCTCGCCGCCGGCCACGGCGACCGCTCGCTCTTCGCCGGGCTCGACCTCGTCGTCGCCCCCGGCGACGTGATCGGTCTCGTCGGCGTGAACGGAGCGGGCAAGTCCACGCTCCTGCGCCTGCTCGCGGGCCTCGACACCCCTGAGGAAGGGGAGCTGCGGCTCTCCCCGCCGACCGCCACCGTCGGTCACCTCCCGCAGGAGCCCGAGCGGCGGGACGGCGAGACCGTCCGGGAGTTCCTGGCCCGCCGTACCGGTGTCGCCGCCGCCCAGAGCGCCATGGACGAGGCCACCCAGGGCCTCGTCGACGGCACGCCCGGCGCCGACGACGCGTACGCCGTCAGCCTGGAGCGCTGGCTCGACCTCGGCGGCGCCGACCTCGACGAGCGCGCCGAGGAGATCGCGGACGGCCTCGGCCTGACCGTCGGCCTCGACCAGCCGATGACCTCGCTCTCCGGCGGCCAGGCCGCCCGCGCCGGTCTGGCCTCGCTGCTCCTCTCCCGCTACGACGTCTTCCTCCTCGACGAGCCCACCAACGACCTGGACCTCGACGGCCTCGAACGCCTGGAGGACTTCGTCCGCGGTCTGCGCGCCGGCACCGTCGTCATCAGCCACGACCGCGAGTTCCTCACCCGCACGGTCACCAAGGTCCTCGAACTCGACCTCGCCCAGCAGCAGATCACCCTCTACGGCGGCGGCTACGACGCGTACCTGGAGGAGCGGGACACCGCCCGCCGGCACGCGCGCGAGGAGTACGAGGAGTACGCCGACAAGAAGTCGTCCCTCGAATCGCGCGCCCTCATGCAGCGCAACTGGATGGACAAGGGCGTCCGCAACGCCCGCCGCAAGTCCGGCGACAACGACAAGATCGCCCGCAAGCTCCGCGCCGACGCCAGCGAGAAGCAGGCCGCGAAGGCCCGCCAGACCCAGCGCATGATCGAGCGCCTGGACGTCGTCGAGGAGCCCCGCAAGGAGTGGGAGCTGCGGATGGAGATCGCCGCCGCGCCCCGCTCCGGCTCCGTCGTCGCCACCCTGCGCGACGCCGAGGTCCGCCGCGGCGACTTCCGCTTCGGGCCTGTCAGCCTCCAGGTCGACTGGGCCGACCGGGTCGCCATCACCGGCGCCAACGGGGCCGGCAAGTCCACCCTGCTCGCCGCGCTCCTCGGCCGCCTCCCGCTCGACGCGGGCCACGCCGTCCTCGGCCCCGGCGTCGTCGTCGGCGAGGTCGACCAGGCCCGCAAGCTCTTCCACGGTACGGAGAGCCTCCTCGCGGCGTTCTGCGCGGCCGTCCCCGACACCGAGCCGGCCGAGGTCCGCACCCTCCTCGCCAAGTTCGGCCTCAAGGCCGACCACGTGCTGCGGCCCGCCACCACCCTCTCGCCCGGCGAACGCACCCGTGCCGCGCTCGCCCTGCTCCAGGGCCGCGGCGTGAACCTGCTCGTCCTCGACGAGCCGACCAACCACCTCGACCTGCCCGCCATCGAGCAGCTGGAGTCCGCCCTGGAGCCGTACACGGGCACCCTGCTCCTGGTCACCCACGACCGGCGGATGCTCGACGCGGTGCGCACCACCCGGCGGATCGAGGTCGCCGGCGGCAAGGTCACCGAACTCTGATGACGGTCTCCTTCGGGTGGGGGCCGGCCGAGGCACGCGCCCTCACCGGGCCGGAACCGGCCGGGGCGGCCCGCACGGCGTGCGTGGTCGTGGTCGACGTGCTGTCGTTCACGACCACCGTCGGCGTCGCCGTCGAGGCCGGCAGCGCCGTCCACCCGTACCGCCGGCGCGACGCGAGCGCCGAGACGTACGCGCGCGAGAAGGACGCCGTCCTCGCCGTCGGCCGCCGCGCCGTCACCCCGGAGCACCCGTACTCGCTCTCCCCGGCCGCCCTGCGCGCCGCCCCCGCGCCGCTGCCCGCCCGCCTCGTCCTGCCGTCCCCGAACGGCTCCACGATCAGCGCCGAGGCCGCGGCCGGGGACGCCACGGTGATCGCCGCCTCGCTGCGCAACCCGACCGCCGTCGCCCGCCGCCTCGCCGCGCACGGCTACGGCACCGCCGGCCGGCCGCTCGCCGTCGTCGCCGCCGGGGAACGGTGGCCCGACGGCTCCCTGCGCCCCGCCCTGGAGGACCTGCTCGGCGCCGGCGCCGTCCTCGCCGCGCTGCGGGCCGCGTGCCCGGACCTCACCCTGACCCCCGAGGCGACCGCGGCGGCCACGCTGTGGACCGCCACCAAGGACCCGGTCGCCGCCTTGCACGGCTGCGCATCGGGCCGTGAACTGTACGCGTACGGCTGTCCGCAGGACGTGGAGGTGGCCGCCGAGATCGACGCGTCGACCACCGTCCCCGTCCTCGTGGACGGCGCATTCCAGGAGGCACCATGACCGACGACGACCGTCTGACCCGGCTGATCGCGATGCTCGACGACCTCGACGCCGACGTCGACGAGACCATCGACCTCGCCGACGAGATCACGGCGAGCGGGGACACGGGACTGCTCCCGCGCCTGGAGGACGCGCTCGGCCGCACGATCGCCGACCGCAACGCCTACGGCCGCGAACTGCTCGGCGGTGTCATCGCGGGCCTCGGCGGTACGGACCGGCTCCCGGTCCTCGTCCGGGCCTCCGCCGTCGACCTCGGCGACGACCAGGACGGCCTGGCCGCCGAGATCGTCGATCTGGTCCAGGCCGACCCGAAGACGGCCGGCCGTCTCCTCCGGCCCCTGACGGAGGACGACGACCTGACGGTGGCGAACCGCGCGGAGTGGGCGCTGCGCTTCGCGCCCTGATCGTGACCGTGCCCGGAGGGGACCCCACCGGGTCCGGCCCGCCGCCGGACCCGGACCGTCTCGTCGTGATCACCGGCGGGCCCGGGTCCGGGAAGAGCACCCTGATCGACCACCTGGAGGCGGCGGGCTTCCCGCGCTCGTACGAGGCCGGGCGGCGGGTCATCCAGGACCAGCTCGCCGCCGGCGGCCACGGGCTCCCGTGGCGCGACCCCGGCCTCTTCGCCGAGCTGATGCTCCGCCGGGAGCTGTGCTCCTATCGCGACGCGGCGGCGCGGCCGGGACCCGCCGTCTTCTTCGACCGGGGCATCCCCGACATCGTCGGCTACCTCCGCCTCGAAGGCCGGACCGTGCCCGCCGCGCTGCACACCGCCGCCCGTACCGTCCGCTACCACCCGCGCGTGTTCATCGCGCCGCCCTGGCCGGAGATCTACCGGCAGGACGCCGAACGCCGGCAGTCCCCCGACGAGGCGGAGCGGACCCACGCCTCGATGGTCGCCACGTACCCCGCGTACGGCTACGAGCTGGTCGAACTGCCGCGCGTGCCCGTGGCGGAACGCGTCCGGTTCATCGTCGGCCGGCTCGGCTGAGGCACACCGCTCTTCCGCACCGGCGGGCGCGGACCCGCGTACAGGCCCGCGCCCCGACGCGTCAGCGCTTGCCGCGACCGCCCCGGCCGCCCGAGCCGCCCTCGTTCAGCAGGCCGGCCTTCCGCAGGGCGTCCGCCATCGCGCTGTTGGCGGGCGCGGGAGCGGCGGCCTGACTGCGGTCACCGCGCCGCTGCTGCGGCGGACGGCCGCCCTGGCCGCCCCGGTCCCCGCCCCGCTCGCCGCGGTCCGCGCGCTCGGCCCGCTCGCCTCGCTGGCCGCGCTCACCCCGCTCGCGCTTCGGCGCGGCACCGCCCGGCTCCCGCTCCGCCTCGTCGTCCAGCCGGAGCGTCAGCGAGATCCGCTTGCGCGGGATGTCGACGTCCAGGACCTTCACCTTCACCACGTCGCCCGGCTTCACCACGTCGCGCGGGTCCTTGACGAAGGACTTCGACATGGCCGACACGTGCACCAGACCGTCCTGGTGCACGCCGACGTCCACGAACGCGCCGAAGGCCGCGACATTGGTGACGACGCCCTCCAGGACCAGGCCCGCCACCAGGTCGCCGATCTTCTCGACGCCCTCCTTGAAGGTGGCCGTCTTGAACGCGGGCCGCGGGTCGCGGCCCGGCTTCTCCAGTTCCTTCAGGATGTCGGTGACCGTCGGCAGACCGAAGGTCTCGTCGACGAAGTCGTCCGCGCGCAGGCTGCGCAGCACACCCGTGTTGCCGATCAGCGCGGCGACCTCGCCGCCCGAGGTCTTCACCATCCGGCGCACCACGGGGTACGCCTCCGGGTGCACCGACGACGCGTCGAGCGGGTCGTCGCCGCCCCGGATCCGCAGGAAGCCCGCGCACTGCTCGTACGCCTTCGGGCCGAGCCGCGAGACGTCCTTCAGCGCCCGCCGGGAGCGGAAGGGGCCGTGCGCGTCGCGGTGGGCGACGATGTTCTCGGCGAGGCCCGCGCTGATGCCGGAGACCCGCGAAAGCAGCGGCGCGGACGCGGTGTTGACGTCGACGCCGACACCGTTCACACAGTCCTCGACGACCGCGTCGAGCGAGCGCGACAGCTTCACCTCGGACAGGTCGTGCTGGTACTGGCCGACACCGATCGACTTCGGGTCGATCTTCACCAGCTCGGCCAGCGGGTCCTGGAGCCGGCGCGCGATGGACACCGCGCCGCGCAACGACACGTCCATGTCCGGGAGTTCCTGCGAGGCGAACGCCGAGGCCGAGTACACGGAGGCGCCGGCCTCCGAGACCATCACCTTCGTCAGGTTCAACTCGGGGTGCTTGGCGAGGAGTTCACCGGCCAGCTTGTCGGTCTCGCGGGACGCGGTGCCGTTGCCGATGGCGACCAGCTCGACCGCGTGCTCCTTGGCGAGCCGGGCCAGCTTCGCCAGCGACTCGTCCCACCGGTTGGCCGGCACGTGCGGGTAGACGGTGTCGGTGGCGACCACCTTGCCGGTCGCGTCGATGACGGCGACCTTCACGCCCGTACGGAAACCGGGGTCGAGGCCGAGCGTCGCCCGCGTCCCGGCCGGCGCGGCCAGCAGCAGGTCGCGCAGGTTCGCGGCGAAGACCCGGACCGACTCGTCCTCGGCGGCCGTCCGCAGCCGCAGCCGCAGATCGATGCCGAGGTGCACCAGGATCCGGGTGCGCCAGGCCCAGCGCACCGTGTCGAGCAGCCACTTGTCGCCGGGCCGCCCCCGGTCGGCCACGCCGAAGCGGTGCGCGACGATCGGCTCGTACGACGAGGGCACGGACGAGGACTCGGAAGGCTCCTCCGGCTCCAGCTCCAGGCTGAGCACGTCCTCCTTCTCGCCGCGCAGCATCGCCAGGACGCGGTGCGAGGGCAGCTCGGTGAACGGCTCGGTGAAGTCGAAGTAGTCGGCGAACTTCGCGCCCGCCTCCTCCTTGCCCTCGCGTACCCGGGCGGCCAGCCGGCCGCGGCCCCACATCCGTTCGCGCAGCTCGCCGATGAGGTCGGCGTCCTCCGAGAACTTCTCGGTGAGGATCGACCGTGCCCCGTCCAGCGCGGCGGCCGGGTCCGCGACGCCCTTGCCGGCGTCCACGAACGCCGCCGCGGCGGCGGCCGGTTCCACCGACGGGTCGGCGAGCAGCCCCTCGGCCAGCGGTTCGAGCCCGGCCTCGCGGGCGATCTGCGCCTTGGTCCGCCGCTTCGGCTTGAACGGCAGATAGATGTCCTCCAGCCGCGCCTTGGTGTCGGCGCCGAGGATCCGTGCCTCCAGCTCGGGCGTCAGCTTGCCCTGTTCGCGTACGGAGTCGAGGACGGCGGCCCGCCGGTCCTCCAGCTCACGCAGATACCGCAGCCGCTCCTCCAGGGTGCGCAGCTGCGCGTCGTCGAGCATCTCGGTCGCTTCCTTGCGGTAGCGCGCGATGAACGGCACCGTCGAACCGCCGTCGAGCAGTTCGACGGCGGCCTTCACCTGCCGCTCGCGTACCCCGAGCTCCTCGGCGATCCTTGCTTCGATGGACGTCGTCACGATGTCCGACCCGCCTTCTCGTGCCTCAAGCTTGCGGATGCATTCTGCCGGGTCGCTCACCCGTACGCGGTAACCGACCCGACCTCGCGCGTGCCGCGCGACCGCCCCGGGAGCCTCCGACGAGGGTCCGCGGCCCGGTCGCGTACGCCCCGGCGGGCCCGCCGACGGTGTTTCCTCGCCGACGTGCTGTCGGCTTGCCCGTCGGCTTGTTCGGCAGCTCGTCCGCCGGCGTATCCCTCAGCGCTTGCCGGTGAGCCCCGTCGGATAGGCGCCCGCGCCCAGTGCCGTCGCCAGGAAGCCCTTGGCCAGTTCGGTCAGCCGCGCCACCCCGTCGGCGCCCAGCCGGGCGTACGGCGCGGCGTCCAGCCGGTCCGTCTCCTCCTCCAGGGACTCGCGCAGGGCGGTGCCCGCAGTGGTGAGTTCCCCGTCCGCGTCGAGCAGTCCGCGCCCGCGCAGCCGCTCCACGGCCGCGTCCCAGTCGTCCTGCCGCCAGCCGCGGGTGTCGAGGATCCAGCGCGGGGTCAGCCCCCGGCCGGTGGCGGTGTGGCTCACCAGCGCCTCCACCGGGTCGAGCCCGGCACCGAGCAGCGCCGTCAGATGACCGTCGCCGCGGTGCTCGCGCAGCAGGGTGGCGGCGTGCCACAGGCGCAGGTGCGCGGCGTCCGGCACCGGCAGGTCGGCGTTGCCGGAGTACAGCGGGCGGGCGTGCCGGCCGCCGCCCTCGGCGGCGCGCAGCGCCAGGTCGGCCGCCTCGGCCATCGCGGGCGAGGCGACCGCCTCCTCGCCGAGCAGCCGGCGCAGGGTGGTGTCGACGGCTCCCAGCCGGATCCCGAGCGCGGCGGCGGGGGAGACGGTCTCCCATACCGCGGGCAGCCGCTCGGCGAGGAAGCCGTGGTCGTAGGTGTAGAAGGCCGCCGCGACCGTACCCGCGCCGACGGCGCCCAGCGGAGCGCTGCGGGCGGCCAGCGCGGGCGTGCTCCGGTCCTCGATCCCGAGCCGCCGGAACCCGGCGTCCAGATCGGGCGAGAAGTAGAGGGTCGAGTGCAGCAGGTTGACGGGGTGGGCGCAGCGGCGCACGGCGTGCGGAGGCGGGTTCGTCATGGGGCCGCACCCTACCCGCGGGCCGGACGGCCGGGCACGGCCGTATCGGGCACGGAGACCGGTATGTGAAACCGGTATGTGACGGAACGTCAGAGGACGTGCGGGGAGCCTCGTCCGGCCGGAAAGGTGGGGAGTTCGTCATTGCGGCCATCCGGGGACCGGCGAAGGATGAGGGTATGACCCAGCGATCGCGATCTGTCCTGGTCGTCCTCTATGACGGTGTGCAGACCCTCGACGTGACAGGGCCCGTCGAGGTCTTCGCCGGCGGCGCCCGGGCCGCGGGCCGGCCCGGCGCGTACACGATCCGTACGGCCTCTCTGGACGGCGGTCCGGTCCGCACCAGTTGCGGGCTGCGGATCCTGCCCGACACCTCGCTCGCCGAGGCCGTCGCCGGCGGCCCGCCGCACACCCTGCTCGTGCCCGGCGGCCACGGCAGCCGCACACCCGACCCGGGGCTCATCGCCTGGCTGCGCACGCACGCCTCGGCCGCGGAGCGGCTGGTCGGGGTGTGCACGGGCACCGTGCTGCTCGCCGAGGCCGGACAGCTGGACGGTCACCGGGTGACCACGCACTGGGTCGCCTGCGAGCCGCTGGCCCGCGACCACCCCGAGGTGACGGTGGACCCGGACCCGATCTTCGTCAGGGATGGCCGGATCACGACCTCCGCCGGGGTCACCGCGGGCATCGACCTCGCGCTCGCGCTCCTGGAGGAGGACCTGGGCCGGGACGCCGCCCTCACCGTCGCCCGCTATCTCGTCGTCTTCCTGCGCCGGCCGGGCAACCAGGCCCAGTTCAGCGCCCCGCTGGCCATCCAGACCGCCCGGCGTGAGCCGCTGCGGGACGTCCAGCACTGGATCGCCGAGCACCCCGAGGACGATCTGTCGGTGCCGGTGCTCGCCGCCCGCGCCCGGCTGTCGCCGCGGCACTTCGCCCGCGCCTTCCGCGCCGAGACCGGCACCACCCCCGGCCGCTACGTCGACCGGGTCCGCCTGGAACACGCCCGCCGGCTCCTGGAGGAGTCCGCGCGCGGTGTCGAGGAGGTCGCGCGCGCCGCCGGATACGGCACCCCGGAGGCGATGCGCCGCGCCTTCGTGAAGGCCCTGGGCACCCCGCCCGCGGACTACCGGCGCCGCTTCCACGCCCCCATCGGCTGACCCCTGCCCCTTCCCGGCGTTCCTCCGACCGAAAGGACCGGATCCGGCATGCAGATCGCCGTTCTCCTCTACGACCGCTTCACCACGCTCGACGCCGTCGGCCCCTACGAACTCCTCGGCCGCCTCCCCGGCGCCGAGACCGTCTTCGTGGCCAAGGAGCCCGGCCCCGTGCGCAACGACCAGGGCAGCCTCGCGCTGGTCGCCGACCGGGCCCTCGCGGACGTGCCGCACCCCGACCTCGTGCTGGTCCCGGGCGGCCCTGGCGCGCGGACGGCGGCGGGCGACCCGGAGATTCAGGACTGGCTCCGTACGGTCGACGCCACCAGCACCTGGACCACCTCGGTGTGCACCGGCTCGCTGGTCCTCGGCGGCGCCGGGCTGCTCGCCGGCCGGCGGGCCACCACCCACTGGCTGACGTACGACCAGCTGCGGGCGTACGGCGCCGAGCCGACCGGCGAGCGGGTGGTGTTCGACGACAAGTACGTGACCGCGGCCGGGGTCTCCTCCGGCATCGACATGGCCCTGCACCTGATCGGCCGGATCGCGGGCGACACGGCCGCGCAGACCATCCAGCTGCTCATCGAGTACGACCCGCAGCCCCCGTACGACGCCGGATCGCCGGAGAAGGCGCCGGCCGAGGTCGTCGCGTACTGGCGCGGTGTGCCGGTCGAGGAGCTGGAGTCGCGGAAGGGCTGAGGCCCGGGGCCGGTGGTACGCCGGGGCTTCAGCGCCCGTACGTGAAGCGCGGCGGGCGCCGCTCCAGGAAGGCGGCGACACCCTCCGCGGTGTCGCCGCTGCCGTGCGTCTGCCCGGCCCAGTGGGCGTCGCGGTCGGTGCGGCCGTCCGCGAACTCCTTGGCCGCCGCCTGGGTGAGCAGCGAGCGGGAGACGAGGGTACGGGTGAACTCGGCGACCCGCTTGTCGAGTTCGCCGGCCGGCAGCACCTCGTCGACGAGCCCGGTGCGCAGCGCCCGCTCGGTGTCGATCAACTCGCCCGAGAACAACAGGTACTTGGCGGCCGAGGGTCCGACGAGCGCGGCGAGCCGCCGGGTGGAGGAGGCCGCGTAGACGATGCCGAGCTTCGCCGGGGTCACCCCGAAACGGGCGCCCTCCTCGGCGAAGCGCAGATCGCAGGCGGCGGCGAGCTGGCTGCCGCCGCCGACGCAGTAGCCGCGGATGGCCGCCAGCGTCGGCTTCGGGAACGCGGCCAGCGCCTCCTCCGCCTGCACGGCCAGCGTCTGCTGCTCGTCGCCCGGCTCGCGCAGCGTGGAGATGTCCGCGCCGGCGCAGAAGGTGGTGCCCGCGCCGGTGAGCACCAGCGCCCGGACGGCGGGGTCGGCGGCGAGCGGCGCGAGCAGGCCGGGCAGCGACCGCCACATGCCGGCGGTCATGGCGTTGCGCTTGGCGGGATGGTCGATGACGACGGTGGCGACCTCGTCGGCGACGCGGACGGTCAGCTGCGGCTCCATGCGCCGGATGCTATCCGGGCACCCCGTACGTACGATCAAGAAGGGGGCGCGAGGAGGTACGCCCATGGTCCGCAGGAAGACGCACCCCGGCCCGGAGACGGGTCCGCCGGACGCCGCCGCGGAGATGACACGGGAGGGCAAACGGCTCAGCCGGAACTTCGGACTGCTCGCGGGGCTCGGTGCCCTGCTCATCGCCGGCGGGATCGTCGGCCTGATCTACACCGGGGTCGCCACCCTCACCTCCATGCTGCTCTTCGGCTGGCTGCTGCTGATCGGCGGGGTCGTCGGTCTCGCGCACGCCGTCGCGTCGCGCGGGACCCGCTACTTCTGGCTGGCGGCCGTGGTCGCGGCGCTGAACATCGCGGCCGGGATCATCGTCATCCGCTACCCGGTGGAGTCGGCCGAGGCGCTGACCATGTTCGCGGCGCTGCTGTTCCTCACCGGCGGGCTGTTCCGGCTCGTCGGCAGCGTGGTGGTGCGCGGACCGCAGTTCGGCTGGACGCTGCTCCAGGGCGCGTTCGGGCTGCTGCTCGGCATCCTGGTGCTCGTGGACTGGCCGCACAGCAGTCTGTACGTGCTGGGGACGTTCTTCTCGCTGGCGCTGCTCTTCGACGGACTCGGCCTGGTGGCGATGGGTGTGGGCGGCCGCCGGATCGTCAGTATGGTCACACCAGCGCCACCGCCTGCGAAGTAGTCGACCGCAGATCAGGAACAGTCGAACAACTGACCTTGGCATACTCACCCGATCAGAAAGCGGCCTATAAGTGTCGACTTCTGGTCAGTGGGGGGAGCGGACGCCCGCGATTCCCAAGACTCGACCCCGTGGCGACAATCGAGCACGAGGGTGGGAGCCGGACTATGGAGAGCCGCGGGAGCGTACCCGTCCGGCCATCGTCCTACGAAGGGGTCTGGCGCTTCACCGCTCCCGCGGTCGACGTGTCCGTGCCGCAGGCCCGGCACGCCGTTCGCGACCTCCTGATCCGGCAGCACGTCCCGATCCACGACGACACCGTCCAGGGACTCCTCCTGATCATCTCCGAGCTGGTCACCAACGCGGTCAAACACGCGGCGCTGCTCTCCCCGGAGATAGCGGTGGAGGTGGCGATCGGGGCGGAGTGGATCCGGGTGTCCGTCGAGGACAACCACCCCTACCGCCCCAAGGCCCTGGAGGCCGACTGCGGCCGGACCGGGGGTCGCGGGCTGCTCCTGGTCCGCGAGATCGCCCGCGAGGCCGGCGGGTCCTGCGACGTGGAGCACACCGCGAGCGGCGGGAAGATCATCTGGGCGGCGCTGCCCCTGAATCCGTTCGTCCCGGGCCCGGCCCCCGCGGACACGGCCCCCGCCGTCTCGCACATCCCGCCCGCCGCTTCCGTGCCGGAACGGACGCCCGCCCCCGGGCTCCGGGCGCCGGCCGAGGCGCCGGGCTCGTCCGCCCCCGCGCCGGGCCTGTACGCGCCCGGCCTCCCGGTCCCGGGCGTCCCCGGCCCGGCCGGCCTCTGAGGGCCGCCCGCGCCCCGACCCGCACCGTCCCCGCCGCCTCCCGAGAACGCGTGAAGGCCCCGGCCGCAGCCGGGGCCTTCCTGGCGTGCCCCGAGCCTCCGGGATGCCGGGAAACCGAGAGACCCGAGAGCCGGGAAACCGGCGAGGCCGGGGTCCGCGGACCCCGGCCTCGCCTCGACGCCGCCCGGAAGGCCGGGCCCGTCCGGGTCACCAGCCCCCGGACTGCCCCGTCAGCTCCTTGATCGCCGGACGCGCCGCGTCCAGCACCGTCATGAACCAGGCGGAGAACGGTACGGCCGCGTGCCGCTCCGCGAGCTCGTCCGCCGTCACGAAGGCGGTCTCGCCGATCTCCTCCGGGTCCGGCAGCGGAGTCGCCTGCACCAGGCCGACGAAGAGGTGGTTGAACTCCTGCTCCACCAGGCCCGAGGCCGGGTCCGGGTGGTTGTAGCGGACCGTCCCCGCCTCCGCGAGCAGCGACGGCGAGACGCCCAGCTCCTCGTAGGTGCGCCGGGCCGCCGCCGCGAACGGCGCCTCGCCCGGGTAGGGGTGGCCGCAGCAGGTGTTCGACCACACACCGGGGGAGTGGTACTTCCCGAGCGCCCGGCGCTGGAGCAGCAGCCGTCCGGCCTCGTCGAAGAGGAAGACGGAGAAGGCGCGGTGCAACTGCCCCGGCGCCTGGTGCGCGGCGAGCTTCTCCGCCGTACCGATCGTGACGCCGGCCTCGTCGACCAGTTCGAGCATGATCGGCTCCTCGGCCGAGACCGGCCCGAGGCCGCTCGGCGAACTGTGAGCCAGGGTGACTGGTGTGGTCGGCATACCCATCCTTCGCTTTGGTCCTCGCCCTGGGGGCAAGCTCAGTCTGCCGTACAAAACCGGCTTGTCCGCACTTCGGCGGCCGGACATGGCCGCTCCCGCCACTCCGGAGTACGCCCCGGAACGGCGGGAGCGGGCCGGCGCTCAGACCCCGAAAGCCGCGGGATACCAGATCGTGCCCCCGGCGACGGCTCCGGAACCGTCCAGATCCAGGGCCATCATCGCTTCGTCCGGAACAGCGAAGGCTGGCCGGATCCCGTACACGGACGCTTGTACGAATCCGAAGCGCGGGTAGTACGCGGGGTGGCCGAGTACGAGGACCAGCCGCTCCCCGCTCAGCCGCGCCGCGTCCAGGGCGGCCCGGATGACGGCCTGACCGGCGCCCGTGCGCTGGTAGGCGGGGGCCACCGCGACCGGCGCGAGCGCCGCCGCCGGGACGCCGTCCACCCGGCAGCGGGTGAGCAGGGCGTACGCGGCGACCGTGCCGTCCGGCGCCTCCGCCACGCGGCCGAGCCCCGGCAGCCAGGCCTCCTCGTCGGCGCGCAGCGCGTCCACGATCCCCGCCTCGGCCGGGGTCTCGAAGGCCGCCGTGAGGATCTCGCGTACGACGGGATGATCGGCGGCCGTCTCCGCGCGGGTCCGCCAGCGCGGGTCCGCCGGGCGCAGCACGAAGCCGGTGTAGCCGTAGTCGCCGCCGTGCTCCCGGCGCAGGGTGATCTCGGCGCGGGCCGCGGCGACCGCCTCGGTCATGCCGGGCACGGAGGTGTCCATCGTGTCGGCCCGCTCGCCGAGCGGTGCGAGGTACGCGTCCCAGTCGCTCTCCGGCTGCGGGACGACGCCGAGGACGTGGTAGCCGGCCGTGACGGCCGCCGCCGTGTTCGCGGCGACGGTCCGCAGCGGGTAGTGCGGATCCCAGAAGGCCCGGGCCCCGGCGGACGGTTCCTCGGTGGTCCACCCGCACTCGGTGACCACGAGGGTGCCGCCGGGGGAGAGGAGCCGGCGCCATTCGGCGAGCGCCCGGTCGAAGCCGAGGGCGAAGACCGCGCTCTCGGCCCAGACCAGGTCGAAGGAGGCGTCGGGCAGGTCGAGCGCGCCCATGTCGGCCCGTACGGTACGGATCCGGTGGCCGAGCCCCTGCGCGGCGGCGGCCGCCCGCAGCTCGTCCAGAAACGGTTCGTGCAGGTCGACGGCGGTCACCTCGGCGCCCGCCGCGGCCAGCAGCAGCGAGGAGCGGCCCGGGCCGCAGCCGAGGTCGAGCACGCGCGGCCGCTCGGGCAGCGGGCCCGCCGCTTCGAGCATGCGTCGGGTGGTGGCGTCGGAGCCGGGGGCCTGCCGCGGCAGGCCGTGGTGCAGGGTGAAGAAAGCGTCACGCGGGACGCTCGGGTCGTGCTGGGTGCTGTCGTGATCGGACAACGTGGGAAACCCCTTGTCAGGAGGGGCCCCGGCCGTGCGGGGACACCCCGGGCATCCGGAAGGGTTCCGGGAAGGGGCCCAGGGGCGTCTCTCGGACGAGATCAGGCAGGCCGGTGACCCGAAGGAAGCGAAAGGTCGGACCGTGTGGCGCCCCTGCGGGCGTCCTCCACCGCGGCGGTCATCAACCTCAGCCCCTCTCCCTGCCGATGTCCTGTGACGTCGATACGCAACCGTACGACGTGGTGGCACAGGCTAGCAGCATCGGCCGGTCACAGGCAGAGCCTGGCCTCGTGCGCGGCGTGACCGGCCGGCTCCAGCTGGAAGGTGCAGTGCTCGACGTCGAAGTGCGCGCCGAGGCAGCCCTGGAGCGCGTGCAGCATCTGCTCGTGGCCGACGGTGTCCAGCGTCTCCTGGGTCACCACCACGTGCGCGGACAGCACCGGCAGGCCCGAGGTGATCGTCCAGGCGTGCAAGTCGTGGACGTCCTCGACGCCCGGCAGGGCCACGATGTGCGCCCGGACCTCCGCCATGTCGACACCCTTGGGGGCCGACTCCAGGAGCACGTCCAGCGTCTCCCGCAGCAGTTTCACCGTGCGCGGCACGATCATCAGGCCGATCACGAGCGAGGCGATCGGGTCCGCGTACTGCCAGCCGGTGAGCAGGATGACGCCCGCGGCGACCAGCACCGTCACCGAGCCGAGCGCGTCGGCGAGGACCTCCAGGTAGGCGCCGCGCACGTTCAGGCTGTCCTTCTGCCCGCGCATCAGCAGGGACAGCGAGACGATGTTGGCGACCAGGCCGACCACGGCGAAGACGATGGTGAGTCCGCCCTTGGTCTCGGCCGGTTCGAGGAACCGCTCGATCGCCTCGAAGAGGACGTAACCGCCGACGCCGAGCAGCAGCAGACAGTTGGCGAGCGCGGCCAGGATCTCGGCCCGCGCGTAGCCGAAGGTGCGGTTGCCGCTCGGCGGCCGGTTGGCGAAGTGGATGGCGAGCAGCGCCATCCCGAGGCCGAGGGCGTCGGTCGCCATGTGGGCCGCGTCCGCGATCAGCGCGAGCGAGTCGGCGAGCAGGCCGCCGACGATCTCCACCACCATGACGGAGAGCGTGATGCCGAGCGCGATGCGCAGTCGGTTCCGGTAGGCGGCGGCCGCGGTGCCGGTCGGCGGCGGGCCGCCGTGGCTGTGTCCGTGGTCGTGTCCAGCCCCCATGGCGAGGCCTCCCGATCGTGTCGTCGTCCGGTGCTCCGATTCGCCAGTGAACTACGGGTGGGGGGTATGTGCAACACGGTACTGAACACCGTTGTCATATGCTCTGACCTGCGGGGATACGATTCGAGTCGTCATGTGGCCGATCATCGTCGCCGGGGCGGACGGCCGCGCGCGCGGACCCGGTTTTTGTGACCCGGACGGTTGATCACCCATGATGTGGGCAGCGGGGTCGGCTCACCTGTTCGACGGTGGGGCGGCCGTGCGGAGGCGGTACCGCGAAACCTCGGTGAATTCGCGCTTCCGTCATCCGATAGCCTCAGCCGACGTGCCGCCGCCCGGCACCGGGCCGGATTGCCGAGCCCGGCGTCGTGTCGTGGGTTCCACCGGCCCGTCCGTCAGCTCCAAGGAGTGAGTTCGCCCTGTCGACCGCCATCCTCACCGGCCCGCCGGTACCCGGATCGTCGCTCGACGCCGATCTGCGGTCCCTCGGCTTCGACGTCGAGATCGCGTCCGGTCCCCACGAGACGGGCACGCTGCTCGCCCGGGTACCCGCCGATGAGCGGGTCGCCCTGGTGGACCCCCGCTTCGTCGGCCACACCCACGCGCTGCGGCTCGCCCTGACCGACCCCCGCTTCCCGGCCGCCACCGCGCCCGGCGCGCTCACCGCGCAGCCCGAGGCCCGGCCGGCCCTGACCCGCGCCCTGGCCGCGGCCGAGCGGACCGCGCCGGCCGCCCCCGTCGCGTACGGCACCGCGCCCGGCGGCGCCCCGGCCGCCGCCCGGGAGACCGCCGGCAGCCTGCCCGACTCCGTCGCCGACGCGCTCGACGCCGACGGCACCGCCGTCCACCGTCCGCAGCTCGGCACCCTCGTCGCCGCCGTGCCCACGACTCCCGCGGCCCGCCACGAGGCGCGCGCCGCCGTCGAGGCCGTCGACGACGAGGCCGTACGGCTGCGCTCCGCGGTCAAGGCCCACGACGGCTTCTTCACGACCTTCTTCATCAGCCCGTACTCGCGCTACATCGCCCGCTGGTGCGCGCGCCGCGGCCTGACCCCGAACCAGGTCACCACCGCCTCGCTGCTCACCGCGCTGATCGCGGCCGGCTGCGCCGCCACCGGCGAGCGCGCAGGCTTCGTCGCCGCCGGTGTGCTGCTGCTGGTCTCCTTCGTCCTCGACTGCACGGACGGGCAGCTCGCCCGCTACGCGCTCAAGTACTCGACGATGGGCGCCTGGCTCGACGCCACCTTCGACCGCGCCAAGGAGTACGCCTTCTACGCCGGTCTCGCGCTCGGCGCCGCCCGCGGCGGCGACGACGTGTGGGCCCTCGCGCTCGGCGCCATGGTCCTGATGACCTGCCGCCACGTCGTGGACTTCGCCTTCAACGAGGCGAACACGAACGACGCCGCGAGCGCGGGCAGCACCGCCAAGACCAGCCTGGGCGTGTCCAGCCGGCTCGACAGCGTCGGCTGGACGGTCTGGGCCCGGCGCATGATCATCCTGCCGATCGGCGAGCGCTGGGCGATGATCGCCGTCCTCACCGCCGTCACCAGCCCCCGGATCGTCTTCTGGGCGCTGATCATCGGCTGCGCCTTCGGCGCCTGCTACACCACCGCCGGCCGGCTGCTGCGCTCGCTGGGCCGCAAGGCCCCGCGCACCGACCGGGCCGCCCGCGCCCTCGCCGACCTCGCCGACTCCGGCCCGCTCGCCTCGGGCGTCGCCCGGATGTTCCGCCGCGGCCGGGCCAAGGGACTCGTCGCCCCGCTGTTCGCCCTGATCGGCGCGGCCTGCGTGCTCGTGTGCGCCGCCGTGACCGGTCCCGGCTGGGCCACGGTGTGCGCCGCCGTCGCGTACGTCCTCCTGGCCGGGCAGGCCGTCGCCGCCCCGCTCAAGGGCACGCTCGACTGGCTCGTCCCGCCGGTCTTCCGGGCCGCCGAGTACGGCACGATCCTCGTCCTGGCCGCCAGGTCCGACGCCGCCCAGGCCCTTCCGGCCGCATTCGGGCTGGTCGCGGCGGTCGCCTACCATCACTACGACACGGTGTACCGCATTCGCGGCAACGCCGGCGCACCGCCCGCCTGGCTGGTGCGGGTCCTCGGCGGCCACGAGGGACGCACGCTCGTGGTGACCGCCCTCGCCGCCCTGCTGGCGAACCGTGGCAATGACCTCACCACGGCCCTGACCGTTCTCGCGGTCGCCGTGGGTCTCGTGGCGCTCGTGGAGTCGATCCGTTTCTGGGTCTCCTCCGGGGCGCCCGCCGTACACGACGAAGGAGAGACAGCATGATTGGCCTCGTACTGGCAGCCGGTGCCGGACGGCGTCTGCGCCCCTACACCGACACCCTTCCGAAGGCCCTCGTGCCCGTGGACCCGGCCGGCGACGGCTCGCTGACGGTCCTCGACCTCACGCTGAAGAACTTCGCCGAGGTCGGCCTCGAAGAGGTCGCGATCGTCGTCGGCTACCGCAAGGAGGCCGTGTACGCGCGCAAGGAGCAGCTGGAGTCGAAGTACGGCCTCAAGCTGACCCTCGTCGACAACGACAAGGCCGAGGAGTGGAACAACGCCTACTCCCTGTGGTGCGCCCGTGAGGTCCTGAAGCAGGGCGTCATCCTCGCCAACGGCGACACCGTGCACCCGGTCTCCGTCGAGAAGACCCTGCTCGCCGCGCGCGGCGAGGGCCGGAAGATCATCCTCGCCCTCGACACGGTGAAGAACCTCGCCGACGAGGAGATGAAGGTCGTCACCGCCGACGGCAAGGGCGTCCAGAAGATCACCAAGCTGATGGACCCGGCCGACGCGACCGGCGAGTACATCGGTGTCACCCTCATCGAGGCCGAGGCCGCCGAGGAGCTGGCCGACGCCCTGAAGACCACCTTCGAGCGCGACCCCGACCTGTACTACGAGGACGGCTACCAGGAGCTGGTCAACCGCGGCTTCACCGTCGACGTGGCCCCCATCGGCGACGTCAAGTGGGTCGAGATCGACAACCACGACGACCTCGCGAAGGGCCGGGACATCGCGTGCCAGTACTGACCCGGCTCATTCCGTCGCCGGTCGTCGTCGACATCCGCGGAGGGGCGCTGGACGACCTGTCCGCGCTCCTCGCGGACCAGCGGATCTCCAGCAACGGGCGGATCGCGGTCGCCATCAGCAGCGGCTCCGGCCTGAAGCTGCGTGACCGCTTCGCCCCCGAGCTGCCGAGCGCCGACTGGTACCCGGTCTCCGGCGGCACCATCGACGCGGCCGTCAAGCTCGCCGACGCCATGCGCGGCAAGCGGTACGACGCGGTCGTGGCGCTCGGCGGCGGCAAGATCATCGACGTGACCAAGTACGCGGCGGCCCGGGTCGGACTGCCGCTGGTGGCCATCGCGACCAACCTGTCGCACGACGGGATCTGCTCGCCGATCTCCACGCTGGACAACGACAACGGGCGCGGCTCCTACGGGGTGCCCACCCCGATCGCGCTGGTCATCGACCTCGACGTGATCCGGGACGCCCCGGCGCGCTTCGTCCGCTCCGGCATCGGTGACGCCATCTCCAACCTCTCCGCCATCGCGGACTGGGAGCTGTCCCACCGCGAGACCGGCGAGAAGGTCGACGGTCTGGCCGCCGCCATGGCCCGCAGCGCGGGCGAGGCGGTGCTCCGGCACCCCGGCGGCGTCGGCGAGGACGACTTCCTCGTCACCCTCTCCGAGGGCCTGGTGATGTCCGGCATCGCCATGTCGATCAGTGGCGACAGCCGCCCCTCCTCGGGCGCCTGCCACGAGATCAGCCACGCCTTCGACCTGCTGTACCCGACGCGTGCCGCCAGCCACGGCGAGCAGTGCGGCCTCGGTGCCGCCTTCGCCATGCACCTGCGCGGGGCCCGCGACGAGTCCGCGAAGATGGTCGCCACCCTGCGCCGGCACGGCCTGCCCGTGGTCGCGGAGGAGATGGGCTTCACCGTGGACGAGTTCGTCCGCGCCGTGGAGTTCGCCCCGCAGACCCGCCCCGGGCGCTACACCATCCTCGAACACCTCGACCTGTCCGCCGACGAGATCAGGGACGCATACGCCGACTATGCACAAACCATCGGTAGCTGAGCTGCGTCCGGTCGTCCACCCCCCGGGTGTGAAGGACCGGCGCAGCGGCGAACACTGGGGCGGCCGCCTCTACATGCGGGAGATCTCGATACGGATCACCCGGCAGCTGGCGAACACCCGTGTGACCCCGAACCAGCTGACGTACCTGATGACCATCGCCGGCGTGCTCGCCGCTCCGGCGCTGCTCCTCCCGGGCGTCTGGGGCGCGGTCCTCGGTGTCGTCGCCGTCCAGCTCTACCTGCTGCTCGACTGTGTCGACGGCGAGCTGGCCCGCTGGAAGAAGCAGTTCTCGCTGGGTGGTGTCTACCTCGACCGGGTCGGCGCCTACCTGTGCGACGCCGCCGTCCTGGTCGGCTTCGGCCTGCGCGCCGCCGACCTGTGGGGCGGCGGCCGGATCGACTGGCTGTGGGCCTTCCTCGGCACCCTCGCCGCGCTCGGCGCCATCCTGATCAAGGCGGAGACCGACCTCGTCGGCGTCGCCCGGCACCAGGGCGGACTGCCGCCGGTCAAGGAGTCGGCCGCCGAGCCGCGCTCCTCGGGTGTGGCGCTGGCCCGCCGGGCCGCCGCCGCGTTCAAGTTCCACCGGCTGATCCTCGGCATCGAGGCGTCGCTGCTGATCCTCGTCCTCGCGATCGTGGACCAGCTCCGGGGCGACCTGTACTTCACCCGGCTCGGGGTCGCCGTACTGGCCGGCATCGCGCTGCTCCAGACCGTGCTGCACCTGGTGTCGATCCTCGCGTCCAGCAGGCTCAAGTGAGGACCGGCACCATGACCCGACCGATGAAGCTGGGCGCCGTCGTCATCACCATGGGCAACCGCCCCGACGACCTGCGCGCCCTGCTCGACTCCGTCGCCCGGCAGGAGGGCGACCCCATCGAGGTCGTCGTGGTCGGCCAGGGGGTCGAGATCCCCGGGCTGCCCGCGGGCGTCCGCTCGATCACCCTGCCGGAGAACCTCGGCATCCCCGGCGGCCGCAACGTCGGCATCGAGGCGTTCGGCCCCGGCGGCACCGACGTCGACGCCTTGCTCTTCCTGGACGACGACGGGCTGCTCGCCAACACCGACACCGGCGAGCTGATCCGCCAAGCGTTCACCGCGGACCCGAAGCTGGGCATCGTCAGCTTCCGGATCGCGGACCCGGAGACCGGGATCACCCAGCGCCGGCACGTGCCGCGGCTGCGCGCCTCGGACCCGATGCGCTCGTCGCGGGTGACCACCTTCCTGGGCGGCGCCAACGCGGTGCGCACCAAGGTGTTCGCCGAAGTCGGCGGTCTGCCCGACGCGTTCTTCTACGCGCACGAGGAGACCGATCTCGCCTGGCGGGCGCTCGACGCCGGATGGATGATCGACTACCGTTCCGACATGGTGCTGCTGCACCCCACCACCCCGCCGTCCCGGCACGCGACGTACCACTTCAACGTGGCCCGCAACCGCGTGTGGCTGGCCCGTCGCAACCTTCCCGCACTCCTCGTGCCGGTCTATCTCGGCGTCTGGCTGCTCCTCACGCTGGCCCGGCGGCCCTCCGTTCCCGCCCTCAAGGCCTGGTTCGGCGGCTTCCGGGCGGGCTGGAAGGTCCCCTGCGGTCCGCGACGTCCCATGGGGTGGCGTACGGTGTGGCGGCTGACCCGGATGGGACGCCCACCGGTCGTCTGACATCGTGGTACCCGACTTTGCCGCGCATCTTGAACACGAAAGTTTTCGACTTGTGAGTGACACAACCCAGGACGGTGGGGTCGCGACGAGCGCCCGGCCGTCCGTCGACTCCGGCCTGAGTCCGGCCGAACTGGCCGCGAAGCACGGTCTCACGGTCAGCGGTGCCCGGCCGGGCCTCGGGGAGTACGTCCGCCAGCTGTGGGGCCGGCGCCACTTCATCCTGGCCTTTTCCCAGGCGAAGCTCACCGCCCAGTACAGCCAGGCGAAGCTCGGCCAGCTGTGGCAGGTGGTGACCCCGCTGCTGAACGCGGGCGTCTACTACCTGGTCTTCGGCGTGATCATCGGCGCGGACCGCGGTATGTCGCATTCCGTGTACATCCCGTTCCTCGTGACCGGTGTGTTCGTGTTCACCTTCACGCAGAGTTCGGTGATGGCGGGCGTCCGGGCGATCTCCGGCAACCTCGGTCTGGTCCGGGCCCTGCACTTCCCGCGCGCCTCGCTGCCGATCTCCTTCGCGCTCCAGCAGCTCCAGCAGTTGCTGTTCTCGATGATCGTGCTGGCCGGCGTCGCGGTCGCCTTCGGCAGCTACCCCTCGCTCAGCTGGGTGCTGCTGGTTCCCGCGCTGCTGCTGCAGTTCGTCTTCAACGCGGGCCTGGCGATGGTCGTGGCGCGGATGGGTGCCAAGACCCCCGACCTCGCCCAGCTGATGCCGTTCATCATGCGTACCTGGATGTACGCGTCCGGCGTCATGTTCTCCATCCCGGTGATGCTGAAGGACAAGCCGGGCTGGATCGCCAACCTGCTGCAGTACAACCCGGCCGCGATCCACATGGACCTGATCCGCTTCGCGCTGATCGACGGGTACGGCGGCTCCAACCTGCCCCCGCACGTCTGGCTGGTCGCCCTGGCCTGGTCGCTGGTCATCGGCGTGGGCGGCTTCGTCTACTTCTGGAAGGCCGAGGAGAGGTACGGCCGTGGCTGACACGAACCAGGACCGGGTGCCCACGGTCATCGCGGACGACGTCCACATCGTCTACCGGGTCAACGGCGGCGCGGGCGGCAAGGGCAGCGCCACCGCCGCCCTCAGCCGGATCCTCAAGGGCCGCAAGGGCGAGAAGGAACGCGGCGTCCGCAAGGTGCACGCCGTACGCGGTGTCTCCTTCACCGCGTACCGCGGCGAGGCCATCGGCCTCATCGGCACCAACGGCTCCGGCAAGTCCACCCTGCTGCGCGCCATCGCCGGCCTGCTGCCCACCGAGCACGGCAAGGTCTACACCGACGGCCAGCCCTCGCTGCTGGGTGTCAACGCGGCGCTGATGAGCGACCTGACCGGTGAGCGCAACGTGATCCTCGGCGGCCTGGCCATGGGCATGAGCCGCGAGGAGATCAAGAGCCGATATCAGGACATCGTCGACTTCTCCGGAATCAACGAGAAGGGCGACTTCATCTCGCTGCCGATGCGGACCTATTCGTCCGGCATGGGTGCCCGGCTCCGCTTCGCCATCGCGGCCGCCAAGCAGCACGACGTCCTCATGATCGACGAGGCGCTGGCGACCGGTGACCGCAAGTTCCAGATCCGCTCCGAGGAGCGCATCCGCGAACTGCGCAAGGAGGCCGGCACGGTCTTCCTGGTCAGTCACAGCAACAAGTCGATCCGGGACACCTGTGACCGGGTGCTCTGGCTGGAGAGGGGCGAGCTCCTGATGGACGGCCCGACCGACGAGGTCATCAAGGCCTACGAGCGTGAGACCGGCAAGTAGTCCCCGACGGGCATGCCGGCTCCCCGCCTTCGACCGCCCCCGCCGCGTTCCGCGGCGGGGGCGGTCGCCGTTCGCGCCCTCCCGGCCGGGGGGCGTGCGGCTCCGGATACCCGGAGTCCGTGCGTCCGGTTTTTGCGCGTCATGCTCCCCGGCGGAATGTTCATGCGGTCAACATCGGGCAGGATGACCCCCATGGCAGCGATCTCGGTGGGCAAGACCTACCACCACGGCGACCTGCGCAACGCCCTCATCGGCGCGGCCGTCGACCTGGCCACCGAAGGCGGCCCCGAGCGGGTCGTGCTGCGCGAGGCCGCCCGCCGCGTCGGCGTCTCGCCCACCGCCGCCTACCGGCACTTCGAGGGCCGCGGCGCGCTCCTCGCCGCCGTCCGCGAGCACGCCCGGCATGCGCTGGCCGACTCCATGGAGGACGCCGTCGCCCGTCAGCGCGCCGACGGCTCCCCGCTCTCCGCGGAGGCCCGGCTGGCCGCGCTGTGCCGGGGGTACGTGGCCTTCGCCGTCGAGCAGCCGGGCCTGTACCGCTCCGCCTTCAGTGCCCCTCGTACCGAACCGGGCGGCCCTGCCGGCAGCGCCCACGACACCGACACGGACGCCGACTGCGCGACGGCCGGCGGGGCCGCCGGTCCGGCCGCGGGGCGCGGCGGTTCGGAGCACGGTCCCGCCGGGGCGGGAGTACGGGCCTTCGGCTTGCTCACCGACGCCCTCGACGCCGTGGCCGCCGCCGCTCGCCCCCCGCGCGCCCCCCGGCCCGCCGCCGAGGTCGCCGCCTGGTCGGCCGTCCACGGGCTGTCGCTGCTGCTCCTCGAAGGGCCGTTGCGCCGGCTCACCGCCCAGCGCCGCGACGACGTCGTGGAGTCCACCCTGGCGATGGTGGTCTCAGGGACCCGTGCCCCCTGAAGGTCACGAATCGATCAACTTCCGCTTTTCGTGGGAAGGTTGGCGTGCCCGCGTGCGTTGCCCCCTGGGGGCGACCCCCCGTCACGGACCGGGATTGCCTACCACGTAAGCTGTACCGGTCTGTTTCGCGGCAAGTAGGGGCATTCCCCTCGGCGCCCACCACCGGGCGATGGCCGGGGGGCGGGGCGGCGTGTCCGAAATAGGATGGATTGTGTCCGCGGTGTAGAACGGGAGATGTGACGGCCATGACGCAGAATCTCCGGCTCCACGAGGGTGTCGCCGTCCCCGCGTCGGGCAGCGGCCGGTGACCGGAACCCGGCAGGTGCGCTCCGACGCCTCCTCGCGCACCACACTCGGCAAGGCCGCGGACGAGAACTTCCCCGTGGCTCCTTTCTTCCTGCCCCGGGAATGGCGCCAGGACCTCATGGCCGTCTACGGCTTCGCCCGCCTCGTCGACGACATCGGCGACGGCGACCTCGCGCCCGGCGGCGCCGACGCCCGTCACCTCGGTGTCGCCCCGGAACAGGCCGAGGACCGGCTCGTCCTCCTCGACGCCTTCGAGGCCGACCTCCTGCGGGTGTTCGACCCCGTGGCGGGCCCCGCCCACCACCCCCTGCTGCGCGCGCTCGGTCCCACCGTCGCCCGGCACCGGCTCGACCCCGCGCCCTTCCTCGGCCTGATCGCCGCCAACCGCCAGGACCAGCTGGTCCGCCGCTACGAGAGTTACGACGACCTGCTCGCCTACTGCGAGCTGTCCGCCAACCCCGTCGGCCGGCTCGTCCTCGCCCTTACCGGCACCGCCACTCCCGAGCGGATCCGCCGCTCCGACGCGATCTGCACCGCGCTCCAGATCGTCGAGCACCTCCAGGACGTCGCCGAGGACCTCGGCCGCGACCGGATCTACCTGCCCGCCGAGGACCTGAAACGCTTTCACGTCACCGAGGACGACCTGGACCGTCCCACGGCCGGGGCCTCCGTGCGTGCCCTGATCGCCTTCGAGGCCGACCGCGCCCGGGGCCTGCTCGACGCGGGTGCCCCGCTCGTCGGCAGCGTCCACGGCCGGCTCCGGCTGCTCCTCGCCGGCTTCACCGCCGGCGGGTACGCCGCCCTCGACGCGATCGCCGACGCCGGCTACGACGTCCTGCCCGGGCCGCCGAAGGCCGCCAAACCGAGTGTGATGCGCCGGGCGGGCGCCGTCCTGCTCGCGGCGCGGAGAGAGGGGTGAACCGGACAGTGGAGGGACAGTCCCAGCCGTCCGCGCCGGTCCAGGCCGCGTACAGCTACTGCGAGGCGGTGACCGGGCAGCAGGCCCGGAACTTCGCGTACGGCATCCGGCTCCTGCCGACCGAGAAGCGCCAGGCCATGTCGGCCCTGTACGCCTTCTCGCGGCGGGTCGACGACATCGGCGACGGCCCGCTGCCGCCCGCCGAGAAGCAGGAGCGCCTGGAGGCCACCCGCGCCCTGCTCGGCCGTATCCGGGCCGGCCGCGTCCACGAGGACGACACCGACCCGGTCGCCGTCGCCCTGGCCGACGCCGCCCGCCGCTTCCCGATCCCGCTCGGCGGGCTCGACGAGCTGATCGACGGCGTCCTCATGGACGTCCACGGCCGGACCTACGAGACCTGGGACGACCTCAAGGTCTACTGCCGCTGCGTGGCCGGCGCCATCGGGCGGCTGTCGCTCGGCGTCTTCGGCACCCAGCCCGGCGCCCCGGGCACGGAGCGGGCCGCCAAGGCCGCCGAGTACGCCGACACCCTCGGCCTGGCCCTGCAGCTCACCAACATCCTGCGCGACGTCCGCGAGGACGCCCTGGGCGGCCGTACCTACCTGCCGGCCGAGGACCTCGCCAAGTTCGGCTGCTCCGACGGCTTCGCCGCCGGCACCCCGTCCCCGGGTGCCGACTTCGCCGGACTCGTCCACTTCGAGGTCCGCCGCGCCCGCGCCCTGTTCGCCGAGGGCTACCGGCTCCTGCCGATGCTCGACCGGCGCAGCGGCGCCTGCGTCGCCGCCATGGCCGGCATCTACCGCCGGCTGCTCGACCGCATCGCCCGCGACCCCGCCGCCGTCCTGCGCGGCCGGGTCTCGCTGCCCGGTCACGAGAAGGCGTACGTCGCGGTGCGTGGCCTGTCCGGCCTCGACGCCCGCCATGTCTCCCGCCGTACGGTCAGGAGGCCCGCGTGAGGCCCGCCCGGGCAACCCGGGCCGCCGCCTCCGCGTCCCTTTCCGGGGTGGGGAACGCACCGCTCCGGGAGCCCGCCGCCGCAGGCGGGCCAGGGGAGCCAGGGAACTCACGGGAGGAGACCGCGTGACCGCAGACGACACCAGCCGCGCCCAGGGTGCCGCCGGCGCGGCACCCCCTGGTGACGGCCGCCCGCACGCCGTCGTCGTCGGCGGCGGGCTCGCCGGCGTCACCAGCGCGCTTCGACTGGCCGAGGCCGGCGTGCGGGTCACCCTGCTCGAAGGCCGGCCCCGGCTCGGCGGCCTCGCGTTCTCGTTCCGCCGCGGCGACCTCACCGTCGACAACGGACAGCACGTCTACCTGCGCTGCTGCACCGCGTACCGGTGGTTCCTGGACCGGATCCAGGGCGCCCACCTCGCCCCCGTCCAGCCGCGGCTCGACGTCCCCGTGCTCGACGTCGGCCATCCGCGCGGACCGCGGCTCGGCCGGCTGCGCCGCACCGGCCTGCCCGTACCCCTGCACCTCGGGTGGAGCCTGGCCACCTATCCGCACCTGTCGCTCGCCGAACGCGCGAGCGTCGGCCGCGCCGCGCTCGCCCTGCGCGGGCTCGACCCGGCCGACCCCGCTCTCGACGACGTCGCCTTCGGCGACTGGCTGCGCCGCCACGGCCAGTCCGCGCGCACGATCGAGGCGCTGTGGGACCTGGTCGGCGTCGCCACCCTCAACGCCACCGCGCCGCACGCCTCCCTCGGCCTCGCCGCGATGGTCTTCAAGACCGGACTGCTCTCCGACAACGGCGCCGCCGACATCGGCTGGGCCCGCGTCCCGCTCGGCGAGCTGCACGACACCCTCGCCCGCAAGGCCCTCGACGCCGTCGGCGTCCGCACCGAACTGCGCGCCAAGGCCGAACGGATCAGCCGCGCCGACGACGGCACCTGGACCGTCGAGATGCCGGGGGAGACCCTGCGGGCCGACGCCGTCGTCCTCGCCGTACCGCAGCGGGAGACCCACGCGCTGCTGCCCGACGGCGCCCTGGACGAGCCCGGCCGGCTGCTCGGCATCGACACCGCGCCCATCCTCAACGTGCACGTCGTCTACGACCGCAAGGTGCTCCGGCAGCCCTTCTTCACCGCGCTCGGCTCGCCGGTGCAGTGGGTCTTCGACCGGACCGAGTCGTCCGGCCTCACCGGCCCCGGCCAGTACCTCGCGGTCTCCCAGTCGGCCGCCCAGGACGACATCGACGAGCCGGTCGCCGCGCTGCGCGCCCGCTATCTGCCCGAGCTGGAGCGGCTGCTGCCGGCCGCCCGCGGCGCCGGGATCCGGGACTTCTTCGTGACCCGCGAACGCGCGGCCACGTTCGCCCCGACCCCCGGCGTCGGCCTGCTCCGCCCCGGCGCCCGTACCCGCGCGCCCGGCCTGTACCTGGCCGGCGCGTGGACCGCCACCGGCTGGCCCGCGACCATGGAGGGCGCCGTCCGCAGCGGCTTCACCGCCGCGAGCGCCGCGCTCGGCGCACTCGGCCGCCCCTATGACCATCCGCTGCAGGAGGCGGCATGAGTGTGAGTACCGGAACTAGAGGAGAAACCGTGCCGACTGTGCCCCCGGGGAATCCGGCCGTCGACACCGCGGACGTCGCCGCGCTGCTGGAGCGGGGCCGCGCCCTGTCCACGCCCGTGATGCGGGCGGCGATCGACCGCCTCGCGCCGCCCATGGACACCGTGGCCGCCTACCACTTCGGCTGGATCGACGCCGCGGGCAACCCGACCGAGGCCGACAGCGGCAAGGCCGTCCGGCCCGCGCTGGCGCTGATCTCGGCCGAGGCGGCGGGCGCCGCCCCGGAGGTCGGTGTCGTCGGCGCCGTCGCCGTGGAGCTCGTGCACAACTTCTCGCTGTTGCACGACGACCTGATGGACGGCGACGAGCAGCGCCGCCACCGCGACACGGTCTGGAAGGTGCACGGCCCGGCCCAGGCCATCCTCGTCGGCGACGCGATGTTCGCGCTGGCCAACGAGCTGCTGCTGGAGCTCGGCACCGTCGAGGCCGGCCGCGCCACCCGCCGGCTGACCATCGCCACCCGCAAGCTCATCGACGGGCAGGCACAGGACATCTCCTACGAGCACCGCGAGCGCGTCAGCGTCGAGGAGTGCCTGGAGATGGAGGGCAACAAGACCGGCGCCCTGATCGCCTGCGCCGTCTCCATCGGTGCCGTCCTCGGCGGCGCCGACGACCGCACCGCCGACAAGCTGGAGGAGTACGGCTACCACCTGGGCCTCGCGTTCCAGGCCGTCGACGACCTCCTCGGCATTTGGGGCGACCCGGAGTCCACCGGCAAGCAGACCTGGAGCGACCTGCGCCAGCGCAAGAAGTCCCTGCCGGTCGTCGCCGCCCTCGCGGCGGGCGGCCCGGCCTCCGAGCGGCTCGCCGAGCTGCTCGCCGCCGACGCCAAGAGCAGCGAGTTCGACTCGTTCTCCGAGGAGGAGTTCGCCACCCGCGCCGCCCTCATCGAGGAGGCCGGCGGCCGCGAGTGGACCTCCCAGGAGGCCCGCCGCCAGCACGCCGTCGCCGTCCGCGCGCTGCACGAGGTGGAGCTCCCGGAGCAGGTCCGGGACCAGCTCGTGGCACTGGCCGATTTCGTCGTCGTACGGAAGAGATGATCGCCATCGCTCTGATATAGCTGCGCAGTCGCCGGCCGGTGTCATCGGGCACCGGCCGACGGCAGACCCGAGAAAGCAGAAGTACGCGGAAGCACACTGAACTGCACGAAGGGGACGCCATGACAGCGACGACCGACGGGAACGCCGGGGCCATGGGACCCCGGGCGACCGCGGCCAGCGACACGACCACTGATTCCACCGATTCCAGCGGGATTGCCGGGCTCGACGGCGATACCGGCACGGCCTTCACGGACGCGACGACTGTCACCGGCGCGACGACCGCCACGGCGACGCACGCGGTCACGACCGCGACCACCACGACCGCGACCACCACGGCCGCGACGACCACCACGGCCGGCGACGCGCCCGCCGGCATCGGAGCGGGCGACCTCGACGAGGCCGCCGAGCGCGCCGCCCAGCGCTCCATCGCCCACCTCCTCGGCCGCCAGGACGACGAGGGCTGGTGGAAGGGCGACCTGGAGACCAACGTCACCATGGACGCCGAGGACCTCCTGCTCCGCCAGTTCCTGGGCATCCTCGACCCCGAGACCACCCGCGCCGCGGCTCTCTTCATCCGGGGCGAGCAGCGCGAGGACGGCACCTGGGCCACCTTCCACGGCGGGCCCGGCGAACTCTCCACCACCATCGAGGCGTACGTCGCCCTGCGGCTCGCCGGCGACGAGCCGGACGCCCCGCACATGGCGTGCGCCGCGACCTGGATCCGCGGCGAGGGCGGCATCGCCGCCTCCCGGGTCTTCACCCGGATCTGGCTGGCCCTGTTCGGCTGGTGGCGCTGGGACGACCTGCCCGAACTGCCGCCCGAGATGGTCTTCCTGCCGCGCTGGTTCCCGCTCAACATCTACGACTTCGGCTGCTGGGCCCGGCAGACGATCGTGCCGCTCACGGTCGTCTCCGCCAAGCGGCCGGTGCGGCCCGCCCCGTTCCCGCTGGACGAGCTGCACACCGACCCGGCCCGCCCGAATCCGGTCAGGCCCATGGCCCCGGCGGCCAGTTGGGACGGGGTCTTCCAACGCCTCGACAAGGGGCTGCACTTCTACCGGAAGATCGCCCCGCGCCGGCTGCGGAAGATCGCCACCGACGTCGCCGCGCGCTGGATCGTCGAACGCCAGGAAAATGACGGATGTTGGGGCGGAATCCAGCCACCCGCCGTCTACTCCGTGATCGCCCTGTATCTGCTCGGCTACGACCTGGGACATCCCGTCATGCGGGCCGGTCTCGCGTCCCTGGACCGCTTCGCGGTCTGGCGCGAGGACGGCGCCCGCATGATCGAGGCGTGCCAGTCCCCGGTCTGGGACACCTGCCTCGCCACCATCGCGCTCGCCGACGCGGGCGTCCCGGCCGACCATCCCGCGCTCGTGAAGGCCGCCGACTGGATGCTCGGCGAGGAGATCGTCCGCAAGGGCGACTGGGCCGTCCGGCGCCCCGGACTCCCGCCGGGCGGCTGGGCGTTCGAGTTCCACAACGACAACTACCCCGACATCGACGACACCGCCGAGGTCGTCCTCGCGCTCCGCCGGGTCGAGCACCCCCACCCGGAACAGCGGGACGCGGCCGTCGCGCGCGGAGTGCGCTGGAACCTCGGCATGCAGTCGAAGAACGGCGCCTGGGGCGCCTTCGACGCCGACAACACCAGCCCCTTCCCCAACCGGCTGCCGTTCTGCGACTTCGGCGAGGTCATCGACCCTCCCTCGGCCGATGTCACCGCCCACGTGGTCGAGATGCTCGCCTACGAGGGCCGGGCCGATGACCCGCGCACCCGGCGGGGCGTCGACTGGCTGCTCGCCGAACAGGAGCCCACCGGCGCCTGGTTCGGCCGTTGGGGCGTCAACTACGTCTACGGCACGGGGTCGGTGGTGCCGGCTCTCGTCGCGGCCGGACTGCCCCGTACGCACGCGGCGATCCGGCGGGCCGTCGCCTGGCTCGGCTCCGTCCAGAACGAGGACGGCGGCTGGGGCGAGGACCTGCGCTCGTACCGGATGCCGCACTGGGTCGGACAGGGCACCTCCACCGCCTCCCAGACCGCCTGGGCGCTGCTCGCGCTGCTCGCGGCCGGCGAGCGGGAGTCCGAGGCGGCGCGGCGCGGTGTCACCTGGTTGGTCGAGCGGCAGCGGACGGACGGCTCCTGGGACGAGCCGGAGTTCACCGGCACCGGATTCCCCTGGGACTTCTCCATCAACTACCACCTCTACCGGCAGGTCTTCCCGCTCACCGCGCTCGGCCGCTACGTCAACGGCGAGCCCGCGCCGCGCGGCCGGGAGAGCGGCTGATGCCCCCGGAGCCGGCCGCCGAGGCCGCCGGAGCGGCCGGGGGCCCCGCGATCCCCGGCGCGGCCGGTGCGCCCGGGGCCGGACG